>JAWXBB010000252.1:0-3884 GCA_034439795.1 Planctomycetaceae bacterium | reverse complement strand
GATCACGCCGGGGTCCATCGGACAAAAGAACTCGGTGTCGCCCGACACCGCGGAAGTCGCGTGTTGCGGATGCCACCGGGCGGTCAGCCGTTCCCAGCCGCCGCGCAGCCACGGCCAACCGGCCATCACGCCAGTCAGGATCAACAGTCCGATGACGAACCGCAGCCGCACCTCCAGCCCGCGCAGCAACAATCGCCAACCGTTCGACGGCGGTGAACTTGCGGTCTCGGATGTCGTTGGGGGTTCGTCGGACATGGTTCGTTCTTTGGAGCGAGTGACCCGGACGCTCCAAGCGTCCGGGTCACTTAGCCTCCGGGACACTCGTTGCGGCCGGCATGTGGTGGTCCCAGTGCGACAGGAGTTCGTAGTCCTCCTGCCGGAAGACCCACAGCGGGTCGATGCCCACCACGATGTACTGCGTCTTGAGATCTTCCAGCGGATTGACGAGGTTCAGCGTCACGGCGAACGTGCGTCCCGAGGGGCCGCGGGTTTCGCCGAGCAGGCGGTAGCCGGCCAGCGTCTGCCCCGGCTTGCGGCCGACGTCCACGACGTGAATGACGGGCTGCGTGTGGGGAAGTTCGCCGGCCGCTTCGCCCGCCTGCCAGGCGTCCAACGCACGACGGACCGCCGCCTCGGCCACGGACGCGCTCGGCGTATAGTTCGGCGTGCGGTCCCCGCAGCCGAACATCATCAACGCCGCGAGTACGATGGCACTCGCCACGCGGAGACCGTGACCTCTCGTCGACATGATCGCAGCCCGCCCGTCAATCCAGACTGAACACTTCGCCCGTTCCACGGGTGCCCAGCGACCTCCAGACGGTGAGATCGGTGCTGTCCGAGACGAACCGCACGGCGCCGTCTCCCATCATCACGTGGGCGCCGCCGATGTGCAGGCTGTTCGCCGAGACCTGCATCGCCATGTTCGTCATGGAGCCGGTGAACCCCGTCCCCGCGCACGATTTGGAGTTCGGGACGGCGACGTGGTTGTACTGCGTGCAGCAGTTCTCGCCCATCACCCAACTGTAGCCCCACTTGCTGGTGAGCGGCGTGGCTGTCAACGGATTGACGGCCTGGCAGGTGTTGAACGTGTTCGCCAGCGACGTCTGCGGAGGGATGACGAAGAGATCCGATTTGGCCTCGGGGCTCCCCTGGCCGCGAATCTTCTCGCTGAAGAACGCGGTCTGGCTCATGCCGTCGGTGACGTCGGCCGGGCGGACGCGGCTGAGGAAATAGAACACGCCCGTCTGGACTTCACTGGGGGACACGTCGGTCCCGGAGCCGGGTTGGTCGGACCGGTCGCACAGCCAGCCCCCCTGGTTGCCCGCATAGTTGTTCTGCCCCTGCCAGGGATCGCTCGGCGAGCGATCGGAGGGACAGAAGAAGCCCGTCACGATGGTCTTGCTGGGGACCGTGTTCACGCCTCCCGGGCTGGTATAGGCCGGCATGAACGCAATGACGCCGCCCATGCCCGGCGTGTCCGGCGGAAAGTTGAAGTTCAACTGGTTGTACAGCGGCGCCTGGTCCAGATACGGAAGAATCAA
This sequence comes from Planctomycetaceae bacterium, assembly GCA_034439795.1. Taxonomy (GTDB): domain Bacteria; phylum Planctomycetota; class Planctomycetia; order Planctomycetales; family Planctomycetaceae; genus DSVQ01. Next base: position 2,343 of record JAWXBB010000252.1, on the reverse strand, counting down.
GGCGTGCTGCGACCAGCGGGCATACACAGGCGCGCCGGGATAGCTCGCCCCCTTCCCGAACGGGAAGACGCTGTGGCTGCTCAGATAGTTGTGCAGCGCCAGGCCGATCTGCTTCAGGTTGTTGCGGCATTGCGTGCGGCGGGCCGCCTCGCGCGCCTGCTGCACGGCCGGCAACAGCAGGGCGATCAGGATGGCGATGATCGCAATCACGACCAGCAGCTCGATGAGCGTGAAGCCGCGACGGGGTTGAGACATGATGGAGACTCCCGAACAGAACGAAAAATCGATGATTGATTCGCCAAGAGAACAAGCCCGACGGTCGACAAACCGTCAGATTCAGAGAACGCACAGAGAAGCCGGTGTGGCGCACATCCGATGCAGGACACGGACGCGATTGCGGGTGACGCAATCCGGCCCGGCCAGAGAGCTTCGCGATGGCGTGAACTTCGTCAGCGACCGCGGTCCGCGCGACGCGGCGGCCGGTCAATCCGCTGGCCAATTCCCTCCACAGTCTGCGCGTCTGCGACTTCACGATCCGGCTGAGTCGCGAGCGGCGGCAGCAACGACGCGCCGAGAACCCACACGCCTCGATCCAGGATTCGTTCGGTGGTGACCGGACGGGACGGCAGAACCGGAGGCAGCGACGATCGGCAATGGGGGCCGCGGCAGGCCGGCTTGGTCGGGGCGATCGGCGCTTGGGGAAGCGGAGAGGCCAGATGTCGCGGCATTTCGAGATAATCGCCGCAACTTGCCGATGCGGTCGCCGGTGCTAAGTGCGCGACACCACCCACGAGCAGCAGCACTGCCCAACCGCCACGAGTCACACGTCTCGCCCAAGGCTGGAACATCACGGAACCTGCGAATACCCGTCAAGTTCACGATTACAGCGTACCCTCAATCACACCGGCTGTCACGAGCATTTATCGGGACGAGGTGGGGTAATACGGCTCGATTCTGTGTGGATTTCACGGACTACGACCAGCTCGGCATCGTTGCTCGTCTGTCTTCAACTCCGAAGGGGTGGCAGATCGTAGCCCCAGGCGTGAGTCTGGGGAGTGGCAAGAACACAAGATTGCAGCCGCGGAGCGGCGACAGAAGCTCGTCGCGCGACAGGTTGTCTGTCGCCCCTTCGGGGCTGAGCTCTGACGTGGCGACCAGTCCCCCGGCTCACGCCGGGGGCTACGATCTGCCGCCGCTCCGCGGCTGAGAACGGCGAACACCCGGCCTTGAGTCACCCGGAATCGAGACGCACACCCGACGTGGTGACGGTTCATTTTCTGAAACCAATGACCGCGACCATCCCGCAAATCGGCGTGTCCGCCGCTCTCGGCGACGACGCCGAGTGTGTGCAGCGTCTCGCCCCCGTGTGGAATCGGGCGGACGTGCATCCGCACTATCCGGAGTCCACCGAAACCGTCGCGGCTCTGCTGCATGACGGCGGCGGTTACGACATCGACGCCGAGACGCTTTCCGCCTGGGCGCGGACCCATCAGATTCAGGGATTGCGGATCGTCGCCGGCAAGTTCGCGTGGATGCCCCAAGCCATCGCGCATGCCGCCGGGCTGTGCGATACGTTCCGCCGTTGGCTCCCGCTCAATGGGCTGCACATTCACAAGCAGACCGCGGCGGAAATCGCTCAGGCGCAAGCCGCGGCCATCGGGCAATGCGTGTTCACGGACATCGACCAAGTCGCGAACCGTGACCTCGTGGCGATGCTCGCCAAGTCGGATGACCTCGCGGTGCTGACTGATGAGGGCCGGGCGCTCATGCAGCAGCAATTCGACACCATGCAGGCCCCGGCTCCCGGCGACCCCGTCCCGGTTGGCGCACCGGCGACCGCGGCGGCGATGGTAAATCTCCGCGCTGCTCACTCTGCCGACCATCGCCGCATCGCTGAAATCAACGCTCTAACCGTCCGGCATCCGCTCATCGGCGCGAAAGCCATCGAGGCCGGATGGTCCCCTATCGAAACGGAACTTGCCGTGTTGAAAACCAACCTGCGCGCTAACGCCCCGGTGAACTACGTCGCCAGCGGCGGCGGCATGGGAATCAGTGACCAAAAGACCTTGGAAGCCGCGCTGCTGTGCCGGGCCGGGCGAGACGAACTCGCCGGCAAGGTGTACGGCGACCAGACCGCATCCGCAGCTCGGGCGCTCCGTGCGAAGTCGCTGCCCGACTTGGCGGCGATGGCGCTGACGCTGGAGGGTCGCGAAGTTCCGCAGGGTCGGAGCGAGATGATTCGCGCCGCGTTCTCGACGCTGTCGCTGCCGACGGCGCTCAGCAACACCACCGGCAAAGCACTGTGGGAAGCCTACCGCGAGCAACCGGCGACGTGGCGTTCGT
>JAWXBB010000251.1:0-19263 GCA_034439795.1 Planctomycetaceae bacterium | reverse complement strand
TCCTTCGCGTCCTTTGCGCCTTCGCGGTTGTTTTGTCTTCCTTTTCGTGCCGTTCGTGTGTTTCGTGGTTAAAATCCGATTGCTCGCGACGCCGCCTCCGGTGAGGTATCGTGACGGCAACTCTTCCGTGAGGACGCCATGACTGCTGCAAACGATCTCTGGACGCGGTTTTGCGATCTGATGATCGTCGACCGCGAGCTCGGTTTCACGCTCGATGTCAGCCGGGTCCGTTTCACGGCGGCCGAGGTCGCCCCGCTGTGGCCGAAACTGCAGACGGCCCTGGAGGCGATGCGGGAACTCGAAGCGGGGGCCGTCGCCAACCCGGACGAGAAACGGATGGTCGGTCACTACTGGCTGCGGGCGCCGGAGCTCGCACCGTCGGCGGAGCTGACGAAGGACATCCGCGACACGCAGGCCGCGGTCGCGCATTTCGCATCGCAGGTCCACACCGGCGTCATTCAGGGACAGCAGGGGAAGATCGAACACGTGCTGCACGTCGGCATCGGCGGCTCGGCGCTCGGGCCACAGTTCGTCGCCCAGGCGCTCGGCGCGACGAACGATCCGCTCAAGATGTGGTTCATCGACAACGCCGACCCCGACGGCATCGACGGCGTTCTCGCCCAACTGGAGGGCCAACTCGGACGAACGCTCGTCGTCGTTGTCTCCAAATCGGGCGGCACGCCGGAGACCCGCAACGGGATGCTGGAGATTCAGGCCGCGTACAAGGCCGCCGGAGTGGACTTCGCCCGGCACGCCGTCGCGGTGACCTCCACCGGCAGCGCGCTCTTCAAGACCGCGCAGGCGGAAAGCTGGATGCAGATGTTCCCGATGTGGGACTGGGTCGGCGGGCGGACGTCGGTGTTGTCCGCCGTCGGCCTGCTGCCCGCGGCGCTGCAGGGAATGAACACGACGGACCTGCTCGCCGGGGCCGCGGCGATGGACCGGCTGACGCGAAAGTCCGACCCGAAGCAGAACCCGGCCGCAATGCTCGCCGCGATGTGGCACCACGTCGGCCAGGGGAAGGGCCTCAAGGACATGGTGATCCTGCCCTACAAGGACCGGCTGGCGCTGTTCAGCAAGTATCTGCAACAACTCGTGATGGAATCGCTCGGCAAAGAGTTCGACCGGCAGGGCCGCGTCGTCGAGCAGGGGATCGCCGTCTACGGCAACAAGGGGTCCACCGATCAGCACGCCTACGTGCAGCAGCTTCGCGACGGCATCCCGAATTTCTTTGCGACGTTCATCCAGGTGCTGCGCGACCGCAATGCGCCGTCGATCGCCGTCAATCCGGGCATCACGACGGGCGATTATCTTCAGGGCTTCCTGCTCGGCACGCGGCAGGCGCTGTCCGAGAAGAACCGCGATTCGATCACCATCACCGTCGAGGAAGTCAACGGCCGCACGGTCGGGGCGCTGATCGCGCTCTACGAACGGGCTGTGGGATTGTATGCGGAACTGGTCGACATCAACGCCTATCACCAACCCGGTGTCGAAGCCGGCAAGAAAGCCGCCGCCGAGGTGCTCGACGTGCAGACGAAGCTGGTCGCGGCGCTCAAGGCTACGGGATCGCCGCAGACGGCGTCGCAACTGGCGGCGGCGATGGGGCAGCCGGACCGCGTCGAAACGGTGTACCAGATTCTGCGCCATCTCGCCGCCAACCCCGACCGCGGGGTGACGAAGGTGACGGACGGCACGCCGGGGTCGGAGACGTATCGGGCGTCGTGACGGCTTGTTGGAGTCCAGCCTTTAGGCTGTGCCTTTGTCTTGGAAGTGAAGACAGCCTAAAGGCTGGACTCCAACGGGTGCGTACGCTCACTGCGTCTTGGGTTTCACCTCCGTCGCCGCCTTGCGCAGCAATTCGGCGTGCAGCCGGGCGACCTGGCCCATGTAGTGCGGGCCGTAACCGGCGGTCCGCCACCACGGATTGCGGGCGGCTTGTTCCAGATGCGTCAGCGCAGTCTGCGGCTGGTCTTCGATGAACTCGTTGAGACCGATGTACAGCTCCGCATAGAACTCGCGCGGCTGCCGCTCGGCGGGGCTGATCTTGGCGTCGGCGATCGATTTCAGGATCGCCTCGGGCGTCGTGCGGCCGGCGAACAACTCGTACACCGCGGGGAACGGTTCTCGGTCGTCCTTGGCATATTTGAGCAGACCCTGCCGGGCCTTCTCGCGGCCGTGGGCTTTGACCTGCGACAGATAGCGCCAGATGCCGTTCTCGCGGTCGACGTCGTCGAAGCTGTGATACCGCTCGAACTGCGCCGCCGCATGTTCGTACCGGCGCGCGTAGAATTGAGCGATGCCGCGTCGCCAATGGCTGGCATCGGTCGTTGGATCGAGTTCCACCATGCGGTCGTAATCGGCGACGGCTTCCGCAAATCGGGCGGAGAAGAACAGGGCGTCGCCGCGGCGGGAATACAGACCGACGTTCTTGGCGTCCGTGGCGATCGCCGCTGTTGTGTCGCGGATCGTGCGATCCCATTCGGCGACCATCTTCAATTGCACGTCCGGCGGAAGCAGCGGCTCGGCGGAGGAGGCGATGGCGGACATCGCCCAGAGCAGCAGCACACCAGATAGCGCCGTTCGTGTCGGCTGCAGCGCTTGGTCCCCTCGCCCCCGTCTTCGGAGGAGAGGGTTAGGGTGAGGGGGCCGAGCGCTTCCCGAGGCGTTCAACCGGCGGTTGTTAGCAGTTTCTGAGCGTTGATTGAAGAACGTCTGAAAGTGAGTGCGGCTCGGAGCGCTCGCCCCCTCACCCCGACCCTCTCCCCCGAAGACGGGGGCGAGGGGGCCGGAATGGTCCTGTCGATGCGGACTCCGTCGCGCGACGGGGTTGGACGCGACACGCTGTTGTGATACGGTTTCCGCATTCATCGTCGTGCCTTGGGGATGTTCGGCCATCATGCTGCGAGACGGATTTCTGGGCAACCGCGCCTCGTTCATGCTCGATTTCGTCGTCGTGGCCCTCGCGCTGGTGGTTCCCATCCTGCTGTTCAGCCTGTACGCCGTCAAGGTGCGACGGCAATACGCGCTGCACCGCAATCTGCAACTGCTGCTGGGGGTCGTGCTGCTGGTCGCCGTGTCGGCGTTCGAGGTCGACCTGCATCTCGTGCAGGGAGGCTGGGAGCAGGTCGTCGCCAAGCAGCAACCGCCGCTGTCGACCGAGCAGATTGCCCACGTCCGGCGGCTGTTGGGGATTCATCTGATCTTCGCGACGACGACGCCCGTGCTGTGGGTCACGACCATCGTGCTGGCCTTGCGACGCATGCCCAACCCGCCGCAGCCATGCGCACACAGCCGGTTGCACAAGACGCTGGGCTGGCTGTCGACCGTGGACCTGACGCTAACGTCGATCACCGGGCTGGTGTTTTACCATGCGGCGTTCATGGCCTCGCGATGACAACCACATGGCCTTTGTCTTGTAGAGTGCAGTCGAGGCTTTGCGAGGCTCACCTTCTTCGTTGGAGTCCAGCCTTTAGGCTGTCTTCGAGGGACTCACAGGAAGACAGCCTAAAGGCTGGACTCCAATGGGGTGAGCCTCGCAGAGCCTCGACTGCACCCTACAGAAGACAAAACCTGTCAATCGTCGGAACGTGGCGGCGCTGTTGCGGCCGGGCCATGGTTCCAGGTTGAAATCGCCGCCTGCTTCAGTTGCTCGAACCGCGAGCGGGCCTGCTTGAGCATCCACCGAGCCCACGCGAACTCGGTGGCGAGCAAAGCCAGGCCGCCGAAGATGATCAACCAGCCCGGTCCCGGCAGGATCAGGAGCGCTACGCCGATCAGGACGACCGTCAGGCCCACCACCAGAACCACGACTTTGCGGGCGTGACCCCAGAAGATCAAGGCCGCGCGGGGCGGCAACAACGTCTTGATCGGTGGCAGCGACGCCGACGTAGCCGCAGGTGCGGAAGGTGATTGGAGTGGGGCCGCAGTCGTTGTTTTGACATCCATGATCCCGCCATTTTCGCGTCCCGGCGCCGCCGGAACAACTGCACATCGTGATAGCACGTCCGATTGAGTCATGATGCCGATCTCTCCAACATCCGGCCCGGTTCCTCAATTCCACGCTGGATTCGACCGGGGCAAAGCCGGATACTCACCGGGATAACGTCGCCCCTCCCCGTCTGGATCACGAGATCATGCGGCTGTCACGACCTGCTCGCGGCTGGATTGGCTGGTGTTTCATCGCCTTTGGTCTTTTATTGTTACCTCGCAGCGTCTGGGCGCAAGCCGCGGTCGATGTCTCGCAGTCCGTCACCGTGCAGATCGGGCAGTTGCCGATCATCCTGTCGGCTCCGCACGGCGGCACGCTGCCGATTCCGGACGTTGAAGTGCCGCGCGAAGGCGAGGGACTCGCCAAGGTGCCCGGCGGCTTCGTCACCTCCCGCGATACCGGGACGGAGGAACTCGTCAAAGAAGTGGCCGCGGCCATCGAGAAGAAATTCGGCAAGCGGCCGTACGTCGTCGCCGCGCGGACGCACCGCAAGTTCGTGGACATGAACCGCCCGGCCGAAAAGGCCTATGAAGACCCGGACGCGAAGCCGGTCTACGACTTCTATCACCAGTCCCTTGCCAAAGCTTGCCGCGAGGTGCAGCAGACATTCCGCACCGGATTGCTGCTCGATCTGCATGGACAGGGGACGGCGAAGGACACCGTCTTCCGTGGCACCAAGCACGGGCAGACGGTCACGCTGCTCCGCGAGCGGTTCGGCGAGCCGGCCCACACCGGCGACGAGAGCCTGTGGGGGTCGCTCAAATCCCGCGGCTGGAAGGTGCATCCCGATCCACACGACGGCAAGGAGCAGTCCGGGTTCACCGGCGGCTACATCGTCCAGACCTACGGCAGCCATCAGGGCTTCGGGATCGACGCCATCCAACTCGAATTCGGAGCCGATTACCGCAACGCCGAGGCCCGCGCGAAGACTGCCGCCGCACTCGCCGACGCACTTGCCGAGTACGCGCAGCGCTATCTGACGGTGGATCTGCCGCAACGGAAGCCGAACAGTCCCGAACGGAATTAATAGCGCGTCGCAGCCCGGAGCGCCAGCGACGGCGTCTTCCTCATTCTGTAGGGTGCAGTCGAGGCTTTGCGAGGCTCACCCCGTTGGAGTCCAGCCTTTAGGCTGTCTTCCTTTGAGTCTCTCGAAGACAGCCTAAAGGCTGGACTCCAACGAAGAAGGTGAGCCTCGCAAAGCCTCGACTGCACCCTACAAGAATCGAGCGCGCGACAGGACCACCAGCGCCATCCCTGCAATCGCCGACAGCACCGCCCCCCAGAACACCGACCGCGGACGATAGGTCCACACGATCTCGTGCGTCCCGGCGGTCAGATCCACGGCCCGGAACATCCCTTCGGTTGGCGGTGACGCGACTGGTTCGCCGTCCACCGCGACGTCCCAGCCGGGATATGCCAGCTCGGTCAGCACGAGGCGCCCGCCGTTGACGCTCTCCGCCCGGACCTGCACGCGGTGCGGGCCGTAGGCCGTCACCGTCGCCGAGCCGGTCGCGTCCGCATCGGCCCAGAAGACCCGGCCGCGGGCTTCGTTGAGGCGATAGAGATGCACCGGTTCGCGGAACCGATCCCACGCCGGGTTGAGCAGCGGATCGAAACCGGTCCAGACGTGTTCCACCGGCCAGCCGCGCGGTTCCAGTGGCTCGAAACTCAAGATGTGCGTCACGCCTCCCGCGCGCAGCCAGGCCACGCGCTCGGCGGAGTACGTGTGATGGTCGTCAGGATCCACTTTCGGTGCGGCGTATTGCGGATCGAAATACTCCTGCGGTCCCAGGCCCAGATACACCGGCAACGCCGAGACCCCCAACAGATTCGGCAGGTTCTGCCCCGGCGCGAACAGCCGCGGCGGCTGCTCCTCTTTCAACAGCAACTGTCGCACGACGCTGACATCGCGCCGCCGGATCGGCGGCTCAGCCATCACCGAGGCGTACGTGACCGCCTGCGGCGTCCACCACAGATCGGCGACCGTCACCCAGAACAGCAGCATCGGCAACGTCGGCAGGCGGCGTCCTCGGCACCAGCCGCCGAATTGCTCGAAGTAACGTCCCGCCAACAACCCCGCGGCGAGCGTCGCGACAATCCCCGTGCGGGCCGGCCCGCGAAAGAAGTTGAAGCCGGGAACGTACTGCAACACCATCAGCGGCCAACCGGTCGCATACGCCACGGCGGCGAGCAGGATCAGGCACCAGAAGATCGTCCACCGGTCGAGCCTGCGGCGGCGCGATTCGATCACCAGCCCGCCGACGATCAGCGCCAACGGAATCAGCCCGAAGTACAGATGCGCCTCCGCCCGGTTGGTCGCCGCGGGGACCGACCCCGGCAGCCGGTTGATGGCGGCGTCGAGGTCGATCGCCGGGTCGTACCACAACCACGGAGCCACGAGCTGCGTGAGATACAACGGCGGCAGATGTCCGTAGAACGGCAAATGCTCCCCCCCGACGACCGCCCGCTGGCTGCGCGTCTTCAGCTCCCACGTCGCGCTCAACTGCACCGCAGCGAGCATCACGCCCAACGCGAACGCAATCGCAATCGCGGTGAGGAGCCGGGGCGTGTCGCCCCGGTCTTCTCTTCGTTCAGAAGACAAAAGACCGGGGCGACACGCCCCGGCTCCTAGAAAGGCGCGTGCGATGATGTACGCCACGAGCAACAGCCACGTATAAAACGCGATCTGAAAATGCCCGCCGAGAAGTTGCAGCCCAATGGCGAGACTCAATCCGATTGCATACCGCCGCCGTTGCGTCTGCCGATACGCTTCCGCACAACCGATCGCGAGCGGCAGATACAATCCGCCAAGGATCGCCCAATCGAGCGAGGCCCGCACCGGGAACCAGCCGAAGACGTAGACCACGGCGGACAGCGTCGCCCCGCGCGACCCCAGCCCCAGCCACCGCGACATCCACCACGTCGCCAGAAACGCGGCGAGGTAATGCACGATCTGCACGACGTTGGTCGCCGTCTGCACGTCGAGCAGGCCGTACGTCACCCAATGCAACGGGTACAGCACGCCGGTCTGACTCTCGGCCAGCAACGGGTAGCCCTGCCCCGTCCAGGTGTGCCACAGGGGAAGCACGCCGGCCTGCAACTGATCGGAGAAAAACACCTTTTGCGGCAGCGCGTACGAATACAGGTCGCCGCCGATCAGGCCGCCTCCCAGCCACAGCGGCCACCAGAACAGCCAGGTCAGCGCGAGGGCGACGACGCCCGCGAGCCGCCATTCCTGAAGACGGAATGACGGTTCGCCTTTGCTGGGCACGTCGGCTGTTTTCGCCGGTGTCTGTCGTCCGTCGCGTCGCATAGTGGTCCAGTGAGCGATTCGTAGGATCGGTCCCCTCTCCCCCGAAGACGGGGGAGAGGGGACCAGAATGCCTCGGATCATGAAGGGAAACTCTCGATCGAATCCCTGCGCCGGCAAGCTGCGCCGACTTTACCGTGAGGGACTTTAACGCCTCTGCCGGTTTTTCTGCAAATGGCGGTCGTTCCTGAGGGGCGGCGGATCGACCGCGCGTCGAGCGTAGAGACGCACCGAACCGTCGACCGATGATGGGGAAAGATCGCGTCGTCCGATGCGGCGGACTTCAGGGATGAGTCGTCCGGCCGCGTGTTCGTGTCCCGTCTCTCGCGACAACGCGATCCGTCACATTCCGGCGATTCTCAAGGATGGTGCACGCCGATGGCCGACAATCGTCAATCGTCCGACAATGCGCCCCGCGAAGGCCGGTTCGCCCGGCTGGGCTCGCGGCTGTCCTCCATGTGCTCGTTTTTGGCGCTGTGCATCGCCATCGGCACGGCGGCGTACGTGTTTCTGCGCGGCCGGTCCGAAGTGTCGGCAAGCGCGATCCAGGGGTTCAACTTCAGCAGTCCCGAGGACTCGTTGCGGTCAGTGCTGACGATGCGGCGGCAGGGTCAGTTCACCGCGCTCCGCAGTTACGACGTGGCGTTCAACGGCGCGGTCCTCGAAGAGAAGCTGAAGTCGCTCAAAATCCACAAGACTCGCGAGCACGACGGCCGCCGGATTCTGTTCGTCTCCTACAGCGAACGGGGCGATACGAAGTTCGACACCGAATCGTACATCCGCGATGCCGACTCCGGCCTGTGGGGCCCGAGCCGGTACAGCTACTACGACGTCTCCGACAAGCAGCTCGCCGAAGAGATGCGCGCCTGGACCGAGCAAAACGGCCGCCGCATTTGAGCGTCGCGATTTGCGTAGGGTGCAGTCGAGGCTTTGCGAGGCTCACCCTCTTTCGTTGGAGTCCAGCCTTTAGGCTGTCTTCAAGCGACTCAAAGGAAGACAGCCTAAAGGCTGGACTCCAACGGGGTGAGCCTCGCAGAGCCTCGACTGCACCCTACGAAGCGATAACGCATCGCGCACGCGCATTGACACCCGGCCGCCGTCGCTCCAGACTGGTCGCAACCGCGATCAATCTTCTGGAGTTCCGGTCATGCGTCGTCTCTGGTGGTCTCTGTTCGTCGCGCTCCCCGCGACGGTGTTCGCCGCCGATCTGCCGAAGGAGTCACTCGACAACTCCGGGTTCGTCACAGTCTTCGACGGCAAGTCGCTCGACGGCTGGCACATCAGCGCCCAGACCGGCCATAGCCGCGCGACCGGCAACAAATCCGGCGGCAAATGGGTGATCGTCGACGGCACCATCACCGGCTCGCAGGACGTCCCCGGCAACGGCGGCATCGTCCTCACCGACAAGGCCTACGGCGACTTCGAGGTCATCGTCGAGATGCGGAACGATTACGGCCCCGACAGCGGCCTGTTCCTGCGCAGCAACGACAAGGGTCAGGCCTACCAGTACATGGTCGATTACCACGACAACGGCAACCTCGCCGGGGTGTATGGCGAAGGGCTGTCGGGCGGCATCGAGCTCCGCAACTTCGATCTCGGCAAAAAACCGACGGACTTCACGCCGCGAACGAACGCCGCCTACCCCTGCCCGATCAACGCCGAGCAGTGGACGCTGTTGTGGAAGCACGGCGAATGGAACGAGCTGCGGGCCAGGATCGTCGGCAATCCGCCGAAGATCACGACCTGGATCAACAGCGTGCGGATCGCCGAATTCGCCGACACCGAAAAGCGTCATCCCGACACTGGCATGATTGCGTTGCAGGTCCACGGCGGGGGTGACTTCACGAACCAGTTCGTGCGCTACCGCGGCGTCAAAGTCAAAGTGCTCAAGTGAAGGCGGTGGATAGGCATTAGGCGTTAGGCATTAGTCAGAAAAATGCCGAAGCCGCTGTGATTCCGGCGATGCGCGATTCCCGATCCCCGACAAGGATTCCACGATGTCAAACGACGCAGCTTCCGCCGACATGATCGCCCGCCGCAAACGGCGGCGTCGCGGCATCATTCTTTTGGTCATCATCCTGGCGCTGGTGTGGTTCTTCTTCCTGCGTGCCAAGCCCGCCGCGCAGCCGCCGGCCCTGGCGCCGGGCAACGCCGACCCGGTGAGGTGACCGAACGAGCGTCCCGGACGCTCCAAGCGTCTGGGACACTGTTGGGCAGGGAAGATCCGCGGGGGTGGAACCCCGCGGCTTCTGTGATGAGGCATGTCGTCTTCACTTCGACATTCGTCATTCGACATTTGACATTCTGGACGCCGGGTCTTGCCGATAGAACTCACGCAGGCATTCGTAGACCACGGGCTTGTCGAGCCGCAGCTCGGCCGGGCGCTCGAAGAATGATTCGCTGGCGACGGCGAAGAACTCCGCTTCGCTGGTCGCGCCGTAGTCGTCGATCACCGACCGCCGCCCGAGCCGCGACTGGCGCACCAACCGCGAAAACTCTTCGCCCATGCGGTTCACCCAACCGTCCGCATCCGCAATGCCGTCGAGCGCGGGGATGCCGTCGATCGCGCGATTCGTCATGTCGAGCAGATGCGCGAACTCGTGCACGACGACGTTGCGGCCGTCGGGATGCTCGATGCACTGTTCGCGGACCTCGCGCCAGGACAGCACGACCGGCCCCTGATACCACGCCTCGCCCAGCCGCGGCTCGTGCGACTCATCGACGATGCCGTCGCGCTGCCGCGTCGGCGGAGCCACGAACGTGTCGGGATAAATCAACACCGACAGCAATCTTCCGAACGGCAACTCGGGGAACCCCAACCCCAACAGCACCGCGTGGGCCGCGATGGTGACCCGCATTTCGTCGGTCACGGTCAAGCCGTTGCACCCTTCCCAATGCTTCTCGGCGACGAACACCCGCACATCGTTCCGCAGGCGTTGCTGCCCGTCCGGCGACAGCCCCGCGTAATGCCGGCAGTTCCGCGACAGCCACGTTGTCCACTCCGCCGGAAACGGCTCGGCGAGCAACCGCCGCCGCTGCCGATTCCGCCACCAGGTCCAGATCACGGGACGATTCCTGAGATGAATCGGGCTGGAGTGACACGCACCGCCGATCACGAATCCGATAGGCTGGCCAAGATATTGTCCACAGATTTCACAGATGACGCAGATTGAAGTCCAACAAAGGATTGCTCCGAAACATCCATCCCCCGGCGAATTCCTGTGTCATAAATCTGCGTCATCTGTGAAATCTGTGGATAAACACTCTTGGCCTTCGCTCACATTTGTGAACGGCGTTGCGTGCCCTACGGTTCAAGAACCACGCCTTTCGCAAAGCCTCAGGGGCGCGCCACCCCAACCGAAGGGATTTGCTACGATGCCGGCGTCGAGGGCGCGACCTCGATCCTACGGGCGAGACGTCAGGAATCCCATCGTGGCCGATCTGCGCGATCCACGGTTGATCTATCTCAAGGGCGGGCTGTTCGTGTTCTCCGGTCTGCTCGCGGGCGGGCTGTTGCTCGCCGAGCAACCGACGCTGCGGTCCGCCGTGCTGCTGGCGATCACCGTCTGGTGCTTCTGCCGGGCGTACTATTTCGCGTTCTACGTGATCGAGCACTACGTCGATCCGACGTTCAAGTTCGCCGGTCTGTGGGCGTTCGTGCGGTATCTGTGGACCCGGCCACGAAGTTGACGGCTTGGGTGCCATGCTTGCAGCTTTGGGCAAGCATGTGCCTTTCCCTCGAAGACATGCTTGCCCAAAGCTGCAAGCATGGCACCCGAAACTGAATGACTTCTGCTTATCACGCCGCCGGGGCGGCTTCCACCTTCAGGCACTTGCCGATCGCCCGCACGGCTTGCCTTAACCGCTGGCTGTTTTCGACGATCGCCAGCCGCAGGTAGCCTTCGCCTTCTTCGCCGAAACCGCGGCCGGGGCTGACGGCGACGCCCGCCTCTTCCATCAGCTTCATCGCGAAGTCGATGGAACCCATCTGCGCCCACGGCTCGGGGATCTTCGCCCAGGCGAACATGCCCGCCTTCGGCTTCTCGACGTCCCAGCCGATGCGGTTCAGACCCTCGACCAGCACGTCGCGGCGTTCCTGATATTCCTTGGCGATGGCCTCGACGGCGGACTCGCAGTGCCGCATCGCGACGATGGCCGCAATCTGCGTCGCCTGGAAGATGCCGTAATCGTAATAGCCCTTGATCGTCGCCAGCGCCCGGACCATTTCGCGGTTGCCGCTGCAATAACCGATCCGCCAGCCGGCCATGCTGAAGCCCTTGCTCATCGTCGTCAGCTCGACGCCGACGTCGATCGCGCCGGGGCTGGAGAGAAAACTCGGGGCCTGGTAGCCGTCGTAGCAGATGTCGGCATAGGCGAAATCGCTGATGACGAGGAACTTGTGCTTCTTCGCCAGCACGATCAGGTCGTCGAAGAAGTCCTGCTCGATGCACGTCCCCGACGGATTGTGCGGGAAATTCACAACCACCAGCTTCGGCTTCGGATACAGGTGCTCGCAGGTGTACGCGACGTTCTCCAGAAATTTGTGTGGCTCGCGGACATCGAGGGCAATCACGTTCCCCGACGCCAGCATCACCGAGTACGCGTGAATCGGAAACGTCGGCGACGGCACAATCGCCGTGTCGCCCGGCCCCATCAAAGCGAGGCACATGTGGCTGAACCCCTCCTTCGAGCCGAGACATGCGATGATCTCGTTCTCGGGATTCAGCCGCGCCCCGTACTTGCGGAAGTACCGGGCGGAGACTTCCTTCCGCAGGTTGGCGATGCCGTTCGCCACTGAGTAGCGGTGGTTCTTGGGGTCCTGCAGCGCTTCCTTCATCTTCTCGGTGATGAGGGCGTCCGGCGGATCGGTCGGGTTCCCCATTCCCAGGTCGATGACGTCGATTCCCGCCACCCGCTTCTGGTGCTTGAGCTTGTTGATCCGCCCGAACAGATACGGCGGCAACCGCTTGATCCGCTCGGCGACCGGAATGGTGAACGGGGTGTCAGCCAGGGGGACTTCGTTTTCGTTGCGCATGTTAAACCGATGGCAGGACGACTCGGGGCCAGTCGCGGCCTCCTCGCCGCGTTCCACGGATTCTACCGGACAACCCAAAATGCCGGAAGTTCGGGTTGCCGGACGGGTTTGAGCAATTGGCCCACTGTTCTCTTCGATCGGTCCCCTCTCCCCCGCCTCGGGGGAGAGGGGCAGGGTGAGGGGGCCGGACGCTTCCCAGCGGCGTCCCACATCATCGAGCGCTCCCTCAGGTGACCCGGACGCTTCAAGCGTCCGGGTCACTGATCGAGCAACGGCGAGCGAAGTCCCTCGCCAGTGGCACCCTGCGAAGGCCGCCGTCCACATCAGCACCGTGATCGCTGTTTGGAATTGGCGGCTGCGGCGACGCCACCGCAACCGTTTGATGTCGCGCTCCGTCCGAGCTGACCGACACCGCGGCGGCAATCCGGCGGCGACCCGCAGGTTCGTCCAGGTTCCCCAGAACCGGGCGACGGTGCCGGGGGCGACGCCGATCTCGCGGCAAAACCGGTCCAGCGTGACATTCGGCCCGGTCCGCGCGGCCAGGCGGCGCAACTCGGCCCGCAAGTCGTGGGCAGCGTTCATGGGAGGTCCAGTCGAGTGTTCCACGACCCGAAGCCGCGGGGTCCCATCCCCGCGGATGTCTTCGAGCCTGTTACCCTACCGGAAATGTTGCGCGGAATTTTGGGGACTGTGGCGAGCCGGGAGCGTGCGAAGATCACGGCGGTGTCAGCCGTGCGGGCGCTTCGCAGGGCAATCAATCACTGGTCCGGGGCACCCGGCCGCGGATAGACTGCTCGTGAACACGGCGCATCCGCGCGGCCAATGCGGGTGAGCGAGTGCGTTCGACCCAGCCACCCGTCCGAGGGCACCGCGGTCCTGGAATGAGCACGATGGCCGACAAAACATCCAAGAAGTCGGCGAAGGTCGCCAGGAACGCCGCGGCCAAGCCGGTCGCTGTGAAGGCGGCCAAACCGCACAAGACGGCTCCGAAGTCGCCGTCCGGCAAGGCCGCGAAGCCGAAGCTCCTTTCCGGCGGCAACCCTCAGATCGCGAAGGGCTACGGCGACGCCCCCGTGCAGGCCTACATTGCAGCGATGCCGGGCTGGAAACGCGACGTCGGCCGCCGTCTCGACGCGCTCATCACGCGCACTTTCCCCGACGTGTCCAAGGCGGTCAAATGGAATTCGCCGCTGTACGGAATCGAGGAAGGGGTCTGGTTCCTCGGCGTCCATTGCTTCAACAAGTACATCAAGGTCGCGTTCTTCCGCGGCGCGTCGCTGCGTCCCGTCCCCCCCGGCGAGTCCAAGCAAAAGGAAGTCCGCTACCTCGACATCCACGAGAACGACCCGCTCGACGAAGCGCAGCTCGCCGATTGGGTGAAGCAAGCTAGCCAACTGCCCGGCGAACGGATGTGAGCGTACAATGCGAGTGGCGTGAGCGGACGCCAAGTCATCAGCCCGCAAGCCCACGACGACCGCGAGTTCACTTGCGCGATCTCCCCTCTTATGCGATCCTAAGGTTCTTATGAAAATCAAGAAGCTCGAACTGAAGAACGGCTACAAGCGGTTCCACCACCTAACGATTGACCTGGGCGAGACGCCTGCCCGCATCGTAGCGCTGGTGGGTCCGAACGGATGTGGGAAGAGCAGCGTCCTTGATGGGATGCTGTATCTCAGTAACACATACAACCGGATTGGGAACCAAAAACCCAAAGACTATACCTATCATTCGATGCACGGCGACGCGACCTATAACTATCAATCCGTAGCGATTGACTTTGATGGCGAAGATTTCTCCGCGGCGCGCAAGCGGCGCGAGATCGCCGGGAAGGCCAATACGGTATTCTCCTTCAGGAGCTGCTACCGCTACAACTCGAACGTCAAAATAAGCGAGGTACGCGCGACAGCCGCGATTGCGCAGAATAACTACGGTGCCACGACGTCCATCGATCTCGACGAAAAGATGGAGGAGAACTACCGCCGGCTCCACGCGAACTACAACCGCTACCTTGAGGAGAGCGACAGCAAGCCGAGCGAAGCGAAGGCCAAGATCGTCGGCGACCTCAACACGTCTCTCAAGAAATGCCTCGACCTGGAAGTGCAGAGCCTCGGCAACATCGAGGCTGGCAAGGGCACGCTCTACTTCAAGAAAAGCGATCACCCGAAGGAGTTCGAGTTCAATTTACTCTCGGCCGGCGAGAAGGAGGCGGTCGATATCCTGCTCGACCTGTACCTGCGCCAAGACGATTACGATGACAGCGTGTTCCTCATCGACGAACCCGAACTCCACATCAATACGGCGATCCAGCGCAAGCTCCTCGTAGAGATGAATCGGCTGATCGGGCCTAATTGCCAGCTGTGGGTTGCAACGCACAGCATTGGCTTCCTGCGGGCACTCCAGGAAGACCTCAGGGGCCAGTGCCAAGTGATCGACTTCAAGGAAGGCACCCGCTTCGGTGCCGAGCCCGTGACCCTGAAGCCGATCGCGCCCTCGCTCAAAGTGTGGCGCGAGATTTTTGCGACGGCGCTTGATGACCTTGCGGGCCTCGTAAGTCCGAGGCAGATCATTTATTGCGAGGGGCGCGCCGAACCCGGGAAAGGTGGTCGCGAGCGGGGACTCGACGCCGATGTTCTGAACACCGTGTTTGCGCAGGCCTACCCCGACACGCAGTTCGTCTCGAGCGGCGGCAACACCGAGCTGGACCAGCGGATGGCCATTACCGTCGGCATCATCTCAAAAGTCTTGCCGACGTTGGAAATCTACCTGCTGAAGGATCGGGATATCGCTTCAGGCAAGAAGGCAACCGAGGTGGATCGGCAGCGGTATCTGAGCAACAATGCCGCCAACCACCGCGTACTCAAGCGCTGGGAGATCGAGAACTACCTATTCGATCGAGAGGTACTCGAAGCATACTGCTCCGCCGAGGGGCTCGCCTTCGATGCCACGGCATACGCGACGCTCGTGAGCAATATCAATGACGATGATGTGAAGGACGAGGCCAACAGAGTCAAGAACATCTGTGGCATCATCACATCTGTCGATCCAGAGAGATTCAAGCGGAACCTGGCTGCGGTGATCCGGCCAGAGATGGCGATATACAAAGAGCTCGAGGACTGCATCTTCAACCGAGGTTAGGCTTTAACGTCACGTTGCGGCCGACATCGAAGCTTGCCAAGTCGCCAAGTCTTCAGCCCGCAACCATGAAAAGCGACAACCACCATGAAGAAGACGAAGAGCGGCTCGAAGGAAGGAACAGGAGGAGCCTCTCCCTCTCAGCAAATCGATCCGGGAATCAAGGAGCTTGGTGATTGGCGGAGCGCGACGCTCGCTCGCATCCGAATTCTCATCCTTCAGGCCGATCCCGACGTTGTCGAGGAGGTGAAATGGAGAAAGCCGTCGAACTCGATGGCCGGGGTTCCGGTGTGGTCGCACGCCGGGATCATTTGCACCGGTGAGACGTACAAGAGTGTCGTGAAGATGACCTTCGCCAAGGGCGCTTCGCTTCCGGACCCTTCCGGCCTCTTCAACTCCAGCCTCGAAGGCAACACCCGGCGGGCCATCGATTTCCAGGAGGGGGACACGATTGATGAACAGGCGCTCCAGGCGCTCATTCTCGCGGCCGTGGCACTGAACACGTCACGATGAGGTGATTAATGACATCGACATCGCACCCACCCATTGCTATGGGTGGGCTTCTGCGCGTCACTCGTGCAGATCCTTGATATCCGCCGCGGCGAGTTCCACCAGGAACCCCGCGATCTGGCGACTGACGGCGTCCATGTACTTCCGGCCCTTGTCGCGCGAGGCGTCGTGGGGGTTGCCGGTGCCGGTGTCGTCGGTGGCGTCGACCCAGCGGCGTTGGGTCCAGGCCCAGCCTTCGCGGAAGCCGCGGATCTTGAACGGGTTCTCCGCGCCGGGGCCGGCTTCGGAGAGCGGGCGGACGAGGTCCGGGGCGATCTCCAGCATCACGCTGGTTTCCAGCTCCCCCGCGTGATCGCCCGGCGTGGTGAAGAACGGGTCCGGCTTCACGCAGCGGAACCAGTGAATCTGGCACAAGAGCAGCGACAGCTTCGGTTGCAGCTCGCGGATGATCTGCCGGAAATCGTTCCCGCCGTGACCGTTCAGAATGAGCAGCTTCTTGACGCCGCAGAGCTGCACGCTTTCGGCGATCTCGTACAGCACCGCCTGCTGCGTGCTGGGATTCATGTTGAGACACAACGGGACTTCGCGCTGCCCGGTGTTGACGCCGAAGGGGACCGTGGGAAGCACGATGACCTTGGCTCCCGCGTCCCACGCCAGCCGGGCCGACTCGGCCGCGACGGCGTCGCACTGCATGGTGTCGGTCGCGTAGGGGAGGTGCCGGTTGTGGGCCTCGGTCGCCCCCCACGGCAGGATCGCCACTTCATAGGGCGTGTTGCGGACGGTCTCCCAGGTGGATTCCGCCAGAATATACGGCCGGGCCGGCATCGATCAGCTTTCTTCGTGGCTTGTAGGGTGGGCCGAGTCTTCGAGTCCCACCACATCGATGATTAACCGTGGTGGGACTCGAAGACTCGGCCCACCCTACGAGAATCACGCATACAACCGGCAGGCGGCGGTGCGCTCGCGCCAAGCCGTTTCATCGAAGGCGGTCAGTTCCGCATCATCGGGCAAACCACGGCCGGAATCCAGCGCGCGACGCAAGCGGTCGGACCCGAACAGAATGTCAATCGGCGGTTTGACGGTCTCGTATTCATACGGCGGCGGCAGCCACGCAAACTCGGCGGGAGCGAGTCGCCGGGACGCATCGAGCAGCGCCAACGTGACGGCCATCGACCGCACGGCCCGCGGATCGGTCACGTGGAAGGAAACACCCCCGCAGCGCACGCCGCGGTGCTTGTCGAACGTGGGGACGAACCGGAGCGGTCGAACCGTCAGGCCCGGAAGTTCGCGACGCTGCATTTCGTCCGCGAGTCGCCACGGATCGAGCCATGGAGCGCCGGCGATCTCGAACGGCAATGTCGTCCCGCGGCCTTCCGACAGGTTCACCCCCTCCAGCAGCACCTGCCCCGGATAGACGACCGCCGTCTCAAACCGCGGCATGTTCGGCGACGGCGCGACCCACGCCCGGCCGGTGTCGGGGAACAGCATCTCGCGCCGCCAGCCGTCCATCAAAATAACGTGCAGGTCGGCGCCGATCCGCTGTTCGTCGTTGAACAGCCGCGCGAGTTCCCCCAGCGTGAGGCCGTGCCGCATGGGGATCGTGGCGTTGCCGACGAAGCTTTCGTAGCCCGCTGCGAGCAACGGTCCTTCAACGATCTCGCCGCCGAGCGGATTGGGCCGGTCAAGCACCACGACCGCGACTCCGGCCGCCGCACAGGCCCGCAGACATTCGCGCATCGTCCAGACGAACGTGTAAATCCGCGTGCCGACATCCTGCAGGTCGATGACGAGCGCGTCGAGTCCCTTGAGCATGTCGAGCGTGGGCCGGCGGGTCTCGGAATACAGGCTATGCACGGGCAGATCGAGCGGCGGATAACGATCGTGGACCGACTCGATCATGTTCGCCTGCTGCTCGGACCACAACCCGTGCTGCGGCGCGAACAGTGCGACGAGTTGCCCCGGAAGGCGTTCGGCGAGCAGATCGCACGCGTAACGAAACCGGCCGTCCACCGACGCCTGGTTCAGCAACAACCCGAACCGCGATCCGCGCAGCACCGCGGGCGGATCGGCGAGGCAGCGTTCGAGGCCGAGACGGATCATGGGGAATGACTTGGAAGACCGCGAAACCGCAAGCGAGCGACGCTTGCGGTTTCGCGGATTGTTTCTTTTCGAGTCTCCGTTACTCGTACATCAAAAACTTCGCACGCCGCCGGACGAACTCCGGCACGCCTTGCCGAGCGATGGCTTCGATCTCCGTACCCGTCTGACCGTCAATCACCGCCTGGTGGACTTTGTCGTTGCCGAGCAGCCGCAGATAGCCCTTCGTCTCCCATTTGTCAGGGAACAGCGCCCGCAATTGGGCGGCGATCTCAAAGCCGGTCCGCAGGGGATCGAACGTCGCCCGGTTCGTAATCGCAATGTTGATCCCGCCGCACTCTTGTTTCTCGAACTTGCTCGACGTCGGCGTGAACTGAATCGGCACGAACGACACGCCCGGTAACCCGCGGGCATTGAGCGCTGCGGCGAGCTTGCGGGCCTCGATCCACGGGGCGCCGACGACCTCGAACGGCGTGTCGGTCCCGCGACCGACGGAGACGTTCGTCGTCTCCAGCAGACCGATGCCGGGATACAGCCACGCTTCGGTCAGGCTCCGCATGTTGGGCGACGGATTGATCCACGTCAGCCCGGTCGCATCCCAGGCGTCACGGCAACGCCAGCCTTCGCAGGGGATGACTTCCAGATCGAGACCGAGTTGGAACTCCTCGTTGAACATCTTCGCGAGTTCGCCGACCGTCATGCCGTGGCGGACGGGGAGAATGTGATAGCCGACGAACGATTCCTTGCCCGCGTCGAGCATCGGCCCGGCGATGTCCACGCCGTTGATGGGATTCGGCCGGTCCAGCACGACGAACCGCTTCTTGTGTTCCGCGGCGGCCCGCATCGCCTCGCCCATCGTCGATGGATACGTGTAAAACCGGCAACCGATGTCCTGAATGTCGTACACGACCGTATCGACCTCCTTCAGCATCTCCGGCGTCGGGCGGCGGGTCTCGCCGTAGAGGCTGAACACCGTCAGGCCGGTTTTCTCCTCCTGCACATTGCCGATTTTGGAGACGTCGAGCTTCCCCGCGAAGCCATGTTCGGGACTGAACAACGCGACCAGTTGCAGGTTTTTCGCTTCGTGCAGCAACTCAACCGTGGACTTTCCGTCCCGATCCACACCGGTGTGATTGGTGATGAGACCGATCTTGCGGCCGTTCAACTGACGGAAACTGTCGCGGCGGAGGA
>JAWXBB010000250.1:0-16163 GCA_034439795.1 Planctomycetaceae bacterium | reverse complement strand
GCAAGACCGACGACGACGGCCAGAAGGTCATCGACGGCGAATGCAAAGCCGGCGACCTGTTCGCGACCATTTTTGAGGCCGTCGGCGTCAGTCACAAACGCGAATACCACGTCGGCGCCCGGCCGATCCCGATCACCGACTTCGGGTGCGCGCCGATCCGCGCCGTGCTGTCATAAAGGAAGCCCAGGGATAGCTATCCCTGGGCGTCGCTCGCTCGACTCGCGCCGCGAAGAGAACCCTCCATGCCCCCCCTCAACCAACTCAAATCGACCAAAGACCACAGCACCCCCGGCATCTTCCTCTCGATCACGCGGATTGCCGACACCGACCGCGTCATCGTCGGCGCGGCCGATGCGAAGCTGTACGAGTACGACCTCGCCGCGGAGAAGCCGGAGGCCGTGCCGTTTGCGGACGGTCACACCAGCTACGTCACCGGTGTCGCATGGACGCCGTCAGCCGTCGTGTCCGGCGGGTACGATGGCAAGCTGATCTGGTGGGACGCGGACCGCAAGCCGATCCGGACCGTCGACGCGCATGCGAAGTGGATTCGCCGCGTCGTCGCCAGCCCCGACGGCCGGCTGGTGGCGAGCGTCGCCGATGACATGCTGTGCAAGCTGTGGGACGCGGATTCGGGCGAGTTGCGGTTCACGCTCGCCGATCACCTGGCGATCACGCCGCACCATTACCCGTCGATGCTGTACGCCCTCGCGTTCTCCCACGACGGCCGCTGGCTGGCGACGGGGGACAAGGTCGGCCACGTCGTCGTCTGGGACGTCGCCACCGGCGCGAAGGTCGCCGCCGTGGAATCCCCCGGCATGTACACGTGGGACCCGAAGCAGCGCCGGCATTCGATCGGCGGCATCCGCAGCCTCGCCTTCTCCCGCGACGGCCGCACGCTCGCCGTGGGGGGCGTCGGCCTGATCGGCAACATCGACCACCTCGACGGCCCGGCCCGCGTCGAGTTGTTCGACTGGCAATCCGGGAAGTCGCAGAAGGAACTCGCCGACACGAAGCTCAAGGGCCTCGTCGAGCAGCTCTGGTTCTCGCCCGACGACCAGTGGCTGATCACCGCCGGCGGCGACAACAACGGCTTCCTCACGATCTACGACGCGAAGGACGGCCAGCTCGCCCACCAAGAAAAAGCCCAGCAACACCTGCACGGCTTCGTTCCGAACGCCGCGGGGGACCAACTCGCGACGGCGCATCACGGGCGGTTGATGGTGTGGTCGCTGCGCTCTGCGTAGCTCAACTCGCT
Source organism: Planctomycetaceae bacterium (assembly GCA_034439795.1). Classification (GTDB taxonomy): domain Bacteria; phylum Planctomycetota; class Planctomycetia; order Planctomycetales; family Planctomycetaceae; genus DSVQ01. Next base: position 14,908 of record JAWXBB010000250.1, on the reverse strand, counting down.
CCGCGAGATGAGACTTTGTAGGGTGGACTGTGCCCACTTGGACCCCAGGGCTATCGCATCTAAAACCGCTATTTTTACAGTGCTTTTCTGCGGGTGCGCTGCCAAAACGGAGCTTCGCAACTGCATGGTGGCATAAAAAGACCATGAAAACAGGCCGATTTTGATGCGATAGCCCTGCTTGGACCCTTCGCCAGCACTCGACTTACATAACGCAGCCGTAATTTGCACTGCAACACTGAATAAGCGAAGAGCAGCAAATGGACAATTCAGCCGACTTTGACTTAAACGAACTCTCAACTGAGGAACTTGCGGCACTAAAAAGTGATCTCAGTGATCAGCTTCGGTGCTACTTCCGGCATATCGTTGGTTTGGCGGGAGCATATGAACACATCCAACAAGGCGGCATCCGAAAACCGCAAAAACCGTTCTACTATTCTGCGGCCGTAATCGAAGTCTGCAACAATTGGTATCTGCTGACTGCCGGGCATAATGTTAGGGGAATGGAAGCTGCTGCAACGCGACAAGACATGAAGCTGGTAGCATGTGGTCTTGATGACACCTATGCCCCCTTGTCGCAACACAAAGGTCCTATCCCAGTTTTTGATTTTCAAGGTGCGCATCGTTTCTATCAGGATACTGAAGGACTCGATTTCGGCTTGATTCACATTCGTCCACATTATCGTGACCTCTTAAAGGCAAACGGAATTCAACCATTGACCGAACACTACTGGAACCCCAATGAAGTCGATGCCTGCGACAAGTTTCTCATGGTAGGATTTCCTGAGCGTTCGATTTATTCGGGCGTCACCTTCTCACCAGAGTATTACCGCGCAGAAGTTAAGGGGGCTCCAAGCGTTATTCTAATTGATCGCCTGCTTGACACACCTACGGACCTTCCGTCTACTCGATATCCCCGATTCATCGGCCAGATACGTGCTGAGCATGACGTGGGCAGTATCGTTGGTATGAGTGGTGGGCCAATCTTCTGCTTCAAGGGCCACGATTTTGAACCATATTATGTTGCCGCGACACAGAGTACGTGGATCGAGCAACGTAAGATTACATTTGGCTGTCCGCTTCCAGTGATTATTGAGACGGCACGTAAGTTTTTAACCCAGTGCGCTATGGGATGTGCTACATCCACGTCGTAACGGCACCTTAAGAAGCTTCTGACGATTGAACACAGACGATGAACCGGTAGCACGTAAGTGATACTCGATCCACTCCATCAGCTATCACTTGCCTTGGCGGATTCATTTGGGCAGCTTTGCCACCTGCTTCATCAAAGCAGCCATTGCGTCAATAAAATCGGGCGTCGCTGCGAGGCGACGAGCTGGCCGCGTGTCAAAGTCAGTTGGCTGGCATTCCTTGCCCATGAAGAGAAGATCCGCCACCTCTACTGAAGCAAGCACAAGCCGGTTCGCGGCCGGTGCCAGTTCCGGAACAAGTTTGTTCTCGAAGCTGCCGCCCTGTTCACCATAAGACTTCATTGCATCGACAAGGTTCGGCCATTGTGAGTAGTCCGCATTCCAAACCTCCTCACGAGTTTCGTAATATGCGCCTTTCATGGTGTCACGTCCGCCTACAAGAGCGGTTACATTCCGAATTCGCTCCTCATGGTGCGCAAACCTACCCAGGCAGGAAGGGCACACTTCCGTCAGAATACTCCAAGTTACAGCATCAAAAAAAAGCTCGCAATACATCCACCACTCGTTCTCAGAAATGGCAGCCAAGCCGAGTGATACTCCAGCATCAACGAACAGCGAGAGGCAATTCCCATTCGCCTTCGCCAGATGCGCTGCAGCGTACTTGTACATGTCTTCGCGGTGTTGGTCTCGCTTCGGAGTTGGATCAACCATGGAGCGATTCTCCTCGATGTGAGTCAGTATGTGGGAATTCTGAATGACGAGTGATTGAGGATGAGAGTGTCACTGTCCACCATTATGGAAGCACGATGTACAGTCGTCAATACACCGCCGGTTTCCCTGACGGCGGGTATCGGCCGCCAGTGGTCTTTGCGATTCTGCGAGCGACGAATCGAAGAAACTGGCGGCTCAAAGCCTGCCGCCAGTGGCACCCGGCGCGATCGCCGCGTTCATATCGCCCCCCGTCAGGAGACGGGGGGCTAAATATTTACCGGAACGCCCGTTCGACGTGCCGGTAGAACACCACCGACGCCGCGACGCTCAAACCGTACGCCAGCAGCATCCCGGCGAGGCACAGCAGCGGGGAATGCAGCACGAACTGCGACAGGAACGCATTCACCAGCAGGCACACCGGGAAGTGGATCAGAAACAGGCTGTACGACGACTGCGCGGCCGATTCGATCCAGCGGATTTTCGGCCACGACGACAGCCCGCCGGTGACGCCGCCGAGGTAGATCACCACGCCGGTCGCCAGTCCCACCGCCAGCCGCGAGCGCCATTCGACGGCGAGCGCCAACAGCATCAGCCCGGCATACGCCCAGAACGCGAGCGACGGCAGCCGTTTTGACAGCACGCCGTCCGCGATCACCCCCAGCGTGTAGCTGCCGAGGAAGTACAGGCCCCATTCCTCCCAACGGGCGTCGCGGTTGAACCAGAACAGCGACGTGGCGGCGAGCGGCACGACCATGGCGAACGACAGCGACGTGGCCCGATTGCCGATCGGCCAGCCGTGGACCAGCCGTTGCGACAGCATCACGAGGCCGAGCAGGAGCAGGCCCAACTGGAAGTCGATCGCCAGATACCACAGGCCCGCGCTCAAGCCGTCGTAGCCCAGCACGTCCTGCAGGAACACGACGTGGGCCAGCACCTGCGGCAACGTCGGCGCGGCGGAGATGGAATAGTGGTCCATCCACACCTCGGCGAGCGAGTTGGCCAGAATCGCGACGATCAGCGCGACGAGATACGGACCGCCGAGGCGGCGATACCGTTTGGCGACGATGTCCGCCGCGGCCCGGCCGTCGATCCAGCCGCGGTTCGACAGGCTGCGGGCGGTGACGAAGCCCCCCACCACGAAGAACACCTGCACCGCGTAGCGGCCCCATTCGCTGAGCGCCCAGATGGCGTTGGGGAACAGTTGGTACGCGACGCTCGACAGCGGTCCGTAAAACGCCAGGTGATGCCACACGATGAGGTGCGCGGCCACCACCCGCAGCAGATCGAGCAGCGGCAACCGCTCGGCCCGCTGAGGGGGGTGCCACTGGCGAGGGGCTTCGCTCGCCAGTGCTCCTGTCGACGACAGAACCGGGGGGAGAACGGCACAAGTCGAAGACACTGGCGGCCCAAAGCTGCCGCCAGTGGCACCCTGCGGAATCGTCTGCACGATTGGGAGACGGACGGTCTCCGCGACGGCGGGCGACTGCACCACCTCCGGCAGCGGATCGGTGACGACGGACATGATGCGCGCGACCTGAACAGTCGGGCTTCCTGCCCTGACGCGGCGTCAATCGGACGCCTTGATGGTGGATGTGACCTGTGACCCGAAGAGCGCGTCGCGACACAGCGAATTGTCGAACATGAGTTGATGATCATGCCCGACGCCGGGGACGGGCACAAGCCGCCAGTTGCAGACCCAGCCCCGATTCTTCGCCAGCTCGTGGGCCAGGCGGTAGGCGTTGTTGCCGCGCTCCCAACGGGTGGACCCCTGCCGTTCGCCGGCGGGGGTGACGTCGAAGTATTCGTCGCGTTCGGTGTCCCCCATCGCCAGGTAGAGCGTAATCGGCTGTGCCAGATAGCGTTGCAACGCCGCGTCATCTGAGGTTTCGTCCGGCAGCCCGCCGAAGCCATAGGGGAAGTCGTGGTCGCACGACGGGAACAGATACGTCCCCGGATTGGAGACGACGATCCGCCGGGCCTTGGTGTCGGTGAACCCGGCGAGCCGGATCAGAAACTGCCCGCCGCCGGAATGGCCGATCAGGTCGTAAGGCAGTTCGGGCGTGCCTTCCCGCTGACGGACTTCGTCGACGATCTTCGGTACCAGCTCCCACGTCCACTTCGACCGCGGCTGCACCTCGCCGTCGAGCTTGAGGCCGCCGAGTTGATAGCTCGGAATCGGAAACCGGTCTTCGGGAAACCGCGGGGCGACGATGAGCGAGCCGAAGCGGTCCCCCATCCCTTTGGCGTGGTCGCGGTACTCATCGCCGTTCCGCAGCACGCCGTGGAAGACGAGCAGCAGCGGCCCGCCCGCGTAGTTCGCCGGTTTGTACGTGAACAATTCCAGCGGATGCCCGCCGACGGTGACGTGGACCGTCGCGGACCCGGCGGGAATCGTCGCTGCGGGGGCGTCGCTCATCCATGCACAACACAAGAGCAGGCCGACCACATTGAGCACTCCCGGGGAGTGTGCGAAACCGATGCGACCAGCATATCGTCGCAACTCGCGATGAGGGAGGGAAGGCAGAAAGACAGGCCTCACGCAAAGGCGCAAAGCTCGCAAAGGAGAAGCCAAGAATCTGGCCTTTCAACCTTTGCGAGCTTTGCGCCTTTGCGTGAGGAATTCTTCGACTTGTCTTGGCTCTGGATGCTCCCCCACCGACCCGCTAGACTGACCGTCTCGTTTCGCACCTCAGTCGATCCGTCCGCTTCTGGAGCGCGTCATGCTCACCGGGTTTTCGTCTCTGCGCTGGGTCTCGTTGTCCGTCTGCCTGACCTGGACCGCGGTTGCCGTCGCGGCCCCTGCCGATGTTGCGAAGGAGATTCAGCAGGCGACCGGCTTCTCCGGCGGGTTCGTCGTCCACCTCGGCTGCGGCGACGGGGCGTTGACCGCCGCGCTGCGGCTCAACGACGGCGTGCAGGTGCAGGGACTCGACACCGACGCCGCGAAGATTGCCACGGCGAGGGCCGCGATTCGGAAAACCGGCGCGTACGGCGACGTTTGCGTCGACCGGTTCGACGGCAAATCGCTCCCCTACATCGACGGCTTCGTGAACCTCGTTGTCGCAGAGGATCTCGGTCAGGTCACCGTCGCAGAGATCGAGCGCGTCCTCTGTCCCAACGGCGTTGGCTACGTGAAGCAGAACGGCGCGTGGACGAAGATCGTCAAACCGTGGCCGAAGGACATCGACGACTGGACGCACTACTTCCACGACTCCACCGGCAACCCCGTCGCGCACGACACCGTCGTCGATACGCCGGAACGGTTGCAGTGGGTCGGCAGCCCGCGGTATTCGCGGCATCACGACCGCATGGCGAGCATGTCGGCGCTCGTGTCGTCGCAGGGCCGGCTGTACTACATCATGGATGAAGGCTCGCGGGTCAACATCGAGCTGCCGTCGAAGTGGCACCTCATCGCCCGCGACGCCTTCAATGGCACCGTGCTGTGGAAGGCCCCGATTCCGAAGTGGCACGACCAGATGTGGCCGCTCAAGAGCGGGCCGACGCAACTCGCGCGGCGATTGGTCGCCGACCAGACCGACGTCTACGTCACGCTCGGGCTGCACGAACCGGTCAGCCGCGTGAACGGCCTCACCGGGGCGACCGAACACGTCTACGAAGGAACCGGCGGCGCGGAGGAGATTCTGTATCGCAACGGCGTGCTGTTCGTCCTCGTCAACCCGGCGGAGTGGGAGCTCGACAAGTTCGCGCCGAAGCTCAACACCGGCGATCAGGGCCGCGTCGCGACCGAGTTCACCTGGAACGAATCGCCGCGCGAGATTCATGCCATTGACGCGAAGTCGGGCAAGTTGCTGTGGAAGCACACCAGCAAAGTCGCGCCGCTGTCGATCGCGATCAACGACACGCACCTCGTGTTCCACGACGGCGACAAAATCGTCTGCTTCGAGCCGAAATCCGGCGAGCCGAAATGGACGACCGAGCCTGCCCCGCGGCGGAAGTCGATTCAGTTCAACTTCGGCCCGCGTCTCGTGCTGCACGACACCGTCGTGCTGTACGCCGGCGGCGACGGCAAGATGCGCGGGCACGACCCCGCCAACGGCAAGACGCTGTGGGAGTCCGAACACGCGCCGTCGGGCTATCAATCGCCGCAGGATCTGATCGTCACCGGCGGGCTGGTGTGGGTCGCCCCGACGACCAGCGGCCGCGACTCCGGCATCTACAAGGGCCGCGATCTGTTGACCGGCTCGGTGAAGGTCGAGTTCCCACCCGACATCGACACCTACTGGTTCCATCATCGCTGCTACATCGCCAAGGGGACCGACCGGTACATCATTCCGTCGCGGACGGGTATCGAGTTCGTTGATTTCAACACCAAGCATTGGGACATCAACCACTGGGTCCGCGGCGGCTGCCTGTACGGTGTGCTGCCCTGCAACGGCCTGACCTATGCCCCGCCGCACGACTGTGCGTGTTACCCCGAGGCCAAGCTGTACGGCCTGAACGCGCTCGCCCCGAAGGCGAAGACGCCCGTGCTGCTGAAAGTGATTCCCGAAGAGGGCCGCCTCGAACAGGGGCCGGCGTACACGGCCAAGCTCAACGAAGCCGCGGCCACGAAAGAGGAGTGGCCCACCTACCGCCACGACAACCAGCGCAGCGGGGGGTCCGATCACGACCTCGGCAAGAACCTCGATCGCGCGTGGGAAGTGAAGCTCGACGGCAAGCTGACGCCGCTCACCATCGCCGGCGGGCTGGTGTACGTCGCGCAGGTCGATCAGCACACGCTGCACGCCCTCGACGCCAAGACCGGCGACAGCAAGTGGACCTACACCGCCGGCGGACGGATCGACTCGCCGCCGACGTTCTGGAAGGGCCGGTTGGTGTTCGGCTGCGTCGACGGCTGGGTGTACTGTCTCCGCGCCGCCGACGGCGCGCTCATCTGGCGTTATCGCGGTGCGCCCGTGGACCGCCGGCTGATGTCGTTCGAGCAGCTCGAATCGGTCTGGCCCGTGCATGGGTCGGTGCTCGTCGAGCAGGACGTCGCCCACTTCGTCGTCGGCCGGTCCAGCTTCCTCGACGGCGGCATGTGGTACCTCCGGCTCGATCCGCGGACCGGCAAGAAGCTGTCGGAAACCGTCCTCAACGACCGCGATCCCAAGACCGGCAAGGACATTCAGGAACGCCTGCAAACGCTGCAGATGCCCGTCGGCCTCAACGACCTGTTGTGCAGCGACGGCACCTGCGTGTTCCTCAAGTCGCAGAAGTTCACGCTCGACGGCGAGCGGCAGGAAATCGGCCCCATCAGCGGCGAGGCCGCCGTCCAGGGGGGGACGCAAACCGGCGAGGGCCGGCACATCTTCGCCCCGATGGGCTTCCTCGACGACACGTGGTATCACCGCAGCTATTGGGTCTACGGCAAGAACTTCGCCGGCGGACACAACGGCTACTACCAGGCCGGCAAGCACACGCCGACGGGCCGGATTCTGGTGTTCAACGAAAAAACGATCTACGGCTATTCGCGGCAGCCGCAGTATCACCGCTGGACGACGCCGCTGGAGCATCAGCTCTTCGCCGCCGATCGCGACGCCGCCGCGAAGGACGTCATCGCCCCGCAGCCGAACAATCCCAATGCGAAAAAGAACAAGAAGAACGCCCCCCCCGCCGGCAACGACGACACCGTCTCGTTCGGCATGCAACCCAGCTTCAACCCGGCGAACAAGGCGTTCTCCGTCGAGGCGTGGGTGAACCCGCAGGCCCCCGGCGGCGTAATCCTCGCGCACGGCGGCCCGTCCAACGGCTACGCCCTGGTGATGACCGCCCGCAAGCCGGCGTTCGTCGTCCGCGCGGCGAACGCGCTCGCCCAGGTCGAAGCGTCGACCCGGCTCAAGGACGGCTGGAACCACGTCGTCGGCGTCCTCGGCAACGACAAGTCGATCGCCATCTACGTCAACGGCGAACTCGCCGCCCGCGGGCATGCCCCGGAACTGATCCCCGTGGAGCCGAAGCAGTCGCTCGACATCGGCGGCGACTCTGCCTCCGCCGTCGGCGAGTACGCCTCGCCGTTCAACTTCGTCGGCAGCATCGACGAGGTCCGCATCTTCCACCGCGAACTGTCGGCCCCCGAAATCGCCGCCGCGTTCAAAGATCCGCAAGCCGCACGGGAGAGCAAGGACGCACTCGCATTGCACGTCACGTTCGACACCAACGTCGCCAAGGATCTCTCCGGCCACGGCACCGACGGCGTCATGGGCAAACTGCCGACCGGCCCCGGCCGGCTCGGCGCGGCCGTCGTGTTCCCCAAACCGGCCGGCAACGCCGTCGCCCAGACGCCCGCCAATCCGACGGGGCCGACGTCCAACAGCCCCACCGCCAATCCCACGCCGCAGATGAAGCAAGTTGGCTTCGAGCACGACTGGACGAAGTTCGTCCCGGTCTTCGCCCGCGCGATGCTGCTCGCCAACGACACGCTGATGATCGCCGGCCCGCCCGACCTCGTCGATTCCGAATACGCCCTGGAACGGCTCGCCGCCAAAGACCCGGCGATCCGCGAACAACTCCAGCAGCAGGACGACTCGCTGGAAGGCAAACTCGGCGGCAAGTTCTGGGTCGTCAACACCAAAGACGGCAGCCAAACCACCGAGCTCCAACTCGACTGCCTCCCCACGTGGGACGGCATGTCCACGGCCTACGGCCGCATCTACATCGCCACGACGGACGGGCGGGTGATTTGCATGGGGAGGGAGTGATGTCGCAGGGCCGGTCCCACCGGCCTCTTCGATGCGTGCCAGCGATTGAATACCGCTCGACATTCCCGGCCGGTGGGACCGGCCCAACAAGACTTGCACATTTGATGGACGGACCACTACGGAACTCATCGGTTGCCCAAGGGATGAATAGTATGGCTGTTGTCAGTCACCGTGCGAGCATGTTCATGTCTTCCCATTTCCTTTATCGCTCTGCATGCCATGCGCGCGACAAAGCTAAAGCCGCTATACCCGAAACTCATGAGCTAGCATTCAATTCGGTCACGGCGGTCATTGAGGCCGTCATTGCTACCGAGGCGTTCATCAACGAATTGGGAGAGCATCTTGGTGTCTTCATGCGATTCGACCCTCCCTTCCTAAAACAACCCGCGCTTGCAGGAGTTGCGGATGCATTACTCCTCATGGAGGAAGAACAGGGGAAGCTAACCCTGAAATATCTCCTCACATCCCATTTGCTCGGTTGCCCATTTAAGAAGGGCGAGAATCCCTTTCAGGATTTCCAGACACTTGTAAGAGTGCGTAATGCCATCGTCCACTTCAAGCCTCTCGACAAGATCTCCCACGACGAGGAAGGCAGCCCGACCAACGAGTTGCCGAAATGGGTGGTTAGTCTTCAGGGGCGCGGCCTAGCCCGCACCTTTCCGGAGGGAATGATGGTCTCATGGTTTATTGTCCTGCATACCGCTGAGATGGCGACGTGGGCATGCGACACGGCGCTAAAAATCATTCTGAGTGTGCTGGATCTCGTGAAGGATGACATGGTCTCATCTGCGTTCAGTGTGTTTCGTGAGGATCCGTTTGTGGGCAAATACTTGTAAGGGCAGGGTGCCCATGCCAAATGAATGTTTGTCCCTCGAAGCCTCCGCACGGCTGACACAGCCGTGGCACACGAAGACGAGCGTTGGTCGCGAAGGCTGGTGTGCCACGACCGTGTCGGCCGTGTCTTCGGACGCTCCGCTGGGGCGGGTTGCCATTTCGCCCCAACGGGGCGTCGGAATGTAGCCACGTGTGAAGCGCAGGCCGCCGACAGGCGGACGGAGCGCAACCCGTGGGAACGATGTCGTCTCGCGATGCTGCCCCGGTAGGGGCAGCAGAATTCCGTCGCCCCTGCCGGGGCGAACCTGAACCGGGGTCCGCGTTCCACGGGTTGCGCGTCGGTCGGCTTCGCCTCCGCGCCGCTGCACCCGTGGCTACATTCCTTCGCCCCGTTGGGGTGGGGAAGACAATCCGCGGGTGGCCCCGGTTGCCGCTTCGGCTACCGGGGTCACGAAATGACAAGAGGTTCTGTCAGGATCGAAAGCCAGGACAGCCTCCATCGGCTGTCGCCGCCCCGGTAGGTCCAAAGCGACCAACCGGGGCCACCCGCGATTCGGCCCCTGATCCGTGTGCCGTCAAGTCTGTTCTCTCAGCGGCAACACGTCTCAGGCCGACCAGCATGCTCAATCGTGGGGATAGACATAATGAACCACGCCGAGGCATTTCTGCCTCGGCGTGGTTGTTATTCGCTTGCTGTCTTTCCAGCGGGACCTTCTACGGCCTCTTGACAACATTCTTCTGCAACGTAACCGCGGTCTGTGCCAGCAGCCTGCCGTTGATTGCTGCGCCGGTGTTCATGGCGATCAACGTCTTAGACAGAATGGTCCCATTGAATTGTGATGTCGTTCCTAGTGTCGCCTGGCCGCCAACTTGCCAGAATATGTTCCTGGGGAGTGCGCCGCCTCTCAGGAGAACTTTCCGGGCGTTGGCGAGCTCGAGATTTCCCGCTATCTGGAGGATCCACACGTCTTGTGCGCTACCACTGAACGTGACGTCTGTCGGGATCGTTACGTTGGAACTCCATTTGTAGACGCCAGGGGCAAGAATACGACCACCAATATTTCCGGCACCCAGCTCGGTGACGTTAGCTGGCCGACCGGCGGCGTCGGTGTACGCGGTTTGCATGTCACTCACCGCCGTCGAGAGCTTGGTCGCGTTGATGATTCTGCATGGCAGGGGTCCGGCGGCATTGACGCTGTAAATATTGCCAACCACTTGATTGCAGGTGAGGCCAATCGCGGCCCCGGTGATTGGGCTCGCCCCCACATCCCCGATGACCGCCGAAGTGGGAACATTCGTCACCCCCGATTTCGAGAGGATCGCAAAGCTGCCCGCGCTCCTCAGGTTTACCGGCGGTGGACCGGCCGCGTACGCCACCTCCGCTTGAATCGCGAGTGAGAGAACGAATCCGCTGATGGCCATCAATGCGATGCGCATGCTTAAACCCTTCGTGACCCTGGTGCTGCTAGACCGAGCCGCGACACAACTGAAGGGCCGCGTTGAAAAATCGCCATGTCACCCGTAGCAATGCGTGCGCCAGCGCCTAACGCCTTATTAATCCAAGAATCGTGCAGCGGTGATGCTCGTGCATCGCGCGATGTGAGTCATTGACGGTCAACTGCGGTGACGCTTCTGCGGTTTTATCGTCCAGATGGCGGGATGGTACGTTCTCGCTCGTTAGGACGATGCTGCTGTGAGATAAGAAAACCGCCCCGGCAGCGAACTGCCACCGGGGCGCAGGCTTGTGCAGACTAGGCGAACGGCAGTGCGTGGCGAGTTGCACGGCGGTCAAGAAATCGGCTTGTCAAGCATATCGCGTTACAATGCACCGATGCCCGCTCCCCCAGCCACACCCGAACCGTCACCCCTGCCGCCGCGGGTCGCATGGTTCGCGCCGTGGAGGTGGCGGCCGCGGACGCGATGGGCACTGCTGTTGTTGATGCCCGTGGCGTACATCGAATCACCGCTGCCGATTACGATCGTTGACCAGCGACTACTTGGCGGCATGAGCGGCAGGAATCCACCTGTCGACGCCGCGCTCGATGTCTACTTTGCGCCGCTGCGAGTCGCCTATCACAGCTCTGAGGCAGTTCGGGCGTTTTACGATGTGCAGTTCCAGGCGTTCGATGTGCATTAACGTCTTTCTGCGGCAGAGTTCCGAACGTCGGGTTCGGCGAGTTAAACTGCCCGGCCGGTTGCCGATGGGGATGTTTCGATCCATGTCGGTGTCCTTCGCATCAAGTGACATTCAACAGAGAGGCCACGGTGCCACTGCTTCGGAGTCTTCGGAGAAGCAGTGCATTCGACGCTGCGGCCGCACAGCACTGCTGGCCCAAAGCCGCCAGCAGTGGCACCCGAAGACGAGCGATGGCCGCCGGGTGCCACTGGCAGCTTGTCTGCCAGTGCCGAACGCTTCCCTGATGTGCCCACGTCCTTCGATGGACTTGACGACGGTCGCGTGATCCGACCGCAGCGAGCGGCTTCCGTCTTCAACCCGTCGGCGGCGTTCGCACTGGCGGACAAGCCGCCAGTGGCACCCAAAAGGCTGACCTCATCGCTATTGATCGTCCCTTGAAGCCTCCGCACGGCTGACACAGCCGTGGCACACGAGGACGAGTGCTGGTTGCGAAGGCTGGTGTGGCACGGCCGTGTCGGCCGTGTCGGCCGTGTCTTCGGGCGCTTCGCTGGGGCTGGTTGCCATTTCGCCCCGGCGGGGCGGCGGAATGTAGCCACGGGTGAAGCGCAGTCCGCCGACAGGCGGACGGAGCGCACCCCGTGGAAACGATGTCGCCTCGCGATTCTGCCCCGGCGGGGGCAGAGGAATTCCGTCGCCCCTGCCGGGGCGAGTCTGAACCGGGGTCCGCGTTCCACGGGTTCCGCGTCGGTCGGCTTCGCCGCCGCGACGCTGCACCCGTGGCTACATTCCTTCGCCCCGTTGGGGCGGGGAGACAATTCCTCGGGGCGTGTGCCACTGGCAGCTTGTCTGCCAGTGCCGAACGCTTCCCAGGGATTTCCCGCGTCCTTAGATGGCTTTGACGATGGCCGCGTGATCCGACCGAAGCGAGCGGCCTCCGTCTTCAGCCCGTCAGCGACGTTCGCACTGGCGGACGAGCCGCCAGTGGCACACGAAGACGAGGCTATGTCGCGAAGGCTGGTGTGCCACGGCCGTGCCGGCCGTGGCTTCGAGCGCGGTAAGACACGGCGGGCTGACGCCGCGCCGCTCGCCCAACGTCAGTCAAAACTCGCCGACCCGTTCGCCGCCCTGAATGGTCGTCAGCGCTTCCATGAGGGCGGGGTCGATCTTGTCCGAGAAGAACCGCACCGATCCGTCACCCAGGCCGAAGTGAGCGCCGCCGGGGTAGACGCCGCCGTAGCCGTCGGGGCCGCCGAGATACGGTTTCTGCGTGAACGGGCGGATGGTCGCGGGGCCGCCCTGCATCCACGGGCCGAGGTTCTGGCTCACTTCGCCGGTCATCAGCGTGTTGCTGGTGCCGTCGGTCACGTCGCGGAACTTGCGGGGGTGGTCGTAGGCGAACACGCCGGCCCCCTTGTCGCCCGGCTTGGTCAACGGGCCGTTGACGCCGAGGCCCGCGACGCCGACGTAGTCCGTGCGCGCCTGGTTCTTGACCATTGGCGGCAGCGGCGACTGGGGATTCAAGAAGTGCACCAGCGCGTTCTGGCCAACGGTTTGGTTCGCCCCCTGGTTCCAACCCCGCTTCGCATCCACGCGCTGAGCTAGCGCCTGCTGATCGAGGAACGGCAGCATCTGACTCATCCAACTCAGGCGGTCTTCGGGCTTCTCCGCCGATCCGACCACCGTGCCGGCGGGCAATTGGCCGTGCTGATCGGCAAAGTTGTGCAGCGACAGCGCGATCTGTTTGATGTTGTTCCGCGACTGCGTCCGCCGGGCGGCGATCCGCGCCTGCTGCACCGCCGGCAACAACAACGCGACGAGGATTGCGCTCGTCCCCACGCTGGGACCGTCGAGTCCGCCGATCAGCGGCAGGCCCGGCACCGACTGCCGGCTGCGCCACACGATCTGTCCGTTCTCAATCGCGCAGACGCTGACGTTGGGGAACAGCGGCTGGGCGATCAACTCGGCGGCGGGGAAATCAATGTTCGGTAGCGGGGCGGTTTGTCCCTGTTGTTGCCGGGCCATCTGCACGCCGGCGAGGATCATCGGCGCGGTCTGCGTGATGCCGATGACGAATGCCCGCGGGTCGTTGACCGACAGCGACAGATACTCCTGCGGCCAGCCGGCCAGTCCCGCCTGCACGTCGGCGTCGGGCTTCCAGGCGGCCAGTTTGCCGTCGAGTCGCAGCAGGCACGACTCGACCACCTGCGGCGTGAGGCCCACGATCAGCCACTTCTCCTCCACGCAGGCGGTGGGCCAGAACGGCAGACCGGGTTGACCGAACGACAAGAACTCGCGGCCGAGTTTCTGGCTGCGCGTCAGCTTGGGACCGTTGGGATTGTTGGGCACCAGCGGCACGAGCAGATCGAGGACCTTGCGGACTTTCGCGGCGTCGTTGACCTGCACGATCACGCCCACGCCGATGCCGCCGAAGGCGTTGCTGGTATCGCCATAGAGGACGTGCAGCGAACCGAGGCCGGCGAGGACGTCGTCGCGGATCTTGAGGCCGAAGTCCCCCTCGAATTTCGCGACGGCGGCCTCCATCTTCGCCACTTCCATCGCACCGTCGGGCAACCGGGCGGAGATGTCGCGGACCAGTTTCCAGCCGGCGTCGTAGAGTTTCACGAGATCGAGCGACCACGCATACAGACAGGAACTCTTCTCGGGAATCGGCGGCAGATTGGTCAGCCGGAACGGCTTGCCGTTGAAGAGCTCCATCACGCCGGTTCGCGGTCCGGTGGCATTGAGGACCGAGTGCGACCAGCAGTTGCGGCCCTCGTAACCCTGCTGGATGAGAATCTCGTGGAGCCCTCCGAGACCGACGACCTCCAGAAAGTCGTCGACCGTCTTGAACGGACTCTGCGGATCGGCCAGCGAGACCGTGCCGACGGAGGTGCGGAACTGCTGCACGTCGAGCCAACCGACGGCGTTGAGCGTTACGTTCTTCGGCGCGGTTCGCGCGTCGGCCCACAACCGGGCCTGGGTGATGTCGGGCTGTGCGCCGTCGAGCAGCCGATTCGCCCGCTCGACCGTGTTGGAGCCGACGGCCAAGACCAGATGCTCGCCCGCGTCCCACAAGGCCCACTCCATCGGCGGCGTCCCTTCGACGCGGCCGCGCAACACGATGAACCGGCAGATGGTCGCCGTTTCGCCGGTCGCGCCCGCGGCGGCCATCAGCGTGGACACATCCTTCATCAGTTTCGCGCCGCCGTGCAGCACAATGACCACGCTGGGTTCGGGGGCCTTCTCTCCCTGCGTCGCGGTCACGGAAACCGACACGCCGCCGGTCCCATCCATTCGCTCATCACGCAGGTCATCACCGGCGGCGTCCCACAGGCCCGACTTGACCAGCGCTGCGTACGCGGCGGTCTCTTCCCAGG
>JAWXBB010000249.1:0-5854 GCA_034439795.1 Planctomycetaceae bacterium | reverse complement strand
TGTTGAAGAATCCGGGTTTCGAGCGGCTCAACTACAGCCGCGACGCCCTGGTTGCGGGCGTCGGCTATTTCCCGTCCGATTTCTGGCGGCTGTACTTCGAGCTCGGTTGGGCCCTCATCTTCACGAGCGGTGGCGCCGAGCCGTGGGAAGTGCAGACCGGTTTCGAGTACGGCACGCAACGGCCGACGGGCATCCGCGGGGCGCCCTATTGCGCGATGAACCTCCACCTCCGGGAAGAAGTCAACTGGGGCGGCGGGTTGAATCTGCTCGCCGGCTGGCAATGGCGCGGCTTTCATGCCGACCACACCTTCCGCTCCGGATTCCAGTATTACAACGGCAAGAACGCCCAATACTCGCTGCTGCAGGACACCCAGATCCTCTACGGTCTGGGCATTCGCTACGATTTTTAGCGGGTCTGGAGGCGTCCTGGCTTCGGTCAAGGCTCCTGTGGCCGGTGGGACCGTCGCCGCGGGACTCCACCAAGCGATGGCTGCCACCCACAGCAACACGGCCACCGCGGTGTCGCACTGCCGGAGACGGCGACGCCACCGCAGCCGTTGAACGTCCCGCTCTGTCTTGGCCGACCGGCAGCGCGGTGGCAACCCGGCCGCGAGCCGCAGCTTGGTCCACGTTCCCCAGAACCGGGTGACGGTGCCGCGGGCGACGCCAATCTCGCGGCAGAACCGGTCCAGCGTGACATTCGGCCCGGTCCGCGCGGCGAGAAGCCGTAACTCGGTCCGCAAATCGTGGGCGGCGCTCATGGGGAATCCCGTCGAGTGGTCCAACGACCCGAAGCCGCGGGGGCCCATCCCCGCGGATCTCTTCGAGCCTCTCACCCTAGGGGAGAATGTTGCGCGGATTTTTTGAGAGCCGGGCGAGCGGCGCGGCGTCAGCCCGCCGTGTCTTCGCAGCGAGAACAAGACACGGCGGGCTGACGCCGCGCCGCTCGCCTGAGATCGCGCGCTCGCAACTCTTGGGAAGCCGACGAACGAGGGAGGGCGCGTGCGGCAGGCAGGTCGGTGAAACAACCGAGCAGACTTCCTTGCACGGCGCGCTGATGACCGAGTCAATACCCTTGGTTTTGCCTGATGCAAATAATCCCCACGCCCGTCGAACATTGTCGCTTCGTGAACATCAAGCCGCACATCGAAGATTCGGCAAAAACGGCGCGAGTGCTGGCCGAGTGGCTGCCCATGCCGGTAGGATCACCCCGGAAGTGGCCGAATGGGGAATCCCGTATTGAGTTGGGCTCCCCCACGCTAAGAGAATCAGTCTTTAGAATTCACGGGACACAAATGGCCAAAGCTGCCAATCACCGAACGCCTGCGAACCCTGGCCTCGCCAAGGCTCCCACGGGCATCCAGGGACTGGATGAAATCACCGGCGGCGGCCTGCCGCGCGGCCGACCCACGCTCGTCTGCGGCAGTGCTGGCTGCGGCAAGACGCTGTTGGCGATGGAATTCCTGGTCCGGGGAGCCACGCAATTCGGCGAACCCGGCGTGTTCATGTCCTTCGAGGAGACCGCTGAGGAACTGACTCAGAACGTCCGCTCGCTCGGCTTCGACTTGGACGAGCTCGCCCAGCAAAAAAAACTCGCGATCGACTTCGTGCGGGTCGAACGGAATGAGATCGAAGAGACCGGCGAATATGACCTGGAGGGGCTGTTCGTCCGCCTCAACCACGCGATCGACTCCATCGGCGCGAAGCGGGTCGTGCTGGACACCATCGAAGCGCTCTTCAGCGGTCTGTCCAACAACGCCATCCTGCGCGGCGAGCTGCGCCGCCTGTTCCGCTGGCTGAAGGACAAAGGCGTGACCGCCGTCATCACGGGCGAGCGCGGGGATGGAACGCTCACCCGACACGGCCTGGAAGAGTACGTGTCCGACTGCGTCATCCTGCTCGACCATCGGGTGATGGATCAGATGTCGACACGGCGACTGCGGATCGTCAAGTACCGCGGCACCACCCATGAAACGAATGAATACCCGTTCCTGATCGACGCGGACGGCATCAGCGTGTTGCCCGTCACGTCCCTGGGGTTGCAGCACACGGCGAGTGCCGAGCGGATTTCGAGCGGCATCCCCCGGCTGGATGCCATGCTCGGCGGCGAGGGGTTTTACCGGAGCAGTACGGTCCTCATGTCCGGTACGGCGGGCAGCGGCAAGACCAGCATCGCCGCCCACTTCGCCGCCGCCGCCTGCGCGCGAGGGGAACGCTGCCTGTACTTCGCGTTCGAGGAGTCGCCGGGCCAGATTCTGCGCAATATGCGCTCCATCGGCATCGACCTGGAGCCGTGGGTGAAGAAGGGCTTGCTGCACTTCCACGCCAGCCGCGCCGCGATTCATGGCCTGGAAATGCACCTGGCGACCATTCACAAGTTGGTCCGCGAGTTCCAGCCACGCGTGGTGGTCATGGACCCCGTCGGCAGCCTGACATCGGTGGGCACGCGCCAAGACGCCAACGTGATGCTGACCCGGCTGATCGACTTCCTCAAGATGCAGGGGATCACGGCGCTGCTCACCAGCCTGACGAGCGGGGACGAGGCCCTGGAGCAGACCGTTGTGAATGTTTCCACGCTCGTCGATACCTGGCTGTTACTGCGCGACCTGGAATTGGACGGCGAGCGGAATCGGGTGATGTACGTCCTCAAGTCGCGCGGCATGGCCCACTCCAACCAACTCCGCGAGTTCCTGCTGACCGACCAGGGCGTGGAATTGCAAAATGTGTATCTCGGCGCGGAGGGCGTTCTCACCGGCTCGGCTCGGCAGACGCGCGAAGCCACGGAAAAAGCCGCCCGACTGCTCCGACACCAGGAGGTCGAAGCCAAGCAGCGGGAGCGAGTCCTGAAGCGCGAGGCGCAGGAGGCCCGGATCATCGCCTTGCAGAAGGAGTTCGAGGCGGAAGAAGAAGTGGCGAAACGGGACATCGACCAGGAACAGTCCCGTGAGGAAACCAACAGGCAGGATCGGGATCGCATGGGGATCAGCCGCCAGGGCGACAAAGTGCTGAAAGATGCCGAGCCGCTCGCCCGTTCCCACGAGACAGCCCGGAGCCGCAAATGAACGATTCAGCCAAGCTCGCCGGGCAGACAGCGCCCCTCGGAGCCAACGGAGAGACGGAACAGTGGGAATTGCGGCTGTACATTGCCGGACAGACGCCGAAGTCCGTCGCCGCCTTCGCCAATCTTAAGCGGCTGTGCGAGGAACATCTGCCGGGCCGGTACAAGATCGAAGTGATTGACCTCATGCAACACCCCCAACTGGCGGCGGGCGACCAGATCGTGGCGATTCCCACACTGGTGCGGAAGCTGCCGGAGCCGCTGCGCAGGATCGTCGGCGACCTGTCGAATACGGAGCGCACACTGGTGGGGTTGCAGTTGCGTCCCGCCAAGCCGGGCAAGTAACTAAAGACGGATCCGATGACGAAAAAAGACTCCGACACGACCGAGGCGTTTGAAAAGCTGGCGGCCGGAACTCCTGCCGAGGAGCGTTATGTCTTGCGCCTCTACGTCACCGGCATGACGCCGCGCAGCACGGAGGCATTTGCCACCATCAAGGCCCTCTGCGAAGAGCGGCTGCAGGGACGCTACGAGCTGGAAGTCATCGACATTTACCAGCACCCGCAACTGGCGATCGATGAGCAGATTATCGCCGTGCCCACGCTGGTCAAGAAGCTGCCCGCGCCTCTCCGCCGGCTGGTCGGCGACCTCTCCAACGAGGAGCGGGTGCTGTTGGGCCTGGACCTGCGCCGCAAGCCTTAAACAGGGAAGTTGCATGACCGACGCGAACTTGCCGGCGGAAATGGCCGAGATGCGGCTGCGGCTCGAAGAGGCCGAGGAGACGATCCGGGCCATTCGCAGCGGCGCCGTGGATGCGTTTGTGGTCGAGGTGCCACACGGGGCACAGGTCTACACTCTCCAGACCGCGGACCGTCCCTACCGACTGCTGGTCGAGGAAATGCAGCAGAGCGCGATCACGCTCAGCGACGACGGCACCATCACGTATTGCAACCGCCGCTTTGCCGACCTGGTGGGCAGACCGCTACAGCGACTGGTGGGCGTCGCCTTCAGCGACTTTATCCCACTCGATGCCCAATGTTTTTACGAAAGCCTGCTGCAACAAGGCCGCGCCGATTTCAGCCAGGGTGAGAGTCATGTGCAGAATGCCGACGGCGCGCTGGTCCCTGTGTTTCTCACCCTCAACGCGCTTCCGCCGGACTGCGGAGCAGCGATCGGACTCCTCGTAACGGACCTCACGACGCAACGTCACCATGAAAAACTGAACACCCTCTTGGAGGCACTCACGGAGGCCGACCGCCGCAAGAACGAGTTCCTGGCGATGCTGTCGCACGAACTTCGCAATCCCCTCGCCGCCATTTCCAACGCCACGCAACTCCTTCGTCTCCAAAAGAACGAAGACCCACTCCAGGAGCAGGCCCAGGCCATCATCGAGCGTCAATTGGGGCAATTGACGCACCTCGTTGACGAGCTGCTGGAAATCGCCCGCATCACGACCGGAAGAATCCACCTTAACGAGCAACACGTCACCCTGGCCGGGATTGTGGAAAATGCGGTCGAGACGGTTTCCGTGCTCATCGGACGACACAGGCACGCATTCGAGGTGTCGTTGCCGCCGGAACCGATCTTGCTGTACGCCGACGCTGCCCGGCTGGAACAGGTGGTCGTGAACCTGCTCACCAACGCCGCCAAATACACCGACGCGGGTGGTCAAATCTGGCTTTCCGTCGAGCAGGAAGTCGATGAGGCGGTCATCCGGGTGAGGGATACGGGCGTCGGGATCGCCCCCGACATGCTGCCTCGCATCTTCGAGCTTTTCACGCAGGCGGAACGCTCCCTGGACCGCGCGCAAGGCGGGCTGGGCATCGGGCTGTGCCTGGTGCAACGGCTTGTGCAAATGCACCGGGGCCGGGTCGAGGCGTACAGTGCGCTCGGTCAGGGCAGCGAATTCGTCGTCCGTCTCCCCTTGGTGCAGACTCCCGCAATGCCGCCCCGATCCGCCATCACCGAGGCGATCAAGCCGACCGGACCATTCTGGCGGGTGCTGGTGGTGGACGACAACAGGGATGCGGCGCAGACGGCAGCGCTGCTCTTGATGGCGTGGGGGCATGAAGTTCGGACAGCTTACGATGGTCCAGCCGCACTGGAGGCAGCCCGCGACTTCCAACCCAGCGTGGTGCTGTTGGACATCGGCTTGCCGGGACTTGACGGACTAGCGGTGGCGCGGGGGCTGCGACAGCAATCCGCGTTCAGTCACACCGTGCTGATCGCGATGACGGGATATGGACAAGAGACCGACCGACCACGTTCGCTGGCAGCGGGGTTCGATCACCATTTGGTCAAGCCGGTCGATTTCGAGAAGGTGCGACAGATTTTGTCGAATATTTTGCAGAAGGCGACTTGATCATGAACGGGCTTGGGGGAGTGGCGTTCCAGTCGCGTAGTAGACCGTCTATCCTAATCTGTCCGGTTGCGGATAGAGGGCGTGCAGCTTGATTCTGGCGTCGGCGGTGGTGAGCCGCCAGTGGATGCCGCAGCGGGCGGCGTTGCGGCGGGCCTGCCAGGCGGTGATCGCGGTGCCCATGGCGGCGACGCTGTCGAAGCGGCGGCCGAGGCATTGCCGGGTGAGGACGCTCAGTTCAATCTCGGCCAGGTTGAGCCAGCTTCCGTTGCGGGGCGTGTGCACAATCCGCAGCCGGCGGGCCAGGCGATGCGCGGTGGCCGCATCGAACCGCGCGTACAGGCTGGCGATGTCGTGGGTGTTGAGGTTGTCGCAGACCAGCGTCACCCGTTCGGCCTGCGGATCGTCCTCGTCCAGGAGTTGCCGGACCTCCTCGG
>JAWXBB010000248.1:0-4794 GCA_034439795.1 Planctomycetaceae bacterium | reverse complement strand
TCGGATGCGGCATCCCTGCCTCCTCAGCGTTAACTTGCGGAATCGACTCCGCAAACCATCTAATCGATCCTGACAATTAGCGATAGACGGACTACTACTGGACGCCGCAGCCAGATCACCTAATGGTAGATCGATGGCTCGGCTTGATCTCGTATGAACGAAGGAGTCATGCTGCGAAGGAATACCGGCGTTCGGCTAACCCGAACTGCCTAACCGCTGTCACAGACTTTTGCTCCCACAACGTATGCTGACGCATAGTAGCGGCTTTGAGGGAGGCTTCAAAGGCAGTTTGATTTCGCTTAGCCAGTTCATTCGAGGGGTCCAAGCGAACAGCTGCTTCGAACGCTACCCTCACGGCTTGGGGCGGAAAGCCTAGTTCGGCTTGAGCGATTGCTCGCCACTCTTCGATCTGGCTTTTCGCAGCATCAGACCCAGGCATCCGAAGTCCCGTTTCGCACATCATCCTGCACCGCTCAAATTGACCAGAGATGAGATAGTGGTGAGCCAGGTAGAGGTAGGGCCAGACGACTGGAGACCCGAGTCCCGCTGCGCGCTCAAGGTCACTTATTGCATGCGGACTAGCGCCGTAGAGTAGAATCCCGCGTGCGACAAGCAACCCATCGTTGTCCGGATTCGTGTGCAGCCCGCGCGAGTAGCAATTCACTGCTGCTCCCGTGTTCCCTAGGAACTCATGGCAGAAGCCGAGCAGCGCAACCGTCATCGCATACGCTGATGCGCGACTCGCAGTACCTTCGTCCTCTTCGATCCTCGTCATGTTCTTCGCGAGGATCGGAATCAATTCTCGGTACAGTTGCGCGGATGCGGCATCAGACGCAGTTTTTGTTTCGTTGAAACGGATGTCCGCTGCTCGTGCTACCACCACCGGAGCGTTCTTCTCATCGTCCTCCAGTATTGCATTGGCAAGTTTCCGGGCGGCGTCCGGATTGGACACCGCCAAGGCGTGCATGTAGATCGCCCGGTAATTCACATTTTCCGGGTCGCTTTCCGCAGCATGCTCATAAAACACCGACGCGACCTCGGAGTATCCGGCTTCTAACCAGATCGCCCCTCGGATGTAGCTCAACAAGGCGGGTGAAATGTACTCCTTCCATCGCCGAACCAATGTCAGAGCCCGATCCCATTCCCGGCTCTGTCGTGCCTCGAAAGCTTCGTGAAGTTGCTGCTGAGCCTGTGAATTCATGTCCTTCTGTGTGGCCGTTGCAGACGGTTCACTGACAGAGTACAAGTCATCCGAAAGCCACTGGGCACGTTCCTTCTCTATCCGGCTCAATACCTTGAGCGGTGCATCCAGGGCGTCACGGACGGAATCAGCCTCCGATGAGTCATCCTTTTCCTCCTTGATCAACCGGTGAAGCTCAACGAGTCCTTTCGCCACAAGCTTGAAACTTGAACTACCGAAAGTAGGGTGTGGGGCCATGATCAAGTCTCATCAATCTGCCAAGCGGTGCGTGTATTCTCCAAGTCTGTCTGGTACTGAGCCAGAGGAACGGCTTGGACAGGAGCGATAACGCCATGGATGGCTGGACCTTGCCCATTGTCAGGGATCAATTCAAGCCCACTTGCTATAACTCCGCTCTGGAATGGTCCACTACCCATAGTAAAGCAGCAGGTGCTATCCGAACCGGTGGCCCCAGGCATGATTTCACGGAGCCGCTTCGGAATACGAGTGAAGTCAAGATCACGCCAGCCCGGTGCAACGGACATCCCACTTGAATCAAGGACCACGTTGCCAGCCATATCAACGGTAATATCGATCCCGGGGCGAGCACCTAATTGCGAGGAATTTGTCGATCCGACCAAAGGCAGGTTGTCGATCGGGTCCAGCTTCATCGCACGATAGACTTTGGGATGTGTTGGGATATTCATTCTGATATTCTAGGGATGAATATATGCAATTTCCACTGCGGACTGTGATAGAAAGCAGGTGCTCTAGCTGAACCAAGCCCCATCCCCGCTTACGGAATCAGTCGAGAAGGGCGACTAGGCGTCGGTCAATGCGCCAAAACCAGACGCCACAGGGATCACGATTCTTGTGCGTCTTTTTCTTTCGAGAAGAGAAGATCCGAGGGGTGGAACCCCTCGGCTTCTGTCTGACTCTCAACTTTCAACTCTGAACTCTCAACACAGATCAATACCGGTAATGCTCCGGCTTGAACGGGCCGTTGACCGGGATGCCCAGGTACTCGGCCTGCGTGGCGGTCAGCTTCGTCAGCTTCACGCCGAGCTTGCCGAGGTGCAGGCGGGCGACTTCTTCGTCGAGTTCCTTCGGCAGACGATGCACGCCCAGCTCGAAGCGGTCCGGCTCCTGCCACAGGGCGAGCTGGGCCATCACCTGGTTGGTGAAGCTGTTCGACATCACGAACGACGGATGCCCGTTCGCGCAGCCGAGGTTCACCAGCCGGCCTTCCGCGAGGACGATGATCGCCTTGCCATCGGGGAAGACGTACTTGTCGACCGGGCCCCCCTCGTCCTGATGGGCCTTGACGCTGACCTTCTTGATGTCCTTGCGGTTGTTCATGTAAGCGATGTCGATCTCGAGGTCGAAGTGACCGATGTTGCACACGATGGCGTGGTGCTTCATCTTGTCGAGGTGTTCGCCCCGGATGATGTCGCGGCAGCCGGTGGTGGTCACGAAGATGTCGGCGATGTGGGCGACCTCTTCCAGTGTGGTCACCTGATAGCCTTCCATCGTGGCCTGCAGGGCGCAGATGGGGTCGATCTCGGTGACGATCACGCGGGCGCCGAAGCCCTTCATGCTGGCGGCCGAGCCTTTGCCGACGTCGCCGTAGCCGCAGATCACGACCACCTTGCCGGCGACCATGACGTCGGTGGCCCGCTTGATGCCGTCGGCGAGCGATTCGCGGCAACCGTACAGGTTGTCGAACTTGCTCTTGGTGCAGCTATCGTTGACGTTGATGGCGGGGACGGCGAGCTTGCCCTGCTCGTGCATCTGCACGAGGCGATGCACGCCGGTGGTGGTCTCTTCCGACAGGCCGCGAATCCCCTTGAGGAGTTCGGGGAACTTCTGGTGGACCATCGAAGTGAGGTCGCCGCCGTCGTCGAGAATCAGGTTGAGCGGTTCGCCGTCGGGGAAGTACAGCGTCTGCTCGATGCACCAGTCGAACTCTTCGTTGTTCATGCCTTTCCAGGCGTAGACCGGGACGCCGGTCTTGGCGATGGCGGCGGCGGCGGTGTCCTGCGTGCTGAAGATGTTGCAGCTCGACCACTGCACGTCGGCGCCGAGGATCGTCAGCGTTTCGATTAGCACGGCGGTCTGCACGGTCATGTGCAGGCAGCCGGCGATGCGGGCCCCCTTGAGCGGCTTGGTCTTGCCGTACTTCTCGCGGAGCGCCATCAGGCCGGGCATTTCGACTTCGGCGAGCTCGATTTCCTTGCGGCCGAGTTCCCACAGGGCGAGATCTTTGACTTTGTACGGGAGCTTGGCCGAGGCGGCATGAGTCTTGGCGGCAGACGACAGGGTGGCCGAGGCCATCAGGCAGATCCTTGAAGGCGGGAAACGGAGAAACACCGGGAGCGCCGTCTCCAAGGACGCAACTCTGCGGTCGAGAACATGATAGCCATCCCAAGAGGGCCGGCCCATCGAAAACTTGGCGGAGATGGGAAAATGTCCGATGACAGCGTGCGCTGGGGCTGGGTATGCTCGACGGCGTCTCTCCCGTGTGCCACGGCTGTGTCAGCCGTGCGGTTACTCCCTGCCGCAATGAGCGTTCGCACGGCCGACACGGCCGTGGCACACGAGATTGTCTTTGACCGATGTCGTTGACAGGTTTCAGGATGCGTATTCGCGACCTCTTCACTGGCAGCCCGTTTGTGCTGTCGATTGAGATCTTCCCGCCGAAGACCACCGACGGCGATGCGGCCCTGCTGGAAACGCTCGACGAACTGGCCCCGTATCGGCCGGCGTTTATCTCCTGCACCTATGGGGCCGGCGGATCGACCAGCAAGCGGACCGTCGACTGGTGCCAGACCATCCAACAACGCTTCGGCTGCCCGGCGACGGCCCACTTCACCTGCGTCGGCCATACGCGCGAGGAACTCATCGACTGGCTGCGACTGGCGACGAACGCTGGCATCGGCAACATCATGGCCCTCCGCGGCGACCCGCCCGTTGGTCAGACCGATTTCAAGCCCGTCGCCGGCGGACTCAGTTACGCGAACGAACTGGTCGCGCTCATCCGCGAACACTTCCCGCAGATGGGGATCGGCGTCGGCGGCTATCCGGAAAAACATCCCGAAGCGCCGAGCCTCGACCTCGACCTGCAGAACCTCAAGCGGAAGATCGACGCGGGGGCCGACGCGATCTTCACGCAACTGTTCTTCGACAACGCGGCGTACTTCCGCTTCCGCGACCAGTGCCGACGGCTGGGGATCAACGTCCCCGTGGTGCCGGGGATCATGCCCATCACCGAGTTCGCCCGCATCAAACGGATCACGGCGATGTGCGGCTCGGTGATCCCCGCGGACCTCGCCGGCCGGCTGGAAGCGGTGCAGGACGACAAAGCGGCCCAGTTCGAGATCGGCGTGGACTACGCGATCAACCAGTGCCGCGAACTGATCGACCAGGGCGTGCCGGGGATGCACTTCTACGCGCTGAACAAATCGGCGGCGTGCCGAAGGATTCTGGACGCGCTGGAACTCGCGACGGAGTCGCGGAATGTCTAATGTCGAAATCCGAATGTCGAAAAAGGATGGGAAATACTCACGCGATTGACTCTTTTTTCGACATTCGGATTTCGACATTAGACATTTGCC
>JAWXBB010000247.1:0-17209 GCA_034439795.1 Planctomycetaceae bacterium | reverse complement strand
TACCTCGTCCGCGTCACCGACACCCGCGACTTCCAGGGGGAGAGCTACACGTACAAGCTGACAGTCCGCCCGCCGAAGCCGGACTTTGACGTCAAAGTCGATACGAAAAACCTGAAGGTGCCCGCAGGCAGCGGGCAACGGCTGAAGTTCAGCGTCGACCGGATCGACAACTTCCACGACCCGATTCGCATCGACGTCGCGAACCTCCCGCCGGGCTATCATGTCGCCACGCCGACGATCATCGAAGCCGGCCACCTGTCGGCGACCAGCGTGCTGACCGCCGCGGTGGACGCCGAACCGGCGTCGAAGGAAGCGTGGGACGCCGTGACCGTCACGGCCACGGGATTCACTCCAAAGAGGTCGACCTATAAGACCAAGTTTTCTGTCGCGACGACGACGGTGATTGTCGAAGAGGAAGAAACGGAGCCGAAGATCCTGCTCGGCGCACTCGGCGAGATCAAACTGGAGAAGCCGCCGATGGTTCGCTGCATTCTCGTGCCGGACGATCTGAACGTGACCGCGTCCGACGGCGGCCTCGTGCTGACGCCCGGCAAGACGATCACGGCGATGATCCGCGTCGAACGCAACGGCTTCGACGGCGACGTGAAGTTCGACGTCGACAACCTCCCGCACGGCGTGATCGTGGACAACATCGGCCTGTCCGGCGTGCTGGTCCGGGCCAACGAGAACGAGCGGCAGATTTTCCTGACCGCGCGGCCGTGGGTGAAGGACAGCACGCGGTGGATCAACGCCGTCGCGCAGGTGCAGGGCAATCAGGCGACCGGGGCGATTCCGCTGCACGTGCTCGGCAACCCGTCGGTGGCGGAGAAGTAGGCATCAGGCGTTACGTAAAGACCGACATGTCCGACCACTCGTCACTCACCGCCGCCAATCGCCGGACGTTTCTCGGTCAGTCGCTGACCGGGCTGGGATCGCTGGCGCTGGCGTCGCTGTGTCCGTCGACGAGCGGTGCCGCAACCGAGCGTTGGCCGGGCGTCGTCGAGCCGCTGCATCATCCGCCGAAGATCAAGCGGGTGATTCACCTCTGCATGGCGGGCGGGCCGAGCCATCTGGAGACGTTCGACGAGAAGCCCGAACTCGCCAAGCGTCATGGCGAGCCGTTTCCGGAATCCGTCACCGCCGGGCAGCCGATTGCGCAGTTGCAGGGGTCGACCGCGCTGCAATGCCTCGGCCCGCAGTTCCAGTTCCGGTCGTGCGGCCAATCGGGACTGCGGATCAGTGAGCTGTTCCCGAAGCTCGGCGCGCTCGCCGACGACTTGTGCGTCATCAAGTCGATGCACACCGAGGCGATCAACCACGACCCCGCCCACACGTTCATGAACACGGGGACCACGATCTCCGGCCGGCCCAGCATGGGGTCGTGGTGCTGGTACGGGCTGGGCGCCGACAGCCAGGACTTGCCGGGGTACGTCGTGCTGACGTCCACCGCCGAGGGCCGGTCGCCACAACCGATTCACTCGCGGCAATGGCACAGCGGGTTCCTTCCCAGCCGCTTCCAGGGGGTGCGGTTCTACTCCGCGGGCGACGCCGTGCATTACATTCAGAATCCGGCCGGCGTGACGTCCGACCGCCAGCGCGACGTGGTCGACGCCGTCGGCGCGCTCAACCGGCGGTTCGACGCGCACATCGACGATCCCGAAATCGTGACGCGGCTCAGTCAGTACGAGCTCGCGTTCCAGATGCAGACCAGCGTGCCCGAGCTGATGGACCTGCGATCCGAGCCGAAGCACATCATGGAGCTGTACGGCGCGAACCCCGGCGACGGATCGTTCTCCACGAACTGCCTGATCGCCCGCCGGCTCGCCGAACGGGGCGTGCGGTTCATCCAGCTCTATCACCGCGACTGGGACCATCACAGCGGGCTGCGCGAGTTTCTGACGCAGCAATGCCCCGAAGCCGACCGGGCCTGCGCGGCGCTCCTCACCGACCTCAAGCAGCGCGGCATGCTCGATGAGACGCTGGTCATCTGGGGCGGCGAGTTCGGCCGCACGCCGATGAGCCAGGGGAACAAGGGAACGGTCGGCCGCGACCATCACATGATGGGCTTTTCCATCTGGCTCGCCGGCGGCGGCATCCGCGGCGGCACGAGCTACGGCGAGACCGACGACCTCGGTTACCACGCCGCGGTCAACCGCGTCTCGGTCCACGATCTGCACGCGACGATGCTGCACCAGTTGGGCATCGACCACCGCCGCCTGACGGTCAAGTTCCAGGGCCGCGACTTTCGGTTGACGGACGTTGCGGGGGAAGTGCTGACGCCGATTCTGGCGTGACCCATCGGGGTAGGGTGGGCCGAGGCTTTGCGAGTCCCACCACGTCGGTGATTGCTCGTGGTGGGACTCGAAGACTCGGCCCACCCTACTTGAGAAGGCTCCCTCGCTGGCGCTCGGGGCTGTGAAGGAATACGCGAGCGCCGACCCCGCGACGGCCATCGCCATCATCGCCCGGGCGGCGGCGTGGTGGGCCATGTCCCGGCCGAACGAGGGCATCCATTGCAGCAGTTCGGCGGCGGCCTTCCAGTCGAAGGCGGGCGTCTTGAGCCGGTGCAGCCACACGCCGGGCAGCACGCTGGGATCGCAATCCGGCGGGCAACCGACGAGGAATCCGGGGCGCAGATCGTCCGGCTGTTTCTCCAGCCAGTCGCGGTGTTTGTTGACGATCTCGCGCTTGCGGCCAAAGCGGTGATTCAGCGTGCCCCAAGCGCGCTTCGAATCGCGGTCGAATTCGCGGACCAGCGGATACTTGTTGAGCGTTTTCGTCGTCGCGTTGAGTTCGGCGAGCAGTTCGTCATCCGAATACACCGGCCGCGGCGCGTTCCGTTTCGGCAGCCCGGCGGCCAGACGGAGGTTTGTCCAGTTGCCCCAACGGTCGTAGACCCGCCAGCGATGAATGCCGGTCTCGCACTGGAATTGAAACAGCGTAACTTCCGGTCCGGTTTCATCGACGACGCGGCGAAGTTCGGCGAGGAGGTCGGCGGCGGTGAGCATGGTGGTGGTCCCTGGTCATTCGTCATTGGTCATTGGGGTAGACCGAAGCCGCGGGGTCGCATCCCCGAGGTGGCGATCCCTGCCGGCCGCGCTGTGCGCTGCTTACCCTACGGGGAAACGTTGCGCGGATTTTCCCCGTCCGAGCCGGGCCGTGTCGGCCCGGACGGAAGTTTAGGAAGCGGCGTCATCAGAAAGACGCCGCAGAGAAAGCGAAGACCGGGGCGGCACGCCCCGGCTCCTACGTTCCGTGGGAACTACGCGGGGAACGAAAGTTCCACGAACCGCTGCACGATCCGCTGGGCGAGACTCACGTGACCGGGCAGCAGCGTCCGCTGGTCGTGAATCCCCTTGAACGTCGACAGGATGTACTCCACGTCATCCCGGTTGAGGTCGTACAAGTGGAAGTACGCCGCATCCAGTTCGGCCATCAGTTCGGTCCGTTCAATCTCGTCCCATTTGTGCAGGCGGCCGTGGTATTCGGTCTGGAAGCTCCCGCCGGTGAACTGGCAGGCCTCGGCGAGGGGGAGCATGTCCTCCGCAGTGCAAGTGAGCTTGAGCACCCGCTCGCTGATCCACGCCTCCAGCGTCGTGCGGTGATCCCACGGGCAGGGCTTCGCATAGGTGTCTGGCGTCAGAAGAGGTAACTGCTCGACAATGAAAAAGTTCAGGTTCGTGCCACCGAGCTTGTTTTTCACGATGAAATCTAACGGGATGGAGCACATGTTGGCCACGAGGCAACAACGTCGTCTCCAGGCATGATCTTTCGTGAAACTGAGATATGGTGCCGAGTTGATGACGCCAGAAAACGGAATCAGACATGCGATGAATGTCCGGGTGTCAGTAGAGCGGGCGATGTTTCGGAAGGCAATGAGAGCGGGCACATGCACCTGGCGGCTCAAAATATCCGTTTCGTCCGCCCACCACCGCGGAAAGACCGCAAATTCGGGGTTTTGATGTTCCACCGTCGTCGTTTCGGTGGTGTGACCCTGCTGAAACCAGACGTCGGTATTCGTGAAAGCCGATCCATGCCGGTGATCGTACGGGCGAAACATTTTCGCTTCGTACAGCGGTAGGTAGAAATTCTTGCCCTTCTTCCAGCGATTGCCGTCTTGTTTGTAACCATCTCGCTTCAGATGAGGCGCTTCCAGAAACAATCCGGAATCGGTGGTCTGATTGAAGACTCCCTGTTTGAATCGCACATTCCAAGGATTTCCGGTCGGTCCCTTACGGCCCGTGTCGACCAGAATAGGCACTCGGCGGTAGATTGCCTTGGTGATCTCCGCGTCCCGACGAGTGCGGAAGATCGGGCATGTTCGCGTGTTCGGGTTCAGGAGCTTGATGTCCGCGGCGCTCAGCGCAATGTGCCGCGATCGGTTCTCCAGCTCCTCCGTGCTGTGGGCAAAGAACACGAAGTCGGCTTGTGGCGTTATCATCTCCACCCCGCCGAAGTTCAGGATGCAGAACTTGAACGACGCATGCACTTCCGGGAAGAACACCTTCTTGTTCTCGAAATCAATCAGCCGGATGAGCCGGCTCGATTCCGCGACCGACGCGAAAAAGTCCTTCGTGGTCATGTCGGAGGCAATGCCCGACGGCACGAGCAGACCGACCCGTCCGTGCGAGGCGACCAGTTGCGACGCCAGTTCCGCAAACACCGCATAACAGTTTGTCCGACCCTTTCCCGTCAATGGGTAGTGACCGCTCGATTGACAGTACACGCGCTGGTCATCGACAGAGGCCTTGATGGTTTGATACTGTCGGAAGAGTGTGGGATTGGAGCTTTTGAGCTCTTCAACCAGTCTATTTCGTTTGGCACCCGTCGTTGCGGTCGCAATTTCTGGTGCCGGAAGAGAAAAGAACTCACGCTCAGCCAGGTCGAGCCGCTCCCACGGCGGATTGCCGATCACGCAGTCGAACCCCGCTTCGGGCCGGTCGAAGACTTCGGGGAACCGGGACCGCCAGTCGAACCCCCCCGCGTGGACTTCGGCATCGTGAACCAGCGAATTGCCGTGGACGATGTTCGCGGACAGCTTCGCCAGGAGTTGTCCCGGACTGGCGGAGCGAATCCAGAGGGCGAGCTGGGTGATTTCGACCGCTTCCGCGGACAGATCGACGCCGTACAGGTTCTCCTGCAGGATGAACGTCGGCACCTGAGCCGTGAGCGATTTGGCGTCCGGGTCTTTCAGTTGTTCGAGGTGGCCGAGGACTTCACCGTACCGTTGTTCGAGCGCGGTGTAGGCCTGGAACAGAAACGCCCCGCTGCCGCACGCGGGATCGACGATCTTGAGACTTCGGAGAATGCCCAGACATTCGTTCCAGTATTTGCGATCGTCGGGGGCAACCGCGCGTTGGGCCTGTTCCTGGGGAATGCCGTACCGAACCGCGGCCGTGGCGAACCGCTGGGCGATCAGTTCGTCCACGGCGTACTGCACGATCAGGCTGGTGAGCTCCTGCGGCGTGTAGTAGATGCCGAGTTGTTTCCGCTTCGCCGACTGCGGCATCTGGGCATAACGGCGCGTCTTTTCGGGATCGCCGCCGAACAGTCCCGACTCCTTGAGCTTCTCCAGTTCGGTGATGGAACGCTCGAAGAGATGGCCGAGGACGTCGAGATTCACCTCGTCGGCGAAGTCGTAGCCGCTGATCGTCTTGAAGAAGTTCGTCCAGGGGTCGTCGGGCAGTTCGAGTTCATCAACGGCATGAGCCGCGAACAGGCCGCCGTTGTATTGCGGGATGCCGTGCGTCTCGTTGCCCACGTCGATGAAGCGAAACAGGTTCTTGAAGTTCTGCCAGCGGGGGTTGGTGACGGCATGGAAGCCGGCGACGGAATACGCTTTGGGGATGGTCTCTTTCGGCAGGAGATGGCGGTCCTCGCAGAAGGCGATGAACATGATCCGGTCGAGCAGCCGCTGGGCCATCTCGATGGATTGATCGAGCGGATGCTTCTGCTTGAAGTGCAACTCTGCGATGAGCCCGATCCGGTTCGTCGAGTAGGCGGAGTACAGCGTCTCGCTGACTTCCTGCTGCCGATTCATCGACTCTTTGAGCAGTTCCACGGCCCGCGGTCCGCGCGCGAGGATTTTCTCGATCAATCCCTGCCGGTGAAACAGCACGTGGAACTGCTTGTAGACGTCGAAGTCCACCAGCGATTGCAGCGTGAAATGCTCGTAGGCCCCCTTCGTGGAGGACCGCTCGTACAACCGGAAACTGACGATGTTGCTGACGATGCCCCACCGGCATTCCGGCGGGGTGTTGACCAGGTAGTCCCAGCACTGACCGACCGCAGTCCGGCCGTTGCTGCGATGCCGGTCGAGGTGGACGTTTGGCCCCTTGAGTTCCACCACCGCGAGCGGCTTGTGATCGCTGGATTGTTGGAAGAATCCCAGGACGGCGTCCGGCGTCTCCCCGGCAATCTGGTGGTGCTGCTCCCGATGCCAGATTTCATTGCCGTCCAGGGGTCCGGCATATCCGAGCGCCTTTCCGAAGACCTCTGCCAGGAAGTCCCCCTGCATCTGCGTTTCGTTGAGTTTGCCGAGCCGGCCGGAGCGTTCGAGTTCCGCCCAATGGCTCAGGATGGCATGTCCGGCGCGAAGTTCCTTCTCATCGAGAAGCTTGCTGAGTGTGGCATTCTTGAGATAGCTGCCGAGGATCAGCCGGTCAGTCTTGGGCTGGCGTTGCGCAACGGGAGATTCGCTGAAAAACAGCTTCTTGGGCATCTTCGCATCCGGGACCGGCGAGCGTGGGAAGTCGCCCCCTTGTACCGGAATTGTTCGTGGACCACCACCGCCACATCGCTCACTTTCGGTTCATGCCGGCCTCGGCATCGCATCGTCGATCGCATCGAATACCACGTCGCCCAGGTGCCGGACGAGTTCCACCGGCATCGCGGGGGCGGGCATCAGGACGATGACATCGCCGATGTTGCGGAGGATGACGCCGCGCGCGCGGCAGGCCAGCGTGACGCGATGGCCGATGCGGCGCTCGGCGGGGAACGGTGTCCGTGATGCGGTGTCCTGCGAGAGTTCGATGCCAACCATCGTGCCTTTGTGACGGACGATCGCGTGATCGCGCACTGAAGACGCCCAGGGATTGCTATCCCTGGGCTTCAGTGCGTGTTCCAGCACGTCCGCGATGCGGCGGGCGTTGCCGAGGACGTCGTTCTGTTCGATCAGCCGCAGCGATGCCAGGGCCGCGGCGCACGCCAGCGGGTTCCCGGTGTACGTGTGGCCGTGATAGAACGTGCGGCCCTGCCACGGGTCGCCGAGGAAGGCGTTGTAGATTTCGTCCGTGACCAGCGTGGCCGCGAGCGGCAGATAGCCGCCGGTGAGCCCCTTCGACAGAATCAGGATGTCCGGCGACACGGCCTCCTGCTCGCAGGCGAACAGCGTCCCCAATCGGCCGAAGCCGACGGCGATTTCATCGGCGATCAGGAGGATGCCGTGCCGCGTGGTGAGCTCGCGGATGCGGCGCAGATAACCGGCCGGATGGACGAGAATCCCCGCCGCCGCCTGCACCAGCGGCTCAATCACGAGCCCCGCGATGTGGTCGGCATTGGCGGTGAGGATGGCTTCCGTCTGCGACAGGCAGTCGTCGAGAGATAGTCCCGGTGCGGCCGGCGTCGGCACGCGCAGCGCGGGGAACATCAGCCCGCCGAACAGCGAATGGAAGCGGTCGATGCCGCCGAGGCTGATCGTGCCGACGGTGTCGCCGTGGTACGCCGATCCCAGGCAGACGAACTGATCGCGCTGTTCCGGCCCGCCCGGTTTCTGGCGGTGATACTGCCACGCGATCTTGAGCGCCGCCTCCACCCCCGCGGCTCCGCAATCGGTGTAGAAGACCTTGGTCAACCCGCGCGGCGCGCGCTGCACCAGCGCTTCGGCCAGTTCGATCGACGGCTCGTTCGCGAGTCCCAGCAGCGTGCTGTGCGCGACCTTGTCGAGCTGGTCCCGAATCGCCGCGTCGATCTGCGGCACCCGATGCCCGTGGATGTTGCACCACAGCGACGAATGCCCGTCGAGATAGCGGTTCCCGTCGGCGTCGATCAGATGGAACCCATCGCCCGCCACGAT
Source organism: Planctomycetaceae bacterium (assembly GCA_034439795.1). GTDB lineage: Bacteria > Planctomycetota > Planctomycetia > Planctomycetales > Planctomycetaceae > DSVQ01. Next base: position 9,135 of record JAWXBB010000247.1, on the reverse strand, counting down.
GACCGGCGCGTGTTCTTCGATGTACGCCGACATCGCCGTGAACGGATGCCAGACGTACGCGGCGTCGCGCGCGTGAAGCGAATCGAACGAGTTCGTCGTCACCCCACGAGTTCCGGAATCGGCGAACCTTCGCTCAACACCGGCAGCGGGCGGCGGGCCTGGTCGTAGAAGACGTGGCCGGGGTCGATGCCCAGCGTGTGGTACATCGTCGACAGCACGCAGCCGGGCGTGTACGCCTTGCTGGTCGGGTATTCGGCCTTGCTGTCGGTCGTGCCGACGGCTTGCCCCATCCGCAATCCGCCGCCCGCATAGAGGACCGACATCGCCCCCGGCCAGTGGTCGCGACCGGCCGTGGGGTTGATCCGCGGCGTGCGGCCGAATTCCCCCATCGCCATCACCAGCACGTCGTTCTGCAGGCCGCGGTCGTACAGATCTTCGACGAGACCGTACACCGCCCGGTCGAACTTGGGGAGCAGGTTGTTCTTCAGTTCGGCGAAGTTGTTGCCGTGCGTGTCCCACCCGCCGCCGGCCTGCACGGTGACGTACGTCACGCCCGCCTCGACGAGCCGACGGGCCAGGAGGCACGATTGTCCCAGATCGTTGCGGCCGTACTTCTCGCGCAGCCGCGGGTCTTCCTTGTGGATGTCGAACGCGCGGAGGGCCTGCTCGTTGGTGACCATCTCGAAGGCGTCGCGGTAGAACTGGTCGAGGCCGGCCATGTCTCCCTTAGTATCAACCGCGCGCTTGAGACCGTCCACCTGACCGAGCAGTTGCTGCCGCCGCTCCAGCCGGTTCACGTCCACGCGGCCGGGGAGCTTGAGGTTCCGCACCTGAAAGTACGGCTCGTTGGGATTGCTGTCCGGCGTGAACGGGTTGTGCGCCGCCCCGAGGTACGCCGCCTTCCCCAGGCCGATGCGGTTCGGCACGTTGACGTACGCAGGCAACCCCGGCTCGTTCGCCCCCTTGAGCTTCGACACCACCGCCCCGCACGCGGGGTAGATGTTATCGTTGACTTCAATCGTCGGCTGATAGCCGGTCAGCATCCACTGGGCCCCCATGCCGTGCCCGGCATTGGTGTGGAACGCCGACCGCACGACGGCGAGCTTGTCGAAAATCTTCGCCTGCAACGGCAGATGCTCGCCGATCTCGATGCCGGGGACATTGGTGGGAATCGGCCGGAACTCGCCGCGGTACTCGGCCGGCGCAGTCGGCTTCAGGTCGTACATGTCGAGGTGGCTCGGCCCGCCCGCCTGCCAGATGAGAATGACCGACTTCCGCGACGCCGCTGTCGCCTCCGCCCGCAACAACATCGGCAGCGACAACCCGCCGACGGCGAGCGAGCCGATGCGGAGCAGCTCCCGCCGCGAAACGCCGTCGCAGGTGGTCGTGTGGCCGAGGGAGAGGTTGAGCATGGGATGTCTCATTGTCAGTTGGCAATCAGTTTGATCGTAGCCATTGGACGAAGTCGGCAGCAACTACTCGCAGGCTTTGTCGGATTATTGCTTTCGTCGTCGTTTCCACGATCCCGGCCTGCGGTGCAGATGCCAAAGGGACATAACCACAACCCCATCCTGCTCCAGCCGATAATAGATGCCGTATGCGAAGGGGTGAACTCCGGCAACTCGGGTCGTGCGATCGAGCGGCGAAAAGGATTCAGGAGCCTTGGCGATGGAATTCACTGTCCGCTCCAACGCGGTTGCGAATTGCTGGCCCAATCCGGCACGTTCGTCTTCGAATCGCTGTTCAATCCGAACTGCCTCGCCAACGAAATTGGGTAAAAACCGCATGGGAGCCGTCATCGCTGAGCTCGGATCGCGGACATTCGGCGTTTCGCTTCCTCCCAGCCGACAGCCGTCTCAGGGTTCTGTCGGTAGGCTTCCCAGCGGCGGTCGAGCTCTGCGCGATCCTCCGGCGACAACTCGAACTCCACGGTCCCCGCTGGCACATCCACCATTTCCCAGAGGGCATCGAACAGTTCCAAGCGGTCTTCGATGCTCAGCGCTTTGCTGGCCTCGACGAGTTCGGCAACGGTGTGTGACATCCTTTGATCCCTCTGACCATGTAACCAAGGGGCAAGACTCATCCGTAAGGCCCTTTCACACTGATGTGATTAGGTCTTCCCGGTATTCGCGTCTTGTTCAAGATACCGCAGTTCATTTGCCCGCAAATTCCATTTCTTCTGTAGATCGTCGATCAACGCGGCAGGACAGATCGGCTGGTCAATGTGCTGCAATTCGTCACAAGCGAACACTGGCAGGAAACGATGGTGGGCTCCCGCGAGCACTTTTCCCGAAATCTCGTTGGTCACAAAGATCAAATCGCGATAAACCTGCTCAAACTTCTGCAGTGCCACGCCGGTAATCACGCCGGTTCGATTCGCCGGATCTGCAGCATGCGCCATGTACTTGTGGCTAAATTCGACGATCTCTTTCGCAGACTCAAGTCGCGTTCGCAACTCATTCAGAAACTCTGGGTCAATCACGTCACCTGGTTGTCGACTTCGAACAGCGACCTTGGACATCTCGTCAAACCACTGGTGCCTGAAACCAACCTTGAACTGAACCGCTTGTGTATCAGTGCTTGCATCGAACGCGGCTAAATAAGGCAGTCCATCATGGCAGACATATGCCTCGCGGGTGATTGTTGCTCGCTGACCCTCGATCTCGTGCAATAGCTGTTTGAGTGAATAAACCTTTTCGTTTCGTCCGATGTTCCGCGTTCAACCAGTCGTCGGATCGCTAGCACCTGATGGCCCACGAACCCGAGATCAAGTAACCCGTGGATCATTCCGTTCTGCGGGACACCTGCATCCTGCGTCAAGAATCGCGACTGGTTGATCGTGTGGAATTCCAAGTCGATCACCAGCAGATTGCGAATCTGCTTGGCGATGGAGTGAATGTCATCACCCGACACGATCTCACACCAACGATTCCGGAGCGTTGCAAACGCGGCTGCGCTCGCAGTCATCATCGTACCCCTCAGTCCCTCAATGATTAAACCCAAACCCCCGTGAGTTCACCAAGCTCCACAATACGTCTTCCAGTCCCTGGCGGACATTGGAATCGCGGGCGAGGTGCGCTTCCGCAGCGATCACTTCTTGGGCCGTCGGATACCGCGTGAACGCCGCGAGGTACAGTTCCTCGATGATCCGCGGCGTTGACACCTGGCCCTTTATCAGCCGTTCGATGCGGCCGTTGCCGTCGGCGAGTTTGTTTTCGAGTTCATCCGAGTTCGCCAGCAGCAGCACCTGCGAGAGCGTCGCGCCGGTGCTTCGTTCGCATTCGCAGCCGGTCACGCGGCGGGGGCGGTCGAAGGCGTCCAGGAAGTATGAGCCGAAGTTCTCGTGCGGCAGGTCGATGGCGCGGGCGTCGCTCGACATGTTGCCGAAGTTCGACTTCACGCCGCACGTTTGGTCGACGGCGTCCAGCATCACCTCGGCCGGAAAGCGGCGCGGATAATAGCGGGCGAAGTTCTGCCGGTCGTTGGCGTTGTCCGAAGTGGGCAACGACGACAGTTGATACACTCGGCTCGTCACCAGTTGTCGGATCAGATGCTGCACGTCGAACTTGTGTTCGACAAAGTCCTGCGACAGCCGCACGAGCAACTCGGGATTCGACGCCGGGTTCGTCTCGCGCAAATCGTCGACTTCATGCACCAACCCGCGGCCGAAGAAGTGGCCCCACATGCGGTTGACCAACGCTCGGGCAAAGTATGGATTGTCCGGCCGCGCCATCCAGTCGACGAGCGCGTGCCGGGGGTCTTCCTCGGGGCCGAACTTGATGACGTCGCCATCGAGGTACTTCGGTTCGATCTGTTCGCCGGTGATCGGGTGCCGCTCGCCGATGGTCACGTTCGGGGCCGAATAATACGGCGGCGGCTCGCCGAACGACTTGCGGCCCAGCCGCGTGAAGAACCCGGCGAGACCGTAGTAGTCGTCCTGGCTGAACCGCTCGTACGGATGGTGGTGGCACTTCGCGCACTGCAACCGCAGGCCGAGGAACACCTGGGCGGTGTCGGCGGTCACCTGGTGCAACTGGTCGTCGCGCGACTGCCACAGCCAGTTGATCGCGGGGGCGTCCTGCCACTCGCCCGACGCCGCGACGATGCCCCGCACGAACTCGTCGTACGGCCGGTTACGGGCGATCTGGTCCTTGATCCAGTTGTGGAACGCATACGCCGTGCGGTCCGCCCCGGCGAGATTCGAGTTCCGCAGGATCGAACCCCACTTCAACGCAAAGTACGCCGGATAATCGGGCGACTTCAGCAACCGATCAACGAGTTCCTCGCGCGACGCCGCTTGCGGCTTAGCCAAAAACTCCCGCGTCTCGTCCACCGTCGGCAACCGTCCGCACAGATCGACCGTCAGCCGCCGCAGATACGTGGCGTCATCGCACACCGGCGACGGCCGCAATCCCAGCTTCATCCACTTCGCGGCGGAGAGCTCATCGACGTAGCCCGCCGGCTGGAACTCCGGCAGCGCGGCGAGAGGCGAACCCTGCGGACGCAGAATCGTGCAGACGGCGACCTGCCCCATGTAGCGGGCCATGATCGCCGCCTCACCGGTTGGTTCGTTTGCGGCGACGAGACCGTCGTCCGCCACCACGGCGACCACGTCCAGATTGCTCGAATACTGCGCCTCGCGCGTGACGTCCCGCTGGCTGCCGTCGCTGTACTCGGCGAACACGACCAGTTGCTGCACGTCGTTCGGTGACAGAATCTGCTCGGCGGGCGTCAGTCGCAACTTGACGACCCGCGGCGAATTCGGAGCCGACGGCGGCGCGCCCGCCTGCAGCCACGATTGCAGCAGGCGATACGGTTCGCTGCCGACGTCGATCCGCTTGCCGCCGCCGTGCGGCGCGCGGCCCGACGCCTTCGCCAGCAGCAGGCTCTTGTCCGGCGAAGGCGCGAACACCCGCCGGCCGCGGCCTTCTTTGACCAGCGCGGCGTAGTCGAACTCGGTGTCGAACCCGAACAGCGACAGCTTGAACCCGTTCTGCCCCGTCGCCTTGCCGTGACAGCCGCCGGAGTTGCAGCCGAACCGGCTCAACAGCGGCTCGATCTCGGTCGCGAAATCGACCGGCCGCACCTGGTCCAGCCCCCGCACTTCGACCGGCACGGTCACCATCCGGTCCGCCAGCCGCACTTCAATCTCGGCGACGCCATTCCCCTTCGGCACGGCATACCCGCGGTCGTCAATCTCGACCACTCCCGGCGACCGGCTGACATACCCCGCCCGCCGCGTGGCATCGCGCCCGTCCGCCGTCACCAACAGCTGCCGCCGGGCGAAGGCGTCGGTGAAGACGACCCGCTCCGGGGCGACGCGCACATCCGCGGCGGAGGCGGTAATCGCGTTCAGCAGCAAAAGTGTGGCAAGGTAATGATTCATCATGTTGAGTATCAGAGGTTAATCCTGCCGGGTGATTGCGGTCGATTGCGCAATTTGTAAGCGATGATTTGCGGTATGACGACACGAAAAACACTATCCGCTTCGACTTGCTCATCGACATCCCAGACGGCCGCCCATTTCAGCATCGGGGATTGGAGCGGTGTGCGATCAATCAGCCACAGAACCGGTAGATAATAGTAACGGTCCAGCAGGTTCCAAACCTTCTTGGCATTGGGCACAGGGCTGCGACGTTCGACGATGTACTTGTAGCCAACTCCCACGTGATAACGGGAATTCAGACCTCGCCCAGAAGCCAGCTCCGTGTCCGAACCCAGGAGAAAGCGATACGTAACGGCATAACTCCCAACGTAAGCCCAAGAGACAACGAACACGAGCGCGATTAGCCAGCGCCAGCGACGCACGTTGTGAACCCCTGGAGGAATTGACGACCGATCACAGCCCTCACGTCATTTCAATCGACGCCGATGCAATTCTACGTCGAGAAAAGACCTTGAGCAATCGGGAGTTGCGGCGGAATGGGGACGGAAGCACCGGCAACGAGACACCATGATTGACATCGCGTGGGAGGGTCGTATCCTGCACAGAGACCTTGGGAAAGGAACCGTATGACCACCTCGCTCAATTTGTCGCTGACCGATGAACTGCGGGCGTTCGTCGATCAGAACTCCGGTGATGGCACGTTGTTCGCAACCCCCAGCGAATTCGTCCGCGATGTGCTGCGGGAAAAAAAAGAACGACTCGAAGCCACGGCCCTCCGCGAGGGGATTCTCGACGGCTTCGCGGACGCGCTCGCCGGCCGAGTCGTTGAATACCGCGGCGACCTGCGCAGCCTCCTGAAGCAACGGGCCGCAAAATGAGTTCGCCGAAACGGCGACAACGCACCAAGGTTGTCCTCACGGATCGTGCGGTGGACAATCTTCGGGAGATTGAGAGTTATTCCGTTCAGCAGTGGGGCCGGAAAACAGCGGACAAATACCTCGACCACATCCAGGCGGCTTTGGATCGGCTGCGCGATCATCCCGATTTACTGCTCCCGGATGTGGATGCCAGTCCCGCAATCTTGTTTTACCGCGTTCAGAAGCATGTGCTGGTCTGCACGGAGATCGAAGCCGGGCTGATTGTGCTGACAGTCTTCCATACCAGCATGGATCTGCCCGCGCGTCTCGCCAAACTCGAACCGCAATTGATGGCCGAGGCGGCATTTCTTCAACGGAAACTCAACACTCAACGACCGGGCTGAGCCCGCGCCGTACCGTGTGACGCACGCTCCCTCACCCCACCTGTCTCAACAACCGATCCATCCGCGCCAGACATTGGTCGCGGCCCAAGAGTGCGAGTGTCTCGAACAGACCGATGCCGACGGTCTTGCCCGTCACCGCGAGCCGCAGCGGGTGGATGATCTGGCCGATCTTCACGCTTTGTTGTTCGACGAAGTCGTGGACCAGCTTGTCGAGCGTTGGAGCGTCAAACGGTTCGACTGTGACCAAAGACGCCCGCAGATTTCGCAGCAATCCCGGTGCCTCGACCGCTTCGATCAATCGTTTCTGCACGGCTTTGTCGTCGTAAGTCAACTCGTCATCGGCGATGAAGAACTCGCGGTGATCGAGGATGTCGCTGAAGATCTTCAGCCGGTCACCGATCGCCGTCAGCAGCGCGCCGAGGAATTCGCGGCCCGGCAGCGGCCAGCCCGCCTGTTGCAGGAACGGGACGCAACCGTCGATCTTGGCGTCGATCGACAACTGGTTCATCCAGTATGCCTGGTAGCTTTGCAGCTTCTCCGGGTCGAGCGCGGCCGGGCTTTTGATCACGCGGTCCAGCGTGAAGTGCCGGATGATCTCGGCGAGGGACAGGATTTCCGTCTTGTCGTCCAGCGACCACCCCAACCGGGCCAGCGCGTTGAGGATGCCGGCGGGGAGGTAGCCGAGGCGTTCGTAATACTCGACCATCACCGGGTTGAGCGTAGTCGAGTTGCCGAGGCCGAGTTGCGGGAAGACTTCGTCGGCCCGGTCGAACAGTTTTTTCAGTTGCGGGCTGGTGCGGAGCTTTTCGAGATCGCGCTTGCTCAGCTTCTTCGTCGAACCGGGTGCGGTGATGAACGGGATGTGCGCGAACTCCGGCGGCGTGTGGCCGAGCGCCTGATGCAGCAGCACCTGCACGGCGGTGTTGGTGAGATGCTCTTCCGCGCGGATGACGTGCGTGATCTGCATGTGGGCGTCATCGACGACGGTCGCGAAGTTGTACAGGAAGCTGCCGTCGGTCCGCATCAACACGGGATCGGGCATCAGGCCGCAGTCCCACTCGACGTGACCCCGGACGTGGTCATCGACGGCGACTTTCCGATCGCGCGGCACCAGCAACCGCACGACCGACGGCTTTCCCTCGGCGTGCCATTGGTCGCGGGTCGCCGCATCGACGTCGAGCGATCGCCGGCGGCTGACGTAGTTCCGCTTGGCGACTTCGTCCTCCTTGCGGTCCGCGGCGATCTGATCCGGCGTCTCGAAATCCCGATACGCTTTGCCCTCTGCGAGCAATTGCTGGACGGCCGCCTGATACAAAGGCGTTCGTTGCGACTGGTAATACGGTCCGAACGGGCCGCCGATGTCGGGGCCTTCGTCCCAATCGAGACCGAGCCAGCGGAACGCGCGGAAGATCGGCTCCAAAGCCGCTTCCACGTTTCGCTGCTGGTCGGTGTCGTCGATCCGCAGGATGAACTGCCCGCCGGTGTGCCGGGCCCACAGCCAGACGAAGAACGCGGTCCGCATGCCGCCGATGTGCATGTAGCCGGTGGGACTGGGGGCGAAGCGGGTCCGGACGGGCATGGGGAGGGTTGAGGGCTAAGGGTTGAGGGCTAAGGGCCGGAACGGGTCAGTCGCGTATGATACGGGATGGAGTGGAGAGTCTGAAGGGACGTAGGGTGGGCCGAGTCTTCGAGTCCCACCACGAACAAGGTTCGAGGTTCAATGTTCAACGACCAAGGTCGATTCTTCACCACGGTCGTTGAACATTGAACCTCGGTCATTCCATCGTGGTGGGACTCGAAGACTCGGCCCACCCTACAAGTGTCCAGAGAAAGTGCAACGACGAATGCTCATCGGGGTGATTTCTGATACGCACAATCAGATCGACCGGACGCGGCGGGCGATGGAGCTGCTGGTCGCGGACGGCGTCGAGGCCGTCATCCACTGCGGCGACTTCACGCGGCCGGAGATGGTCGCCTTGTGCGCAACGCGGCCGTTGTACTTCGTCTTCGGCAACAACGATTCGGCCGCCGAACTGGAAGCCGCGGGGAAGGACGCCGGTGCGACGTGCCTCGGCTGGGGCGGCGAGGTGACGCTGGGCGGCCGACGGATCGCCGTCACGCACGGGCACCGTCCTACTGAGGCCCGCCGGTTGCTCGCTGCCGGGCCGGATTACCTGCTGTTCGGCCATTCACACGTGGCGGTGGACGAGTTGGCGGGTGCAGTGCATCACATCAACCCCGGCGCGTTGCACCGGGCGTCGCGGTACACGGTGGCGGTCCTGGATCTGCAATGCGGGGACGTGCGGTTTGTGGAAGTGCCGCGGTGAGAATGTCGAGTGGGCCGACATCGCCTAGATAGCCCCCCGTCTCCCGACGGGGGGCCGAATGGTGATCGACATCGATCGCGCGCTCGACCCCCGGTCAGGAGACCGGGGGCTATATGAGGCTACAGCGCCCCGCGGATGATCCGCGCGGACTCGTCCCGATC
>JAWXBB010000246.1:0-11102 GCA_034439795.1 Planctomycetaceae bacterium | reverse complement strand
CGACGATTCCTGCGACTTGCCTCCCGGCGTCAACGGCGACCCGCGGAACGGGACGAACCGACGATCCCCGTCCGTTGTCGGGGCCGGCGCGGGAGGCTCCGCGGTTGTCGGCCGCGCGGGCTTGTCGTTCTGCGTCATTCGCGTGACGGCGGGTGGCGCGCCGGCCACGGGCGCGGCGATGGGGATGCGAATCTCCTGGCCGATCCGCAGATCGTTCGGCGTCTTCAGACGGTCGCGGTTCGCCTCATACACATCTTGATACCGGGCCGTGCTGCCGAGGTATTGCTGGGCGATCGACGACAGCGTGTCGCCGTTGCGGACGACGTGAAACTGCTCGCGCGGCGTTCCAGTCAACGGGGTTTGATTCGACACGAACACCGAATCCGGCAGCTCGCCGTCGAGCGCGATCGGTTCGGGGACCAGTCCGCCGCCTTCGACCGTGTCGGCGATATTCGCTGCGTCAGATCCCATCCCCGCGTGCTGTGGATCGGCCTCCGGTTCTTCCGCCGGGAGATAGGGGACGTGTTGCCGTTCGGCGATCTGCCGGTCGAGTTCGGCGGCCGTCTTGAGCGCCGGCAGCTTGCGGGCCGGCGGCGACTCATGGCGGTAGAAAAACGCCGACACCGCCCCCACCAGCAGGATGCCCAACGCCAGTCCGATTTGCTGATCGCGCGTCATGATGTCCAGGCTCCGCAGAGCCGCCCTGATCGCGAAGGGGCGCACCGGTGGCGCGGCTCTACCGGAGGGCATCGGCAAAAACTGCCGGTCCCGACAGGCGATGCCGTCCGAAAATCACAGTCTGGGAAGAATGCGGGGCTGATGCAGTGGTTTCACGGGAGATACGGACTGTGTCGGAAATGCCAGCATCGCGCTGGCGTTTCACAGCCCGGAGCGCCAGCGACGGCGTCGGACTGGAAAACAGAAGGCCGCCTTCGCTGGCGCTCCGGGCTGTGAGAGTTACTTCGTCACGGGTTTCGTCGACGCGGCGGAGGTCTTAGGGCCGACGACCGGCTTGAGGGCCAGCATCCCCAACGGGGGCAGCGTCAGCGAAATGTTCTGGCCGTGGCCGTGCATGGCCCCGATCTCGGAATACACGCCGCCCGCGTTGCCGAGATTGCTGCCGCCGTAAATCCCCGCGTCGGTGTTCATGATCTCCGAGTAGAACCCGGGCTTGGGCACGCCAACCCGGTAGTTGTGCCGGGGAACGGGTGTCATGTTCATCACCACCACCACGAAGTCCTGCTGGTTCTTGGCGTAGCGGATGTAGGCGTACACGCTGTTCTGCCAGTCATCGCAGGAGATCCAGCGGAACCCTTCCGAAAGCATGTCCATCTGATGCAGCGCCGGCTCCCTGCGGTACAGCGCATTCAGATCGGTGACGAGTTGATGAACGCCGTCGTGATACTGTTGTCCGACCAGCGCCCAATCGAGCTCGGTCTGATGATTCCATTCCGTCCATTGGCCGATCTCGCAGCCCATGAACAAGAGCTTCTTGCCGGGCATCGTGTACTGGTAGCCGTACAACAGCCGCAGATTGCCGAACTGCTGCCAGTAATCGCCCGGCATCTGCGACAGCAGCGACTTCTTGCCGTGAACGACTTCGTCGTGCGACAGCGGCAGGATGAAGTTCTCGGTGAAGGCGTACACCATGCGGAACGACAACTCGTTCTGATGGTAGGCCCGATGCACCGGCTCGTGGCGGAGATACCGCAACGTGTCGTTCATCCAGCCCATGTCCCACTTCATGCCGAAGCCCAGCCCGCCGGTGTACACGGGCCGCGACACGCCGCCCCACGCCGTCGACTCCTCGGCGAGCGTCAACACGCCGGGGAAGTCGCGGTGCAGCTCGACGTTCATGTCCTTGAGAAACTGAATGGCCTCCAGGTTTTCGCGGCCGCCGAACGCATTCGGCACCCATTCGCCCGGCTTGCGCGAGTAATCGAGATACAGCATCGACGCGACGGCGTCGACCCGCAGTCCGTCCATGTGATATTCGTCGATCCAGAACCGCGCGCTCGACAGCAGGAAGTCGCGGACTTCGGCCCGTCCATAGTTGAAGATCAGCGTCCCCCAGTCGGGATGAAACCCCTGCCGCGGATCGGAGTGCTCGTAGCAGCACGTGCCGTCGAAGCCCCCCAGTGAATGGCCGTCGGTCGGGAAGTGGGCGGGCACCCAGTCGACAATCACGCCCAGCCCGGCCTGGTGGCAATAGTCGATGAAATACATCAAATCGTGCGGATCGCCGAATCGGCTGGTCGGCGCGAAGTACCCCGTCGTCTGATAGCCCCACGAGCCGTCGAAGGGGTGTTCGGTGATCGGCATCAACTCGATGTGCGAGTAACCGAGTTTGGTGACGTAATCCACCAGCATTGGAGCCAGTTCGCGATAGGTGTAATACTGACGGCCGTCCTTGGGTTTCTTCCACGATCCGAGATTCACCTCGTAGATCGCGACCGGATGTTCGTACCAGTTGGTCGCGTCGCGTTTGCGCAGCCAGCCGTCGTCCTGCCAGGCATATCCGCTGAGGTCGTACACGACGGACGCCGATTTCGGCGGGACTTCCGAGAAGAAGGCGTACGGATCGCACTTCTGGACGAGATGCCCCGCCGGGGTGCGGATGCCGAACTTGTACGGCGCGCCCGCGTTGACGCCCGGGATGAAGCCCCACCAGACGCCGTTGTCGCTGGAGTTGAGCCAGTCGCGGCCGTGCGTCCAACTGTTGTGGTCGCACAGGACCGAGACCTCCCGGGCATTGGGAGCCCAGACGGCGAACCGGGTGCCCGCGATGCCGTCGACGACATCCACATGGGCCCCCAAATGACGGTAGAGCGTCGAATTCATAAAGCTGGCGACCGTGACAAAGCGGGCCGCCGTAACGCTGTCCGCGTCCGAAGCAAGTCCATTGAGGACTGTCCGGCGTGGCCCGTTGCGCTGCAGCGTCCCAAGGTTCCGGGCGGGGACGCAACGAACTGGGCGGTTCACTGCGCCGCAAATCTGCGGGCAGTCCCCTCGGAGGCTGCGTCGCCGGTTGTCGGCCGTTCCCGCATCCACCGATGCTTACGGAACGTGCCAGACTTTGCGGGTGGGATCGTATCAGCCGGGAGTCGGACAAACAATTGCCCGGAAACCGGCAACTCGCGAGAACTTCTCTCAAGACGCGGCCAACCACGGTCTAGAGTTCAACGATGAAGCCAAACCGTTGTTTTGGCCGAGTTTTGCGTAAACTGCGGATTCTGTGCGGATTGAAGGGGGTCGCGAAGCCGTGAGTTGGCTGCGCTCGCTACTACTGACGTTCGGGCCGATGGGCCTGATCGGCGTGTGCTTCGTCACCGCCGCGCCCAACTCCGGCCGGCTGGACCCGTGGAGCACGCTGCCGGCGGGCCGATCCGCGTCCGTCCTGCCGCCACGTCCCGATCGGGCCCGGTTGCAGGAGACGTGCGAAGACTGGGCCGCCGAACTTGCGCTCGACGTGCCTGAGACCTGGACGCTGCTGCCCCGGTCGCCATTTGTTCTGGCGGGCGACTTGCCGGAAGCCGAACTGCGCGAACTGTGGCGCGGGACCATCGCATCCACCGCGCGGGCCTTGGCCGTCGGCTATTTCGACCGGCAACCGGAGGAACCGATTCTGCTGGTGGTGATGTCCACCGATGAGTCCTACCGGGCGGCTCTCAAGTTCCTCGGGCATTCCGGTAAAAGCGAATATGCCGGACTGTACGACCGGGACGAACGCCGGCTGGTGCTGAACCTGTCCACCGGCGAAGGGACGCTGGCCCACGAACTGACGCACGCCCTGGCGCACGCCGACTTCCCCGAGATGCCGGAATGGTTCGACGAAGGCCTGGCGTCGCTGCACGAGGAATGCCAGTTCTCGGACGACGGCCTGCGGCTCGTCGGTCTCGGCAACTGGCGTGGCGAGTCGCTCAAGGACGCGCTGAGTCGGCAACGGCTGCCGTCGATCACCGAATTCGTCAACCACCGCTTCGGCGACGGCGGACGAACGGCCCGCGAATACGCCTACGCCCGCTATCTCTGCCTGTATCTGCAGGAGCGCCAACTGCTCGGCGTCTTCTACCGCAAGTGCCGGGAGAACGTGGCGGTCGATCCGTCCGGCGGCTGGAGCCTGATGGAAACGCTCGGCACCAACGACGTCGACAAAGTCGACCGCGAGTTCCGCCGCTGGCTGCGGAAGGAACTGAAGGTCAGCGAATCGACAGACAGCGCGAAGAAGTCCGTCGCACCGCGACACTAACCCGAAGCGTAAGCGAGGGCGAGCGCTCGTTCGACGGGGTCGACGGAACGAGCGCTCGCCCTCGCTTACGCTTCGGGTTAGTGTGGAGTCACCGGCCGAGTTGCTTGCGCCGCAATCGCGTGAACAGATTGCGGCAGCTCCGCGTCTCCGACGTGGTCATGACGGTTGGTTCCGATGCCGCACCGATCGCCGATGCGACGGGATCATCGCCGCCGAACTCGAACACGGCAGCCGACGGCATCTCGGAGTCGCTGAAGGGTTCCGGCGTTTCATCGCCATCACTCGACCAATCGACCAGCATTTCCGCGTCCGCCACGCGACCGATCTGCGCCGTCGAGGCCAGCGTCTCGTCCGGGTCTGCGGCCGCATGCACGGCGTCCAGCACGTCCTGGATCGCGTCCAGCCGCTCGATCGGCGGCACGTCGTGGCCGAACAGCGAAGCGGTGACCGTGAACGGCAACCCGGCGAACTGCGTCGCGAACATCTCCGAGCGGGCGGGCATCACCGGCGGTTCCAGCCCGGCATCGAGGGCATTGTAGCGGTCGTAAACCGGCTCTTCGTGGAACAGGTCGAAGTACGGCCCGCGCGGCGTCCGCGGTTCGGGCTGATGGAACACGTCCTTCAGCGGCGGGATGTCCTCCGCGACGCTCGCTTCGTCATCGTCCCACGCCGTTTCGGCCGCCGGTTCATCGTCGACAGGCACGGCGTCTTCGAACTCGTCATCAATGAGGGGCAGCCAGGCGTCTTCGGGTTTCTTGAGAATCGCCTCGAAGCTGTGGTATTCGCTGTCGTCCTCCGCATTGGTGCTCACCAGCTCGTCGTCGGATTCCCATTCGATGGCGTCCAACTCGGGTAACGGCTCCGACGCAGGCATCGACGACAACGTCTCCGCATGCGACGGGGACAGATTCCACGGCAATGGCAGATGCCGCAGGTCTTCCAACGCCGCGGCGACCGTGTCGGCTGATACGGGCCGTTGTTCGTTGACGTATCCCAGCAGCAGCGCGTGATCGCAGAGCTGGTTCAGGCACCGCGGCAAGCCGTCCGCCGCACGGCCAATGGCCTGGACCGCGTCGGCTGTGAACACGCTGGTGGTCCGTCCGCCCCCCCAGGTGACGCGGAAATCGACGTAGTCCGCGGATTCGGCGAGCGACAAAGGCTCCAGCGTCACTTGCGCCCGCACCCGCTGGTTGAGCGCCTGCAACACCGGATGCGCGAGTTTCTCTTCCAGTCCGAATTGCCCGGCCAGCACCAGTCGCACGATCGGCTGACCGTCCTCCGCCTGGTCGGCGAGGATGCGCAGTTCCTCCAGCAGCGATTCGCTCAACTGATGGGCTTCATCGACCACCAGCAACAGCGCCCGGCCCTGTTGGTGCAGTCCCTTCAGCACCGGCGCGAGGCCGAGCCGCAATTCCTGATCGGTGTGCTTGTCGTACGGTTGAGCCAGCTCGCACAACAACGTCTGCAGGAAGCCGCGACGGGTGTTGTAGGTGGCGTGCCGGAGCAGCACCGACGTGAACGGTTCGCCGATCTCGCGGATCAGCCGCTCGCAGAACAACGTCTTCCCCGCACCGGCGGGAGCGACCAGGATGCCGATCCCCTGCCCCTGCTCGGCACAGATCAGCAGTTCGTCGAGGGCGGCCTGATAGCGGGCGCACCGGAACCAGCAGCCGGGATCGGGCGTCGCCGAAAACGGACGTCGCGTGAGACCGAAGAACGATTCGTACATGGACCGTCATCCCTGACACGATACCAGACTGCTCCCCTCGCCCGCCGCTTCGGCGGGAGAGGGGTTGGGGGTGAGGGTGCTTTGGTTCTTTCTTCCCACAGAGCTGTGAGAAGAAAGAAATACACCCTCACCCTAGCCCTCTCCCACCGAAGCGGCGGGAGAGGGGACGAAGACAAAGCCGGGCCGCCCCTGGCTGGTGTCTGATCGAACCGGTTTCTTCCGCGACTTGAACACAACCGCTAGGGTCGGTACGGGTGGAATAACCGGTCCTCGCGATGCCGGTTAAGGTGTCAGGCGAAAGGAGTGAAACTTTAACGGTCGTGCGGGCGAAGGCGAGCCTGTTTCCTCCCCGCCGTCTGTAGGGTAGAATGTCGTATCGGGCCGCGTTGATCGCTGCGGCCGTTTTGTGTCTGTCAGCGAGTGCCGCATGCCAGAAGGCCGAATCCGGTTCCGCAATCACGACGAGGTGCGCAGCCTGTTCGGCACGCGCGACCGCAATCTCCGGCGGTTACGGGACGTTCTGCAGATCGACGTCGTGCTGCGCGGCGATGAGCTGCACCTGTTCGGCGAGCCCGACCGGGTCGAGCGCGGCACGGAAGTCATCACCGAACTCCGCAGCCTGATCGAGCGCAAGGGCTACCTCGCCGACGAAGAACTCGACCGCGTGCTCGATCGCTCGCAGGAATTTGCCCACGGCGGCGCAGACTCGATCGACGTCTTTCACAAGGCCCGCAAGGTCCAACCCAAGAGTCCGGGACAGGCCGAATACTCCCGCGCCATCCGCGACCACGATTGCGTGTTCTGCGCCGGACCGGCCGGCTCGGGCAAAACGTACCTCGCCGTCGCAATGGCCATCAACGCCCTGCGGCAGGATCTGGTCCGCAAGATCGTGCTCGTCCGCCCGGCGGTCGAAGCCGGCGAGAAGCTGGGCTTCCTCCCCGGCGACATGCTCGCCAAGGTGAATCCGTATCTGCGCCCGCTGCTGGACGCCCTGAGCGACATTCTCGATTTCGACCAGGTCCAGCGCTATCTCGACAAAGACGTGATCGAGATCATTCCGCTCGCGTTCATGCGCGGCCGGACGCTCAACAACACGTTCATGATCCTCGACGAGGCCCAGAACACCACCATCACGCAGATGATGATGTTCCTGACGCGGATGGGGAACTCGTCGAAGATCGTCGTCACCGGCGATGCGACCCAGACCGACCTCCCCGATCATGTCGAGAGCGGCCTGCACGACGCCATGAACCGGCTGAAGAATGTGCCGGGCATCGGCATGGTGACTCTGTCCGGCGGCGATATCGTACGTCACCCGCTGGTCCGCCGGATCGTCGCCGCGTACGATCTCGACCGTCGCGAGCGGACGGGCGCACCGCGGTCCAACGGTGATGCGGCCCATCCCGTCGTTATGGAGCCGCGCGAAGCCGTGGTGCTGGAGTCCTCTCCGGCCGACTCGGCCGCGACGACAGTGCCGGTGATTCCGTGAGCGGACGCCCCGTCTGCCTGATCGATGAAGGAGTGCCCGGGTCCGGGCGGTTGTGATGCGGATCTTTTCGCCGCGAAAAACCCGAAACTTCAAAGCCGCCACGATCACGGCCCAGACGCACTGGACCGGTCGGCTGGCCGAGCATTTGCGCGACGTCGACCTGTTGCTCCGGCTGGCGATTGCGGGCGTGTTCCTCGTGCTCCTGGTGTTCGTGCTGGAAAGCTGGCGGGCGCCATTCCGATATCACGTCGGCGACTTCTGCGCGGACGGCATTCTGGCTCGCATCGACTTCGAGCGCATCAATCAGGTGAAGACCGAACGCGCACGGTACGATCGGGAACGACAGGTGGCCCCCGTCTTTCGCAACGACGTGCAGCCGCTCCGCGATCTGGAGTACGAGCTGCGGCGGAACCTGTTCGACATCGCCGAAGTCCACGACATCTCCGAGCTCGCCGCCGAAGTGCGGTCGGCCTTCGGCTTCACCGGCGACCCGACGCAACCCGCGATTCTGCCCGCCCCGCTGCTCAACGACTGGCAGAACCTTCAGGCGGCGATCGGTCCCCGCGCGACGGCGGAACGGCAGATCGACGAGATCGTCGGCGAGTTCACGCAGTTCACCGCGCCGCTGCGCGTCTCGGGCGTCGCCGATGCCGCCGAACTGTCCCGTCGCGATCTGGCATTGGACGCGCCGATCAGCGTGTTGCCCGCCAGTGAGACGCTGAATCCGTCGACCGAACTGCCCACCGTGCCGGCGGGTGATGCCATTCTCGCGGAGAACCTCAAGACCGGCGGGCGGTTGGCGCGGCAATGGAATCAATTCCCGGCGCTGGCGCCGTTGCAGCCGGTGCTCGAGCGCTGGCTGCTGCAGCGCACGCCGCTCACGCTCCAATTCGACGAGGCGGCGACGAATCTCCGCAAGCACTTCGCCAGCGAGCAGACCCCGGAGGCGACCGACCAGTACAAGCGGGGGCAATTGCTGGTCGCACCCGGCACGTATCTCGACAGCGAAACGGTCGATGTCCTCCGAGCGCAGTCGGTCGCCTTGGAACGGACCATTACCTGGCCGGAACGCATCGCCCGCATGGCCATGGTGGTCGCCCTGCTGATCGTGCTCGGCGGCCTGAACGCCTACTATCTGACCCGCAACGAGCCGCGATTGATTCGGCAGCCGGGCCGGTTGACGATCTATCTGGCGGCGATCGTGGTGGCCGTCGGGTTGTCGCGACTTTTGGCAGCGGGACATCTGCGGGCGGAGATCGTGCCAATTCTGTCCGTGGTGATGATTCTCGCCATCGCCTACAACCAGGTGCTCGCCGCGCTGACGGGCTTCTCGCTGTCGCTGCTGCTCACGTTGTCGACCGGTGGCACCGCGGGGGATTTCGTGCTGATGATGGGGGCGATGGCCGCCTCGGTCGTGCAGCTCAATCAGGTGCCGTCGCGGTCCAAACTGGTGGTCGTCGGGTTCTGGACCGCCGTCAGCTATCTGTTCATGGCGTGGGGCATCGCCATCATCGACTCGCAGCGGCTCGGGCGGTTGTGGACCGACTGGTATCTCCTGTCGGACAGCCTGGCCGCCGCCGGCTGGTGTCTCGCCACCGGGTTTCTCGTCGCCGGCAGCCTGCCGTTCATCGAAAAGCTGTTCGGCGTCGTCACCGACATCAGCCTGCTCGAACTCAGCGACATCTCGCACCCGCTGTTGCAGGAACTGGTCCGGCGCGCCCCCGGCACGTACAACCATTCGATCGGCGTCGCGACCATCGCCGAGACCGCCGCCGACGCCATCGGGGCCAACGGCCTGTTGTGCCGCGTCGGCGCGTACTTTCACGACGTCGGCAAGATGATGAAGCCGCAGTACTTCATCGAGAACATGGCTCCGGGACAAACCAGCCGGCACGATCAGTTGAACCCCGCGATGAGCACGCTGATCATCATCGGCCACGTGAAGGACGGCGTCGATCTCGCCGGCCAGCACAACCTGCCGCAGCCGCTCGTGGACTTCATCGAACAGCATCACGGCACCACGCTGGTCGAGTTCTTCTTCCACGCGGCGAACAAGCAGGCGTCGGCTTTGCCCGAGGAGCGCCGCCCGGTGGTCGAGGAGTCCGCCTTCCGCTATCCCGGCCCGAAGCCGCAGACCCGCGAAGCCGGGGTGATGATGATCGCCGACGCCGTGGAAGGGGCCTCGCGGACGCTCGCCGAGCCGACCCCCAAGCGGATCGAGTCGCTGGTCCACGACATCCTGATGAAGCGGCTGCTCGACGGGCAGTTCTCCGAGTGTTCGCTGACCCTGAGCGAACTGGAGATCGTCGAGGACTCGCTGACCAAATCGCTGATCGGGATCTACCACGGCCGCATCAAGTATCCCGACCAGAAGCCCGAATCCCGTACCGATTCGCGGATGGACCTGCGCACCGAACCGAAGCTGGAACCCCGTCCCGAACCGAGGACCGCGTAATTGGGATGATTAACCACGAAACACACGAAACAACACGAAAGTGCCGAATGATGTGAGCAGCATTCTGACAGCGTTGGCTGACTGAACTGACTCTCGACGCATTCGGTGGGCATCGGGTATTGGTGATTGCTTTCGTGATGTTTCGTGTGTTTCGTGGTTCCAAATGCCCGATTCATCCGCTGCGCCGACTGGTTCGGAAGTTTTCCGTCGATGACGTATCACCTTTCCATCGACAATCGCCAGTCGCTGCCCGTCGCGGAATCACTGCTCGTCGAGCAGTTGACCGCTGCGTTGCAGCAGGAGCAGGTCGCCACGGCAGAGGTCACGATCGCCCTTGTGGGTGACGCCGAAATTCACCGGATTAACCGGGAATTCCTGGGCCACGACTGGCCGACGGACGTCATCAGCTTCAGTTATGCCGACGATGAATCAACAGGCGGAAACACTGCGGGAACGCGGGGTGCCGGCCGGAAACTTGACGGCGAAATCGTCGTCAGCGTGGAGACCGCCGCCCGGTGTGCCGCGGCTCACGGCTGGAGTCTTCACGCGGAGTTGCTACTATATTGCGTTCACGGTCTGCTGCACCTCTGTGGTTACGACGATCTCAGCGATGACGAACGCCCCCTGATGCGCCGCCGCGAGCGCGAATTGCTGGCCGCCTTCGGCTTAACCCCTCAGAATCTGGAAGAATGATCGGAAGCCTCCGCACCGTCTTGAAGGTCGCCGCGGGATGACTCCCCTGCCCTGGCTGCTGTGCGGCTTGCTGGTCTTGGTCTACGGGGCCGCATTCGGGTGTTACGCCCTCCGGGACTTCGCGTACAGCCGGCTGGAGGAAATCTGCGATCGCAAGGGGGTGCCCGAGCGCTTCCGCGAAATCCTCACGCTGCAATCGCAGGCGCTGCTGGCTTTGGAACTCCTCGTCACCGTCGGCGTGATGTTGGCCGCGTTTTTGATCTGGTCCTGGCTCGGCGGCATCCCCGACGGCGATTCGCTCGTCGTCGTGGCACGCATTGTCGAGTACGTCATCGCCGTCGGCGTGGTCGTGGTCATTGCCGACCTGCTGCCGTGGACGCTGGCCCAGGTGCGCGCCGAGCAGTTTCTGTATCGCTTTTGGCCGGTGATTCGCGGCGTGCTGTTCGTGTTGCAGCCCGTGCTGGCGGTCGTCCGCACCGCCGACCGG
>JAWXBB010000245.1:0-6686 GCA_034439795.1 Planctomycetaceae bacterium | reverse complement strand
TGGGAGCGACCTTCAGTGCCGTGAACGCATTCGTGGCCACGCATCTCGCGGCCGCTTCCGGGACCGTCGCGTGGGCCGGGATGGAATGGCTGTTCCGCGGCAAGCCGAGCATCCTCGGCGCGTGCTCGGGCGCGGTCGCCGGGCTGGTCTGCGTGACGCCGGCGTGCGGCTCGTGCAGTCCGTTCGGCGGCGTCTGCCTGGGCCTCATCGCCGGCTGCGGGTGCTACTACGCCTGCACCACGGTGAAGAACCACTTCGGCTACGACGATTCTCTGGACGCCTTCGGGGTCCACGGCATCGGCGGTCTGCTCGGCGCGCTCTTCACCGGCGTGTTCGCGACGCAATCGGTCAAACCCGGCTTTCCCGGCCTGCTGGAGGGGAATCCGGAACAGGTCGTCGCCCAGGCGGTCGGCGCGGGAGCCGCGATTGTGTGGTCCGTGGTTGTGACGGCGATCCTCATCAAAGTCGTCGACGCCGTCGTGGGCCTCCGCGTCACCCAGAAGTCGGAGGTCGAGGGCCTCGACATCGGCGAGCACGGCGAAGAGGGGTACATCTTCGTGTGATGCCGGTCGGATCGCGTCACCCATCGACGCCCACCCATTGCAATGGGTGGGCTTCTGCGTTTGACGCACATTCCCCCCTGCTCTACCGTGGACGTGTTGCCCATGACTTGCTGGATGCTCACATGCTTGCCAAGCGGATCATTCCCTGCCTCGACGTTCTCGCCGGCCGCGTGGTCAAGGGCGTTAATTTCGTCTCCTTGCGCGACGCCGGGGATCCCGTCGAGATCGCCGCCCAGTACGAAGAGGACGGGGCCGACGAACTCGTGTTCCTCGACATCACGGCCAGCCACGAGCAGCGCGGGATCATTCTCGACGTCGTCCGGCGGACGTCGGAGGTCTGCTTCATGCCGCTGACCGTCGGCGGCGGCATCCGCACGCTCGACGACATCCGCCAACTGCTGAGCGCCGGCTGCGACAAGGTGTCGATCAACTCGGCGGCCGTCAAAACGCCGGAACTCATCCGCGAAGCCGCGTTGAAGTTCGGCAGTCAGTGCATCACGGTCAACATCGACCCCAAGCGCGTGCAAAAAGACGGCCGCGAAGTGTGGGAGGTCCACATCAACGGCGGCCGCGTGCCGACGGGGCTGGAAGCGGTCGCGTGGGCGAAGGAGATGGAGCGGCTCGGCGCGGGCGAGATCGTGTTGACGTCGATGGACGCCGACGGCACGCAGAACGGTTACGACCTGCCAGTGACGCAGGCGGTCGCCGACGCGGTGTCGATTCCTGTCGTCGCCAGCGGCGGGGCCGGACACCCCGAGCACCTGTACCGCGTGCTGACCGAAGGGCACGCCCACGCGGCGCTCGCGGCGAGCATTTTCCACTACGGCACGCACCCCATCGGCGCGACGAAACGGTATCTCGCGGAACGGGGCGTGCCCGTAAGGTTCAACACGCTGTCACGCGCGTGAAGAATCGAAAAGACCGCGAAACCGCAAGCGTCCCACAACATACGCTTGCGGTTTCGCGGTCTTCCTCTTCATCAATCAATCACCCCGCCTTGCGCGTCGGCGGCGGAACCGTCAGAATCTGCGGCCCGGTCGTCCCCGCGGCGGCCCCTTCCCAACGGTGGGCGGCAACCTGCTTCAGGACGAGGTCGGCGGCGGTCATCGCGGCGAGGGCCTGGACGCCATCCACCAACGGACGACGGCCGGTGGTGACGCAATCGACAAAGTCGCGCAGCTCGTTCGTCAGCGCATCGCCCTGATGGACCGGCAGGTCGTGGACTTCGATCAGCTCGCCGAACACTCCAGCCTTGAGCGCTTCGACGTCTGCGCCGGGGCGTTGCGACTTCGTCACCGGGCTGTCGCCGAAGCGTAACGCCGCCGACGGTGCGAACCGCGACACTTTGCGTTGATGCAGGTCGACCGTCACGCAGCCGGCGAGCGACCAGACCTGGACGGTGCGCTTGGCCTCCGGGCTGATGCGGCTGGCGGTGAGGTCGGCGATGCAACCATTCTCGAACACCAGCCGGGCCTGCACGGCATCTTCGTGCGAGCCCATCACGCCGATGCCGAAGGCGTCAACCTGGCGGATGCGGCTCTGGGCCAGCGACAGCACGAGATCGAGATCGTGAATCATCAGGTCCAGCACCACGCCGATGTCCGTCGAGCGGAACGTGAACGTGCTCAACCGTTCGGTGCGGATGTACTTCGGCGAGCAGCACCACGGCACGGCGGTCTGCCACGCGGGATTGAACCGCTCGACGTGCCCGACCTGCAGCATCACCCCCTTGCGGTCGGCGAGCTCGACGAGCGCCTCGCCCGCGGCGAGTTCGTGCGCCAGCGGCTTCTCGACCAGCACGGGAATGCCGCGCGACAGGAATTCCGATGCGACATCCAGATGGGCGACCGTGGGGACGACGATCGACACGGCATCGACCAGCGGCATCAAATCGTGATAGTCGGCGACCCACTGCGTCTGGTGCTGGGCGGCAATCTCCTGTCCGCGGGCGGCGTTCGCTTCCGCGACGGCGACCAGTTCGACGCCGTCCATCTGGCTCAGAATCCGCGCGTGATGCCGGCCTAAAGCCCCGACGCCGACGACTCCCATCCGAATGCGGCTCATGCGACCCTCCGTTGCGATTCGTCCTGAATGGCGTGAGCCGCGACCTGCCGGCAGATGGCGTGATTGAGCGCGTGCCCCGAACGATACGCGCGGAAGTGGCCGTGGATGTCGCAGCCCAGCAGCGCGAAGTCGCCGACACAGTCGAGGATTTTGTGGCGGACGCACTCATCCACGGCGCGCAGCTCGTTGCCGATCACGCCCTGCGACCCGAAGATCAATAGATCCTGCGCCGTCACGCGAGTGCCGTAACCTTGCGCCTTAAGCGCCTGGGCTTCGGCTTCCAGCACGAACGTCCGAGCGAAGGCCAGGTTGGTGACGAACAGTTCCGGCGAGAACTCGAACGTCAGCAGTTGCGGCCGGATCGGCGAACGGGGACCGTAATCGAGTTCGTAAGTGATGACCAGTGTGCGGCGCGGCACGGCCTGGGCGGTGATTTCGCTGCCGTCCCGTTCGCCGGTCACGCGATGCTCGCCCTGCACGACGAGGATGTCGCGCGGTGCCGATTGTTCGACGATGCCGGCGTCGAGTAGTTCGGTGATGCAATGCAGGCTGCTGCCGTCGCCGCCGGGGGGTTCGGGGCCGTCGAGCTGCACGAGGCAGTTGTCGATCTGCAACCCCGCGAGCGCCGCCATGACGTGCTCGACCATTTCGACGGTCGCACCGTTGCGGGTGATCGCCGTGCGGCGTTGTCGCGGAACGACGTAATCGAGCCGGGCGGGAATCGGCTCCGAGCCGGCGAGATCGGTCCGCTGGAAGGCAATGCCGTGGTCTTCGGCGGCGGGCAGGAACCGGAGCGTGATGTCGGCGCCGGTGAGGAAGCCGAAGCCCTGCACGGTCGCCGGTCGGTCCAGAGTTCGCTGCTGCCGCATCATGCTCTGCACTTACTTAGCCCCCGGTCTCCTGACCGGGGGTCGAATGCACATTCGACATCGATCGCAGATCGCCCCCCGTCAGGAGACGGGGGGCGAAATAAACATCCCGATGCGCGTGGACCCCGGTCAAAAACCGGGGTCGCACGACAACGGAAATTTCGTCACGACGTTCGTTACCGCGTGGCGGACTTCGGAGCGCCCTGCGTCGAGCGAGGAGCCGCCGCGGGAGCGCCGCCGGCGCTGGCCTTGTCGAACTTCTTGTTCAGATACTCGGTGACCGACAGGGTGATGTCGTCTTCCGGGCGATGGAAGACCACCTGGCGGTTCATCCCTTCGATCAGCTTCTGGGCGTTGTCGGTGTCCAGATCTTCGCGGTTGAACCGCATCACCAGGGTGAACTTGTAGAAATTGGCGTACATGGCGACCGCGTCGGCCGTTTCCATGTAGACGGTGTGATAGATCTGTGATTCCTTCTTCAGGAACTCGCGCTGGGCCGCCCGGCGGAAGGCTTCGAACTCGGCCGAGGACTTGGCCAGATTGCCTTCGGCGGTGGTGAACTCGGCGCTCCCCTCGGAGAAGGTCTTCATCTTCTTCTGCATTTCCTGCAACGCCATCGCCTTGGACTTGGCCTCTTCTTCGCTCTGGGTGATCTCCGCCTTCAGATCCTCGCGGAGGTTCTCGAACTTCTTGTAATTCTTGAAGACGTAGGCCATGTCGATTAAGGCCACCTTGTGCGGAGCGCTCGCCGCGGGCGCTGCCGCCCCGCCGCCTGCCGCCGCCTGACCCCAGGCGACCTCCGAACCGCAGAAGACGACCGACAACAGGGCAACCGCAGACGCCGACAACACGAGATTTTTCACGGCAATGGCACTCCTTTGCGTGGCCGGACAGTGACTTCAGGACAGTGATTCCAGAACGGCAGTGACTGGACGGGTGACGCCGCGAGCGGGGTTCCCTCCCCGTCCTCGACATCGCTTGCCGATGGTCCAGCGACCATCCGTACTGAACGCAGGGACGAGTCACCGGTGGCGTTGCCGGCGATCTGACGACCGCCGCAACTTCCAACGCCTTGGGTGGCTGTCGGCGAAGCGGGGGTATTTTGCACACGGCGGAAAACTCGTCAAGACGGACGCATCCGCATTGACGCGCCAAATTGCCCGCAGCCGGAAAACGGCTGTGACTCCGGCAATTCCTGCCGGGCCAGCCGCAAAGGTCGAATGACGAAGCCCGAATGTCGAAGAAAAGCCCGAATCCGAAGGGTGAAACGGCACAGTTCAACCGATACGCCCGATTCGTCATGGACGGTGTGTATCCACTGACTTCGTGGTGATTTGTGACTTGAACCCGAAGGGTTCGCAGAAAGTAGCCGGGGGTCGGAGGCTTTGCGGAGACCCCCGGATGGTGGCAATAGATCTTCGCATCCCGGAGGGATGCCAGAGCCATTTTTCTGGCATCCCTCCGGGATGCTCGACTCCATTTCGCGATGTTCCGGGGGTCTTCGCGAAGCGCTTCAACCCCCGGCTACTTTATTTGACCTCTTCGAGGTCAAGAATCGAATCGAACTACAACTCGCAAATCAGCAGCAGCACCACCAACTTCATGGCCTCGACATTCGGGCGTCGTCCTTCGACATTCTCCCACGCTCGGCTATGCTGGCCTCTCTGATGAACATCCTCGGTCTCGAAACCAGCGGACTGACCGGCTCCATCGCCCTCGATCGCGATGGCGCGGTCGAACAGCGCGAATTGGCGACGGCGGGCCGCCGACATGCGCAGACGCTGGTCGCCGAGATGCGCGAGCTGCTGCACGCTCACGGGCTGCGTCCCGCCGATGTGAACGCCCTCGCCGTCAGCATCGGCCCCGGCAGCTTCACCGGGCTGCGTGTCGGCGTCGTCTGTGCCAAGACGTTCGCCTACGCCACCGGTTGCCGCGTGATCGCCGTCGACACGCTCGCCGCCGTGGCGCAACAAGCGCCGCCGGAGTTCACGCGGCTTTGGATCATCAGCGACGCCCAACGCGGCGACTTTTTCACGGCTCATTACACGCGAACTGACGAACTCTGGCAACGCGACGATGATGTCCGTGTGGTCCACGGGCCGACATGGTTGCCGATGTTGACTGCCGATGACATCATCGCCGGCCCCGCCACCAGCCGCATCGTCCCCGACAGCACTTTGGCCCACATCATCCGTGACGACTGGGCCACCCGTCCCACCGCGGCGGGGATCATCGCCATCGCCCGTCCGCGACTGATGGCCGGCCAGCAGGACGACCTGTGGACACTCACCCCGCTCTACATCCGCCCCAGCGCCGCCGAAGAAAAACTCTCACCAACCCGAAGCGTCAGCGAGGGAGCCCGCCTTGTCCCCTCGCCCGGCGCTTCGCTGGGAGAAGGTTAGGGTGAGGGTGCTTCTGGCTTCTCTTCGTCGCGAAAAGACAAAAGCAGAAAACTAAAGGCACCCTCACCCCCGACCCCTCTCCCAGCGAAGCGCCGGGCGAGGGGAGAAAGACGCTTGCGGCTTCGCGCTCACCCCGTCTGCGGCAAATCCATCAGCTTCCGGAACCGGTCCAGCACGCGGACCTTCAGCGGGGCGAACTCCGGCGCATCAATCCGTCCCGCCTCCACCAATCCGAACGCGACCGTGCGGGCGTGCTCCAGCAGCTCGCGGTCCTTCACCAGACTCGCGACGCGCAGCGGCAAATCGCCGTGTTGCCGCGTGCCGAGAACGTCTCCCGGGCCGCGCAGCTCGAAATCGACCTCGGCGATCTGGAAGCCGTCGCTGGTCGATTCGAGCGCCGCCAGCCGCCGCGTCGCATCCGGTTGATCGACGGCGTACGACCACAGGAAGCAATATCCCTGATGCTGTCCGCGGCCGATCCGGCCCCGCAACTGATGCAACTGCGACAAGCCGAATCGCTCGGCCTGACAGATCACCATCAGCGTCGCGTTGGCGACATCCACGCCGACCTCGATGACCGTCGTCGCCACCAGCACATCGAGCTCGCCGTCGCGGAAGGCGTCCATCGTCGCCTGGCGGACGTCGCGCGGCTGCTGGCCGTGCATCAGGCCGACGCGGAAGCCGCGCAGCTCCCCCTGTGAGAGTTCGCGGTACATCGTCTCGGCGGTCGCGGAGCCGGTGTCGCTGTCGAAGTCGTCCTCGGAACCGATCCGCGGACAGACGACATA
>JAWXBB010000244.1:0-6861 GCA_034439795.1 Planctomycetaceae bacterium | reverse complement strand
CCGAGGAGGTCCGGCAACTCCTGGACGAGGACGATCCGCAGGCCGAACGGGTGACGCTGGTCTGCGACAACCTCAACACCCACGACATCGCCAGCCTGTCTGCCCGGTTCGATGCGCCCACCGCGCATCGCCTGGCCCGCCGGCTGCGGATTGTGCACACGCCCCGCAACGGGAGCTGGCTCAACATCGCCGAGATCGAGCTGAGCGTCCTCACCCGCCAATGCCTCGGCCGCCGCTTCGACAGCGTCGCCGCCATGGGCGCGGCGATCAGCGCCTGGCAGGCCCGCCGCAACGCCGCCCGCTGCGGCATCCACTGGCGGTTCACCACCGCCGACGCCAGAATCAAGCTGCACGCCCTCTATCCGCAACCGGACAGATTAGGATAGACGGTCTAGTAGGGCCGGTCCCACCGGCCGCGGAGTCGAGCGACATCCATCCCCGGAGATACACTCGAAGAGGCCGGTAGGATCCACCCTACAGGACTCTCTTTGTTGAAGTTTCAGAAAACTTGCATAATGCTGAACGGCATGGGCATAACCAAGCGTTGCAACTGACCCGGTAAGCTTTATTGTTTGGCACGGAAGGCGAGACGCAAAGGGATCGTGGAGCTGGCAAGAACTGTTGGTCATGGAGGGAGAAGTCTACGCTGGCTGTTGGGAACGTCAGGTCGCGCTGGATAGCGGCCTGCGTCTAGAGGCGTGGCTTGCCACTTGTTTATTCGACGTCGCTGGGAGTCGAACCAATGTCGCTGCCTGTCAAATGCCCTCACTGCTCGGCATCACTTCGGATCGACGCCGCTGCGGCTGGAAAGATGGTGAAATGCCCGAAGTGTCATGTGAGTTTTCGCATTCCGGCTTCGTCATCACCCGCGAAAGCAGCAACCGCTGAGCCGAGCGCCTCGCCACCCGAGGTTGTAGAACGCGATCGTGGGACCCCTCCAACCAATGTGGATGAACTTTCGCAAGAAGCCCTCGCGACTGTCGTGGCCGCCGACCTGCCGTTGCTGATCCGGCATACCGACTTTGTGATCGAGAACGCTCGAGCGAAATTGGACGAACCGCTGCCGTTCCTTGGCGGTATCGACTGGCAGCTGGTGGCGATGCGGGCTGCCAGTCCGGTCATCGCGGGAGTGCGCTGCGGAAACCCGAATTGCCAACGAGACCTCCAAGAAGTCTGTGATAAGCACGGTGACGAGAAGTTAGGCTCAGTCCTGGAATCGAAACTGCTTTGTATGCCTGGCACGGATTTGCAGATGGAACTCTGCATCCTGTGCGAAAACGAGATCTGGAAGCAGCTCCAGGCAAGGGAGAAAACCTTACGGGATCTTCTGGAACCGACCTATCAGCAGTTGCACCGGGCGAAGAGCCTTCATCCAGGTGAGCAGGAATTGGACGCTCGCATCCGCCGGATGCAGAAGCTGGCGAAGAAAGCCAAGCTTCGCCTGCGTTCGGGGCCGGGAGCCTGTTTTATCGCGACGGCAGCCTATGGCAGTCCCTTTGCGGTGGAGGTGGCGATACTGAGGCAGTTTCGAGACAACGTGCTGTATCGTTCACTGGCAGGCCGCTGGTTTATCAAGACTTACTATTTCCTGGCTCCGCCACTGGCCGCCATTTTGGCCCGGACCGCGCTCGGCCGGGCTCTCGTCCGCGCGATGCTTGTACCGATTGTGAATCTTTGTCGCCGGCGTCCCTGTTCCGGTTCGGAGATTTAGAGAGAGCCAGTTCCGTAGTTCCATAGGGCCGGTCCCACCGGCCGCGAGTATCGAGCAATAACCAACCCGCTGGCATGCATCGAAGAGGCCGGTGGGACCGGCCCTACGAAACTTGATTGCCCTTCGGCGCGATTGTTCGCAATTAGGCTGTAAGGAGCGGCGGCAATCGTCACTAATCAGGCAAAAAGGACGGCTTGTTGGCCATCGCGGATCACGAACGGCAGTTTCGGCAGTGGCTCGGCGAGCATACGGGCTTGCTGCTCAAGGTCGTTCGCTCGTTCGCCGAAGGGCCGGCCGATCAAGACGACCTGTTTCAGGAGATTTTGCTGCAGGTCTGGCAGTCGCTGCCCGGTTTTCGGAACGATTCCAAGCCGACAACGTGGCTGTATCGGGTCGCGCTGAATACAGCGCTGGCCTGGAAGCGGACCGAAAAGAAACGGCGGCCCAGGCAGGGTTCGCTTTCGATTTCCGATGTTGCGGCAACAAGCGTCGCATCGGCGGAGGCGGAACGAAACGATCGCATCGTCGATCAGCTTTATGCCGCGATCCGCGCGCTGCAGCCGGCGAAGCGGGCCCTGGTCGTTCTATATCTGGATGGATTCACCTACCGCGAGATTGCCGACGTTGTGGGCATTTCGGAAAGCAACGTCGGCGTCAGTCTGAACCGCATCAAGAAAGAGTTGGCAGCAACCGTCAAGGAGGCTGAAGAATGAACAACCTCCTGGATCGGCTGCAGCAGGCATGGCAGTCGCAGTGCAGCCAGCCAATCGATGTCGAACCCGAACAATTGCTCAAAGCAGCCCGCCTTGAGCGGCGGGGGTACTTTTGGGCCGACATGACCGTGATCCTGGTGTTCGTCTCTGTCGGGACGGGGATGTTCGTGTGGGCGTTTCGAGATCTTCAGAAACAGTGGCCCTGGCTGATCTATTCCGCGTGCCTCGCATTGGTGGTGGGGTACATCCTGTTCAATCGTTGGCGTCGGCGGCGTCATGCCGCCCGTTATGACGAACCGTTGCTGGCTCATGTCGAGTGGTCGATCAAAGACATCGAGCATCAGATGTGGTTGGATCGATACTCGCTCTGGTGGTACATCCTGCCGACCGCATTGGCATGCATGATCCCGCCGGCCATTACCTTCGCCATGGAATACAGCAAGAATCCTGGATGGGGCGCTCTATTCGCTTTGCTGTTTGCTTTGCTGGTGACTGAAGGCTTCTTCGCCGCCCTCTTTTTCTTCATCCACTGGAGCATGAAAAGTCTTGGGCGCGTGGGAGTCGAAAGGCAACGCCAGGAACTGCAGGCCCTTCGGGCGCTTCGCGAAACTCTATTGAATGCAGAGGAGCCACACGTATGAAACCCGTTCTCGCCATCGCTCTCGCCGTGCTCTGCCTCATCCCCATCACCGTCCACGCCGCGGCCCCGCCGTCGAAAGACGTCTCCGCGCTCCTGGCCCCCATCATCCAGAAGCACGATGTCCCCGGCCTCGCCGCCGCCGTCGTGCGCAGCGGCGAGACCGTCGCCCTCGGCGTCGCCGGCGTCCGCACGCGCGGCAAGCCCGACCAGATCGCCGCCGCCGACCGCATCCACATCGGCTCCGACACCAAGGCGGTGACCGCCATGCTCTGCGGCATCCTCGTCGATGAAGGCAAACTGAAATGGGATCGGACCCCCGGCGAGACGTTTCCCGAGTTGAAGAAGTCGATGCACCCTCAGTACCAGGCCGTCACGCTCGAACAACTCCTCACTCACCGCGGCGGAGCACCCGGTGATCTCACAAAGGAGGAACTGTGGGGCAAACTCTGGCAGCACAAGGGGACGCCCATGAACGCGCGCCGACTCCTCCTCCAGGGGGTCACGTCGAAAGCCCCCGAAGCCACTCCCGGCGAGAAGTTCATCTACTCCAACGCCGGCTACTCCATCGCCGGCCACATGGCCGAGAAAGTCACGGGCAAATCCTGGGAAGACCTCATGCGTGAAAAGATCTTCCGCCCCCTCGGCATGACCACCGCCGGCTTCGGCCCACCCGGCACGCGCGCGAAGAACGACCAGCCGCGCGGCCACAAGGCCGACGGCTCCCCCGTCGAGCCCGGCACCGGCGCCGACAATCCCGTCGCCATCGGCCCCGCCGGCATCGTCCACTGCTCGATCGGAGACTGGGCCAAGTTCGTCGCCGCCAACCTGCCCTCCGCCAAAACCAAGCTGGTCAAACCCGAAACGCTCGAGAAGCTCCACACCCCCGCCCCCGGCGAACCGAAATACGCCATGGGCTGGATGATCGCCGACGGCCAACCCTGGGCGGGCGGTCCCGCCCTCACCCACGCCGGCAGCAACACGATGTGGTACGCCGTCGCCTGGGTCGCCCCCGGGAAAGACTTCGCCGTCCTCGTCGCCTGCAACCAGGCCAACCCCCAGGCCTGCAACGACGCCGTCCTCGCCCTCATCGCCGACCATTTCATGGGCGAGCGGCAGTAGGCGGGTGGCCCAGACGTCGCCCTGGGCGTCTGGGTTTACAAGAGGCGTTTCTGTTATCGTTCGCGACGAACGATTCTCATCCTGTGAACCCAGACGTCCAGGGCGGCGGCGGGGCCACCGGCGAGAAACCCTCCATGGTGAGCATCCGCTTCTCGATGGACGATGCTGTCTTACCGCACTATCGAAGGAAACCATGAAACAGACTATCACCGGCTTCGCCGCCCTGCTGCTAATGCTACCGACAGCGCTGCACGCCGCCGAGCCTCCGCATCCGCAGAAAAACCCCGGGTCACCGCTCATGCTCGGCGGAAATTGGGTGCCAGAGAAATCGCAGGAGATCGATTTCGACAAACTCCCGCGTGTGCCCAGCCAGCACGTCTTCATCAGCAGCGTGCGCGCCCCCGGGAGTTCGCTCACCGAGCTGGATCACAAGAACGGCGGCGTAAATCAGCACAATTACCTCGCGCATCACAACGGGAAGTTCTGGGCCATGTGGAGCGATGGGCCGGGCATCGAGGACCGCGCGGGACAACGGGTGACGTTCGCCACGAGCGCGGATGGAGTGAAATGGAACCAGCCGGAATACCTGACGCCCCTGCCGCGCGATTGCGGGCCGGATTCGATCCATTACAACCGCCGGTCGCGGCAGGGCTTTCGCTACATCGCCCGCGGCTTCTGGCAGCGCGACGGCGAACTGCTCGCACTCGCCGCGCTGGATGAAGCGGCCGAGTTTTTCGGCAAGAGTCTTGAACTACATGCCTTTCGCTGGAAAGGCGCCGACGGGCCGTGGGAACCCGTGGGCATCGTCTTCAAGGACGCGATCAACAACTTTCCGCCCAAACAGCTCCGCACCGGCGAGTGGCTGATGTCTCGTCGCAAACACGGCTACCGGGAGACCGGCGCGCATTTCCTCATCGGCGGCGTCGAGGCGATCGATCAGTGGGAATCGTTCCCCGTACTCGGCTCCAACTCGAAGCTCAAGGCCGAAGAGCCGGAATGGTGGGTGCTGCCGGATGAGAAGAATCTCATGGCGCTCTTTCGCGACAACAATGGCAGCGGCTTCCTGCATCGCGCCTTCTCCACGGACGACGGTCGAACGTGGAGTGAACCGGTGCGGACGAACTTTCCGGATGCCACCTCGAAGATCAGCGGCCTGCGTCTGAGCGATGGACGCTACGCGCTCGTCTCCAACGCCCACCCTCGGAAGCGCGACCCGCTCGTGCTCTCCCTCAGCGATGACGGCATGGTTTTCACGAAGATGCTCTCTCTCGTTGGCGACCGCTGGGTGGACTACCCGCACCTCATCGAGCACGACGGCCAGCTCTACATCGCGTTCGCCGGCGGCAAACAATCGGTCGAGCTGCTCGAGGTGAGCCTTAAGGAACTCGACCAGTTGAAGATGCCCGAAACGCCATTACAAGGCCCGCCACTGCCGAAACCCGCTCCAAAGCCCAAGAAGCCATGACCGCGTCGCCGGGGTTACTGGTGCAGTGGCAGCGTTGCGTTCGCAGGCCGCCGGTAGCGCGCCAGACGCCGAACCAGGTGCTGCACCTGACCCGGCGGGCATGTAGGCGGGTGGCCCAGACGCCGCCTTGGGCGTCTGGGTTTACAAGAGGCGTTTCTGTTATCGTTCGCGACGAACGATTCTCATCCTGTGAACCCAGACGTTCAAAGCAACGTCTGGGCCACCCGCCGATGGCGTCCACCGCGTCTGCGCCGACTGGCGACTGGCCATCCTCCCCGTTGTTTTCCGGAGTTGATCTTCGGACAATGCCCGCGTTGTGAGCAGTGTGTGGGCTGAGTCGGAGGTCGGAGGACGCGGCGATGTCTCCTCGGCGGGGTCGCGGAGGGCGGGGCTTCACGCTCATTGAATTGCTGGTGGTCATGGCGATCATCGCCGTGCTCATCGCGCTGCTCCTGCCGGCGGTCCAGCAGGTCCGCGAGTCTGCCCGACAGACGCAGTGCCGGAACAATCTGAAGCAGTTCGGGCTGGCGCTGCACACCTATCACGACACGCACGGCGGCTTTCCGCCGAGCAGCACCAGCGACGTCGAGCAGGGGGGCTGGATCGGCGATCCGCTCCGCCGGCACCTCCATCCCTGGAGCCACCTGATCCTGCCGCAACTGGAGCAGGGCCCGCTGTATCAGCAGCTCGACTTCCACGTCTCGTCGCTGCATCCGAACAACCATGCGGTCGCCGCGGCGCAGCCGCCGCTGTTCCGCTGCCCGTCGTATGCGGGGCCGAAGGTCAGCGACGCGGAGAACTACACCCGGTTCGGCTTGGACTACGCGATCACCAATTACGTCGCGCTGGGGGCGACGACGGCGGGGCACATGTACGGGCAGAATACGGGAATCTTCTACCCCAACGGCGCGATGCATCCGCTGTCGCACTATCACTCGGAGGAGATTGAGGACGGGCTGTACAACACGCTGCTGCTCGCCGAGACGCGCGAGGAGCACACGGCGGTCCGCTGCGACGGCGGAGTGGCCGCGGTCACGGCGATGCGGTACGACGAGGGGAACTCGCCGACGTACGCCGGGCCGGAGATCTCGCTGAACTACACGCCGTATTTCGACTACTAGTCCGTCTATCGCTAATTGTCAGGCGTTGGGTACAGGGCTTTGAGTTTGATTCTGGCGTCGGCGGTGGTGAACCGCCAGTTGGCACCGAGCAT
>JAWXBB010000243.1:0-8983 GCA_034439795.1 Planctomycetaceae bacterium | reverse complement strand
TCAAGACCGCCAATGCCACCGCGGTCCAGACGAGACGACGATGGGCGAGAAATCCTCGAACGTCTGGCATGCGGACGACCTTTGGCAAGTCGGAATTCGGACGCGGCCCACGGCGCACTTCGACGTGCGAGATTCTAGCAGCGCAGACCTGCGCGGTGTCCACTGTGTGAGAAACCGCAGAGATGGGATTTGTATGCGTTACGATTCAGGGTGGACTCCCCTCCGGCCCCCTCGCCCCCGTCTTCGGAGGAGAGGGTCGGGGTGAGGGGGCGAGCGCTCGTGCCGTGTCCAACACCAACCCGAAGCGTGAGCGAGGGCGGTCGCTTCACGGGACGAGCGCTCGCCCTCGCTCACGCTTCGGGTTGGTAGTTATCGTCCTGCGAAGCGCTCGGCCCCTCACCCTAACCCTCTCCCCCGAAGACGGGGGCGAGGGGACTAAGCGCTGCGACCCCAAGTCGAACTGCGCACTGAGTCGGAACCGTGCTCCGACAGAACACTCCACAAAAACACCGCGATTCCAAAAAACCAACGCGTCGAACGTGGAAAGGAACTTCCCCGCCGGTTACGCTGTCAGCGAACCGGATTCCCGTTCGGGCACTCCTCTGTGCCCTGTCGAAGCTGTGACGAACACCCTCTGGAGACCAGCAATGTCGAAGAAGGTCGCTCAACTTCATCGGCGTGGCTTCTTGAAGACCGCCTTGTCCGCGGCCGGCGCTGCGGTGCTCGCCCCCACCATCATTCCCAGTTCGGCGCTGGGCCTCGACGGCACCGTCGCCCCCAGCGAGCGGCTGATCATCGGGGGCATCGGCATCGGCGGCCGGGGCACCTACGACCTCGGCTGCTTCCTCGAACAGAAGGACGTCCAGTTCACGGCGGTCTGCGACGTCAAGGAAGTCCGCCGCATCGCAGTCAAAAAGCGGGTCGATGAGCTGTACGGCAATCAAAGTTGCGCCATGTATCGCGACTTCCGCGAGCTGCTGGACCGCAACGATATCGATGGCGTACTGATCGCCACCGGGCCGAACTGGCATGCGACCGCGGCGATGACCGCGGCCAAGGCCGGCAAGGACATGTACTGCGAGAAGCCCTGCACCAAGAACATCGAGCAGAGCCTGATCCTCGCCGAAACGATGCGCCGTACCGGCCGCATCTTCCAGGCCGGCACGCAGCGGCGCAACCTGCCGCACTTCGCGTTCGCCTGCGAACTGGCCCGTACCGGCAAGCTCGGCAAACTCAAAAAGGTGTACGCCCACCCGCGGGGCATGACCTCTCTGATGAGCGGCTGGCAGGCGGCCGAGCCGGAGCCGGACAAGGAAGAGGTCGATTGGGAAATGTATCTCGGCCCCGCCGCCTGGCGGCCGTTCAACAAGAATCTGCTCGACGGCTTCAACTTCGAGAAGGGTGGCGGCTTCGTCGCCGGCGACGTGCGGACCCCCCAGGTCGGCGGCGGCGTGCTGGAGTGGGGCTCGCACTGCGTGGACCTCTGCCAATGGGCGGTCGATGACTGCCCGCCCCCCGTCGAGTACAACCCGCCGAAGGATGGCGAACTGGTGGCCCGTTACGAAAACGGCGTGGAGTTGATCTTCCGCGACGAGGGCTGGATTCCGTTGGGCTCGTGTCCGGTCCGGTTCGAGGGCGAGACCGGCTGGGTCGAAGCGGGCGACAGCGGCAAGATGGTGCTGAGCTCGCCGGAACTGCTCGCCGGCCGGACGGTCCAGGAGATCGGCGGCTACCCGGCCACGTTCCACGTCCGCGACTTCCTCGACTGCGTCAAGACCCGCAGCCAGACGAAGGGGAACGCCCAGGCGGCCTGCAACGCCCACATCGCCTGCCACGCGGCGAATATCGCCGTCCTCCTGAACCGGCAGGTGAAGTACGACGAGAAGACGCACGAGTTCATCGGCGACGAAGAGGCGAACCGCCTGCGATCCGAGGCGCTGCGCGAACCGTGGCGGCTGTAACGGCTGGTTTCGCGTCGAGCCTTGAGACCAATTCGAGTTCCACATCGGGAGCGTACACGTGCAGACCACTCGACAATCCATGAAGACGGCCGCATTTCTTGCCGCTTCGATGGCCTTCGTCCTCGCCTTCGGTCAGTGCGGCGAATGTCAGACGACGCCATCGGACAAAGAACAGGAGCTGCTCGCCGTTCTCAAGGGAGACGCGCCGTCGGCCGACAAGGCGATGGCCTGCAAACGGCTGGCCGTGTATGGCTCCAACGCGTCGGTCGCGGAGTTGGCGAAGTTCCTGCCCGATCCGCAGCTCGCGTCGTGGGCGCGGATCGCGTTGGAAGCCATTCCCGGAACGACCGCCGATGAAGCGCTGCGAAAGTCCACGGAATCGCTAGAGGGGAATCTGCTGATCGGCGCGATCAACTCAATCGGCGTCCGCCGCGATGCCGCCGCCGTCGAGCTGCTGACGGCTCGGCTCGGTGAGAAGGATGCGGACGTCGCGACGGCTGCCGCGGTCGCTTTGGGTCGCATCGGCAACGACGCGGCGTCGAAGTCGCTGCGGCGGGCGCTCCCCGAAGTCACCTCTGAGGTCCGCAACGGCGTCGCCGAGGGCTGCATCCTTTGCGCCGAGCGATTCCTAACCGACGGACAATCGGCGGAAGCCGTGGCGATCTACGACGAAGTCCGGAATGCGGAGGTTCCCCGGCCGCGAAAGCTGGAGGCAACCCGCGGCGCGATCCTCGCCCGCAAGCAGGAGGGCCTGCCGCTCCTGGTCGAGCAACTGCAATCGGCCGATGCGGGCATGTTCCAGATCGCGCTCAGCACCGCACGCGAGATTCCCGGCAGCGATGTGGACAAGGCGCTGGTCGCCGAACTGGATCGCGCGACCCCCGAACGGGCGGCGCTGGTGATTGTGGTCATGGCCGATCGGCCGGAGACCGTCGATCTGTCCGCGGTGTTGAAAGCCGCCACTGGCGGCGCCAAACCCGTGCGACTGGCGGCAATCGCGGCGCTCGGTCGCGTGGGGAATGCGACGTGTTTGTCGTCGCTGCTGGACTCGGCGCTCGATGCCGACGCCGATGTCGTACAGGCCGCGCAAACGTCGCTGGGCGACTTGCCGGGCGAAAGCGTGAATCAGGACATCGTGGCTCGCCTTCCGAAGGCGCAGGGGTCCATGTACCGGCTGCTCATCGAAGTCATCGGCCAACGGCGGATCGAAGCCGTCGCGGCGCTGGTGAAGGCGCTGGATCATTCCGACCAGACGATTCGCTCTGCCGCTTTGACGTCGCTGGGGAGCACGGTCACCCCCAGGAGCCTGAACGTGCTGATCGCGCAGGTCGTCACTCCCAAACGGGCGGACGACGGGCCGGTGGCGTTGGAGGCGCTCAAGACCGCCTCCATCCGCATGCCGGACCGCGAGGCGTGCGCGTCGGAACTGGCGGCGGCGTTGGCACGCTCGTCCGCGCCGACCAAGGACAACCTGTTGGAGATTCTGAGTGAAGTCGGCGGGGCCAAGGCGTTGCAGACCATTGGCGCGGCGGCCAAGAGCGACGACCTGCAACTGCAGGACACCGGCAGCCGTCTGCTCGGCAAGTGGAGCAGCGTGGACGCCGCCCCCGTGCTGCTCGATCTGGCGAAGACCGCGCCCAGCGACAAGTACCACGTGCGCGCGGTCAAAGGTTACATCAGCCTGGCGCGCCGCTTCGCCACCATGCCGGAGCCGCAGCGTCTGGAGATCTGCCAGAACGCCCTGGACGTCAGCCGCTATCCCGCCGACAAGAAATTGGTGCTGGAGGTGCTCAAGCTCTATCCGACTTTGGAGTCGCTCAAGCTGGCTGTCAAAGCCAGCCAGATCCCCGAACTGAAGGACGACGCCACGGAGGCCGCGTTGGCCATCGCCCCCAAGATCAAAGGGAATGCGGACCAGGTGCGCGACGTGTTGTCGAAGGCCGGTCTCGACAAGGCGAAGTAGAACCGAAGTCGGTCATTGTCGGGTGCCACGGTCACGGAGTCTTCGACGTGGCCGT
This sequence comes from Planctomycetaceae bacterium, assembly GCA_034439795.1. GTDB lineage: Bacteria > Planctomycetota > Planctomycetia > Planctomycetales > Planctomycetaceae > DSVQ01. The sequence continues at coordinate 5,004 of JAWXBB010000243.1, read as the reverse complement.
GCCGAGTGACCATTCGCACGGCCACGTCGAAGACTCCGTGACCGTGGCACCCCTATCCGCCGGTGTCGTCGATGACACAGACGGTTCAACCCTCTTCCGCCGATTCGTCGCCGGCTTCCTTGCGGCGGGCGACTTCCGCGTTGTTGGCCACGACCGCATCCACGGCGCGGGCCCGGCGGCGCAGGGCGACGCAGTCGGCATTCAAGTGCCGCCACTTGGGGTCGGTCGAGAACGTCGCGGCGGCCTGCCCCGCTTTTTCCAGTTTCTCGACGCGTTGCGCCAACTCCTGTGCGGCCCGGGCCAACTGGCGATCTAACACAGTCCGTGAAGGCATGGAATCTCTCAACTGTACGGTGATGCGAACCGGTGCTTGGTTCCGGGTCTGGGACGTCATTCTCGCAAGGCGGCCCGCGTGCGGACTCCGTCCACTGGCACCGCCTCCTCGACTACGAGAATGGTGGAAAACCTTACGGCAAAACCGTATCCGACGCAAGCGAGCCGTCGCGAACGAATGCGGTTTGGGGCGTAGTCGATAGATGGGGGTGACAGATGTTGAGGTCCACAGCATTCTCAGCCCCGGCAGGGGCGACCGGAATGTAGCCACGGGTGGAGCGGCGCGGCGGCGAAGCCGCCCGACGCGGAACCCGTGGTTCAGTCAAAGGCGTGGAATTTGCCCCGGCAGGGGCAATGGAAGCGTGCGTCAGTGCGTCAGCCACGAACTTCCGCCGGCCCTTCGGGACGGGGAGTGTTATCGTCCGAAATCCACGGGCTGCGCTCCGCCCGCGGCGGGCTGCGCTCTACCCGTGGCTACAATCCGAGGCCCCTACCGGGGCCAAGAATGGTTGCAGCGCCAAGAATTGTCCCCCACCAATTCACGACCACACCCCCGCGGTTGCCACAATCTTGCGATGGCAGGTGGACCTCTTGACGGTCTCGTCGCCCAAAAATCGCCCTGTTTCGGCCCGCATTGGTCCGACAAACGACGTAAGCAGAAGCGCCATCGCCCCCGTCGCCCGCTCTCGGAATCATCGCGGTGCGCGACCTATCACACTCCCGCGACGGGTGTTATGGTATGTTGTCGTCCGTCCATTCGATGGAATTCGTCGTCGATTCCTGGGAATTGCCGGCCTCCGGGCTGGCCGTCCCTGACCTGATTGGCTGAGACCCCATCATGGCCCAGGCGCCTGCCATTGAGACCAACGTCCCGGCCCGCCAGCCGCGGAAGTACATCCCGGCGGTCGGGCCGCGGCTGAAGGTGCTGCTCATCGTCGTGGCGTCGCTGGTGGCGCTGCTGGGGGCGAATTCGGTCTACCTGTTCTCGATCACGATGCTGGAGGCCGCCAGCGGGCACGTCTACCAAAACTATTTCTACCAGGTGATGTTCCTGGTGCATCTGGTGCTCGGGCTGCTGTTGATCGTGCCGTACGTCGCGTTCGGCGTCGCCCACATGGTGGCGACCAAGCATCGAAAGAATCGGCGGGCGATGCGGATCGGTTACGCCCTGTTCGCCGCCGGCGTCGCCGTGCTGGTGACCGGGCTGTTGCTGATGCGGGTCGCCGGGTTCGATCTCAAGCACCCGCTGGCCCGGCCGATCGTGTACTGGCTGCACATCGCCGCGCCGCTGGCGGCGGGGTGGCTGTACTGGCTGCATCGGCTGGCCGGTCCGCGGATCAAGTGGCGGTGGGGCCTCGGTTATGCGGCGGTGGTCGCCGTCGCCACGCTGGCGTTCGTCGGGCTGCATTCGCAGGACCCGAAAAAATGGAACGTCGCCGGACCGAAGGAGGGTGAGAAATACTTCGAGCCGTCCCTCTCGCGGACGGCCAACGGTCAGTTCATCGCCGCCGACACGCTGATGATGGACGACTACTGCCTGAAGTGCCACAAGGACGCTTATGAAGGCTGGTTCCACAGCGCCCACCACATCAGTTCGTTCAACAATCCGGCGTACCTGGCCAGCGTCCGCGAAACCCGCGAAGTGTCGTTCAAGCGCGACGGCAACGTGCAGGCGTCGCGGTGGTGCGCCGGTTGTCACGACCCCGTGCCGTTCTTCAGCGGCGCGTTCGACGATCCCAAGTTCGACGACGTGAACCACGCCACGTCGCAGGCCGGCATCACCTGCACCGTTTGTCACGCGATGACGCACGTCAACAGCACCAAAGGCAATGGCGACTACGTCATCGAGGAGCCGTCGCATTATCCGTTCGCCACTAGCGACAGTCCGTTGCTGCAGTACGTCAACGAGCAGCTCGTGAAGGCGAAGCCGTCGTTCCACAAGAAGACGTTCCTCAAGCCGTTCCACAAGTCGGCCGAGTTCTGCTCGACGTGCCACAAGGTGCATCTGCCGTACGACCTGAATCACTACAAGGACTTCCTCCGCGGACAGAACCACTACGACACCTACCTGCTCAGCGGCGTCTCCGGTCACGGCGCCCGCAGCTTCTACTACCCGGAAGTCGCCCAGACCAACTGCGCCGGCTGCCACATGCCGCTCAAGGAATCGGGCGATTTCGGCGCGAAGTTCTTCGACGACACGTCCAAGCTGAAGATCCACAATCACCTGTTCCCCGCGGCGAACACCGGCATCGCGTGGCTCCGCGACCAGCCCGACGTCATCCAGGCCCATCAGGACTTCCTGAAGGGAACGATGCGGGTCGATATCTTCGGCATCAAGGAAGGCGGGACCATCGACAGCCCGCTCGCCGCGCCGCTGCGGCCGGAAGTTCCGACGCTCAAGCCGGGGCAGCCGTACCTGCTGGAGACCGTGATTCGCACGCTCAAGTTGGGCCACCCGTTCACGCAGGGGACTGTCGATTCCAACGAAGTCTGGATGGACGTCACGCTGACGAGCGGGGGCAAGGTCATCGGCCGCAACGGCGCGATTGGCCCCGACGGTCACGTCGATCCGTACGCGCACTTCATCAACGTGTTCATGCTCGACCGCAACGGCAACCGCATCGACCGCCGCAACCCGCAGGACATCTTTGTCCCGCTCTACAACCACCAGATTCCGCCCGGTGCGGGCCAGGTCGTGCATTACGGCTTCCGTTTGCCGAACGATCAGCGCGAATCGGTCACCGTCGAGATCAAATTGCAGTACCGCAAGTTTGACACCACTTTCACCGACTTCTTCACGAAGAACGCCAAGCCGGGCGACAAGCCGATCCGCGGGCACACGCCGGGCGAGCCGTATCGCAACGACCTGCCGATCACGACGCTGGCCGTCGACACGCTGACGTTCGCCATTGCCGGCGGCCCGCCGGTGGACGCCGCACCCGAAGTGAAGTTTCCCGTCTGGCAGCGCTGGAACGATTACGGCATCGGCCTGTTGCTCGAAGGTCAGTCCGCCGGCGGCAAGGGAGAACTCCGTCAGGCGGAAGACGCCTTCCGTCACGTCGAAGAACTGAAACGCTACGACGGCCCGCTCAACCTGGCCCGCGTGTACTTCACGGAAGGCCGGTTGGATGAAGCCGTGGAGGCGATCCAGCGGGCGTCGACTTATACCGACCCGCCGGCCCCGCCGTGGACCACGTCGTGGCTCAGCGGCACGATCAACCGGCAGCAGGGCCGGCTCGACGAAGCCGTCGAGAACTTCCAGGCCGTGCTGACGATGCGCACCGCGGAAACCGTTCGCCGCAAATTCGACTTCAGCCTCGATTACGAGGTCATCAACCTGCTCGGCCAGACGCTGTACGACCGGGCGCAGCAGATTCGCGATCCCGAACGGAAGGCCGAACGGGACGAACAACTGCGGACGGCCGTCGCGCAGTTCCAGAAAACCCTGACGATTGATTCGGAAAACGTCTCGGCTCATTACAATCTCGGTCGGTTGTACACGCAGTTGGGCGACGCCGAGCAGGCTGCCAAACATCAGGAGTTGCACGGCCGGTTCAAGACGGATGACAACGCCCGCGACAAAGCGCTGTCCGCGGCCCGCAAGAAATATCCGGCGGCGAATTTCGCCGCGGAGGCCCTGGTGATTTATCCTCTGCAACGGCAGGGAGCGCCGGGTCTGCCGGCGGAGGCCATTCCGCCGTCGCAGGCGTCCCTCGGCGAGCGATCCACGGGAGAGTCGCGTTGAGTTCGAACAGTCTGGAAACACCGCCGCCCGATGAAGACGCCGCAGCCGACGACGCCGTGATCGGCCGGGCCTTCCGCGGGTCGCTGGCGGTCATCGTCTGTCTGGCGGTCGTGGCCGGAGTCGGCGCGTGGTGGTGGCAACGCCCCGACACCAAACCGGTTGCCAATGCAGAACCGGTCGACCTGCCAGCGACGCGCGACGCGCCCGAGATGCAGCTTCCGAAGATTCCCTTCACGGAGATCACGAAGGCCGCGGGGATCGACTTCGTCCACGAGGCCGGGGCCGCCGGGATGAAACTGCTGCCGGAGACGATGGGCAGCGGCTGCGCGTTCTTCGATTTCGACAACGACGGCGATCCCGATCTGCTGTTCGTCAACTCGACGACGTGGCCGTGGGACCAGGCGAAGTCGCCCGCGCCAACGATGGTCCTGTATCGCAACGATGGCCGCGGTCATTTCGAGAACGTCACGGTGGGTTCGGGCCTGGACGTTACCTTCTACGGCATGGGGGTCGCCGTCGGCGATTACGACAACGATGGCTGGACCGACGTGTTCCTCACCGCCGTCGGCACGACCCGCCTGTTCCATAATGAGCAGGGCAAGTTCGTCGATGTCACGGCCTCGGCGGGAGTGGCCGGCGACGACGCCGATTGGAGCAGCACCGCCGGCTGGTTCGATTACAACCGCGACGGCAAGCTCGATCTGTTCGTGTGCAACTACGTCAAATGGTCCAGAGATCTTGACTTGGCGCAGGAGTTCCGGCTGGTCGGCGTCGGCCGCGCGTATGGCCCGCCGTTCGCGTTCGAGGGGACGTTCCCCCGGCTGTACAAGAACAACGGCGACGGCACGTTCGTCGATGTCTCCGCCATGGCCGGCATCCAGATCAAGAACCCGGCCACCGAGGTGCCGATGGCGAAGTCGCTGGGC
>JAWXBB010000242.1:0-21094 GCA_034439795.1 Planctomycetaceae bacterium | reverse complement strand
CTGGGGGGCCGGGCTTCGTTCGCTGCGCTCACTGCGCCCGGCCCCCCAGTCCGCCCATCACAAGGACCTCTTCCTCACAGAAGAGGAACAGACAAGGGTGAGGGTGAGGGAGCGCTCGCCCCCTCACCCCGACCCTCTCCCCCGAAGACGGGGGCGAGGGGGCCAACACAGTGCGATTCCCTGCCGTTATTTAGCGGTCACAAATCCTCGTAATCGACGGCGAACGTGTCCCCCTTGGCGGGGTCGCCGGACTCGAAGCCGCGGCGGAACCAGCGGACGCGCTGCTGCGAGGTGCCGTGCGTGAAGGAGTCGGGCACGACGTAGCCGCGGGTTTGCTTTTGCAGGCGGTCGTCGCCGATGGCGGTCGCGGCGTTGAGGGCCTCCTCCAGGTCGCCCGGTTCGAGGATCTTCCGCACCCGCTGGGCATGATGCGCCCAGACGCCGGCGAAGAAGTCGGCCTGCAGCTCCAGCCGGACGGAATACTGGTTGTATTCCTCCTCGCTGACCCGTTCCCGGAGCGCGTGGACCTTGTCCGACAGGCCCAACTGGTTCTGCACGTGATGGCCGATCTCGTGCGCGATGACGTACGCCTGCGCGAAGTCGCCCGGCGCACCGAACCGGTTCTGCAGCTCATCGTAGAACGCCAGATCGATGTAGACCTGCGCGTCCGCCGGACAGTAGAACGGCCCGCTGGCCGCCGTTCCGAATCCGCATGCCGATTCCACGCGGCCGGTGAACAGCACCAGTTTCGGGTTTTCGTAGCGGCGGTTCATCTCCGCGAACAGCCGCTCCCAGACGTCCTCGGTGTCGGCGAGCACGGTGGCGACGAACTGCTTCATTTCGTCGTCGACGCCGGTTTCTTCGCCGCCCGGCTCCAGCGGCCCGGCGTTCGGTGCGCCGGGCTGGTTGCCCATGTTCTGCAGCAACGGCCGGGGATCGCCCCCCAGGGCCATCACGATGATGATGAGGACGAGCATTCCCAGCCCGCCGCCGGCCATCACCGGCCCCCGCATGCCGCGGCGATCTTCGACGTTGCCACTCTGTCGTCCGCCCTGCCAGCGCATAATCAACACTCCCTGCGGCCCGCAGTGAGGCTTCATCGTATCAGTGCGGCGCAGCCGGAAATAGAGGGGAGTCACTCCAGGACTCGAAACCTGTATGCGTCTCGATTCCGGGTGGCTTTGAGGCCCGGTCCCCTCGCCCCCGCTTCGGGGGAGAGGGGCAATTCTGTTCGGCACGAGAGATGTGGTGAGCGACGAGCGTTGCTGCTTGACCTCGAAGAGGTCGCATAAAGTAGCCGGGGGTCGGAGGCTTTGCGAAGACCCCCGGCATGCGGCAGACAACTCTTCAGCACCCCGGCGGGGTGCCAGAACGGCGCGTTATGGCATCCCTTCGGGATGCGTGGACTAATTCTGACGCCTGTCCGGGGGTCTTCGAGGACTCCGACCCCCGGCTACTGTCTGCGACCTCTTCGAGGTCAAGAACGAACTCCACTCCAGGTTCGCCGCGACGCAATCTTGTGCCGAACAGAATTGCGCCACTCCCCCGAAGACGGGGGCGAGGGGGCCGGAGGGGAATGTCACCCCGAATTGAGACGCACACCCGCTCGATGCCTTCCGGCTATTTCTCGTCGTCGGCGAGCGTCAGCGGGTCGAGCGGCGTCGCGTAGCTCAGCAGTTCGTGCGGCTGGAAGTAGATCGCCAGCTCCTTCGCCGCGGCCTCCGGGCCGTCGCTGCCGTGGACGAGGTTCATCTGCCGGCTGAGACCGAAGTCGCCGCGGATCGTTCCCGGCGCGGCCGCGCGGCCGTTGGTCGGGCCCATCATCGCCCGGACGACGCTGACGGCCTCCGGGCCTTCCAACGCCAACGCGACCACCGGCCCGGACGTGATGAAGTCCTCCAGATACGGATAGAACGGCTTCGACACGTGCTCGGCGTAGTGCTTCTTCGACAGTTCCGGCGTGACCTGCAGCAGCTTAAGCCCGACGATTTTCAGACCGCGCGTCTCGAACCGTCGCAGCAGCTCGCCCGAAAGCTTGCGGGCCACGGCGTCCGGCTTGAACAGCACCAGCGTTCGTTCGACTGCCATCCGATCGATATCCTTTGCGGTTCAGTTTCGTAGCGAATTCAGGCTCGTTCTTGTGTGCCACGGCTGTGTCAGCCGTGCCGTCCTTCACAGCGTGTCGAGCGCTCGCACGGCTGACACAGCCGTGGCACACGGGAATCGCACCAATACCATAGCGGATCGCAACGCAGCCGCACTAGGTCGCACACGCCTTCGGGGCGCCCATCAGTTCGGCGAACTGGCGGAACAGGTATTCGCTGTCGTGCGGGCCGGCGGAGGCTTCGGGGTGATACTGCACGCAGAACGCCGGGTGTTCGCGGTGCCGCAATCCCTCGACGGTTTGATCGTTCAGGTTGACGTGCGTGACTTCCAGGCAGTCGGGCAGGTTCTCGGTCGAGATCGCAAAGCCGTGATTCTGCGACGTGATCTCGACCCTGCCCGTGGCCTGATTCAGCACCGGCTGGTTGGCCCCGCGGTGACCGAACTTGAGCTTGAAGATTTCCGCTCCGCACGCGAGTCCCATCAACTGATGCCCGAGGCAGATGCCGAACACCGGCGTCTTGCCGAGCAGACCCTGAATGGTGTCCGTGGCGTACGTTAACGGCCGCGGGTCGCCAGGGCCGTTGGAGAGGAACACGCCGTCGGGCTGGAAGGCCAGCACCTGCTCGGCGGTGGCTGCGCCGGGGACGACCGTGACGCGGCAACCGAGGCTGCGGAGATGTCGCAGGATGTTCCACTTCATGCCGTAGTCGATGGCGACGACGTGCCGCTCGACGCCGTCCGGGGCCCGGTCCGTTGGCGCGAAGCTGCTCCATTCGGACAGCGCTTCCGTCCATTGGAACGGCGCAGGGGGCATGACTTCTTTGACGAGATCGCGGCCGACAATGTTCGGGCTGCTTTGCGCTTTCTGCTGCAGCGATTCGTCGTCGAGATCGACCGTGGACAGCACGCCGGTCATCGCCCCGCGGGTCCGCAACCGGCGGGTGAGGGCACGGGTGTCGATCCCTTCCAGGCCGACGACGTTCGCCGCTTTCAGATACGTATCGAGCGATTGTTCCGAACGGAAGTTGCTCGGCGACCAGCAGAGTTCGCGAACGATGAACCCGCGGATTGCGAGTTTGCCGCTTTCGACGTCGGCGGCGTTGACGCCGTAGTTGCCGATCTGCGGATAGGTCATCGACACGATCTGGCCGCAGTAGGACGGATCGGTCAGGATTTCCTGATAGCCGGTCATGCAGGTGTTGAACACGACCTCGCCGAAGACCTCGCCGGAGGCTCCGAACGCCGTGCCGGTGTAGATCGATCCGTCTTCGAGGGCCAGTTTGGCGGTCGCAGTCATAATGGCGGTGACAACCCGTTCGGTGAGAGCCCGTTGCGGCCGCGCAACCCGCGCGGATAGCCCCGTATTTATAGCCCATTGACGCGCGGAAATGAAGCGTCTGCTCGATTGATGACGGCGCAAACTCCCCTCTCCCGGCGCTGCGCCGGGAGAGGGGTTGGGGGTGAGGGTGCCTTTTGCCTTTCCGGGTATTCGTTGAGGGCAAAGGCGAAAACCAAAGGCACCCTCACCCTAACCCTCTCCCAGCGAAGCGCTGGGCGAGGGGACAAAGCCAAAGATCCAACGCACCGTCCACGTGATCACGCCGTCGAGTGCGAAACTCACGAGAACCTGCTAAAACCGTGCGGCTTCGTGTTCTCCCGGCAGCACTCAGGAACTTCGCGGAATGGGTTACAACGTCTTCGGCGTCGGCAATGCGCTGGTCGACATTCAGGTGCAGATTCCCGACGGCCATCTGGACGGATTGGGGTTCGCCAAGGGGATCATGACGCTGGTCGACGAAGCCACGCAGACCCGCGTGCTGGCCTCGCTGGACCGGACGCAGGTCAACCGCTGTGCCGGCGGGTCCGCCGCCAACACGATGATGGGCGTGATCGACTTCGGAGGGACCGCGGCGTATGCGGGCAAGGTCGGCCGCGACGACATCGGCGAGTTTTTCCTGTCGGACATGCGGCAGCTCGGCGTGAAGGTGGAAGTCCCGCAGTCCACGGGCCAGTCCGGCACCAGCGTGGTCCTCATCAGCCCGGACGCCCAGCGGACGATGCTCACGCACCTCGGACTCGCCGCGACATTGGGGCCGGACGACATCTCCGCCGCCGAAATCCGCCAGGCACAATACGTCTACATTGAGGGGTATCTGTTCTTCAACGACTGCCAACGGGAGGCGGCGCTCAAGACGATCAAGCTGGCCAAAGAACACGGCGTGAAGGTGGCGCTGACGATCTCCGACCCGGTTCTTGTGAGCCTGTTCCGGGACCAGTTCTGGGAGCTGATTCGCGGCCCGGTGGACCTCTTGTTCTGCAATCTCGAAGAGGCCCGCAGCCTGACGGGATTGACCGACCCCGTCGATTGCGCCCAGATGATTCATCACGCCGCGGCCGATGTCGCGTTGACGCTGGGAGCCGACGGTTCGCTGCTGCTGCACGGCGGCCAGGTCACGCCGATTGAAGGAGTGCCCGTGCAAGCCGTGGACACCACCGGTGCCGGCGACATGTACGCGGCTGGCATTCTGTACGGCATCACCAACGGCCTGAGCTGGCAACAGGCGGGCCATCTGGCGTCACACGCCGCGGCTCGCATCGTCTCGCAACTGGGTGCCCGGATGCAGCGGAAGTTCACGCGCCAGGAAATCGACGAGTTGCTGCGGTAGTGGGATGTGTCCAGTTAGCCGCGACCCGGAGGCTTTGCGCAGGGGAGCGCTTCGTGGAGCGCGCATTGCGTGTTGTGTGCTTCACCCCGCGCTCCCCTGCGCAAAGCCTCCGGGTCGCGGCTAACAGTGGAAACCGTCACCAGTCGCCCACTCACGCCGCGGCTTCGATGTGGGCCAGATGCGGCGGCTTGGCGGACGGGGCGGCGGTGTTCGTCGACTTCGGCGGCCGCGGCACGAACAGATGGCCGAGCGGGCTCGCCAGAATCTGCGGCAGGAGGACGATGTGTCCCAGCATCGCGACGCCGATCATCGCCGCCATCAGCCAGCCGAACCGGCTGATGAGCAAGAGTTCCGCCGGGACGAGGACCAGCAGTCCCAACGCGACGACCCAACTGGTCTGCCAGATCGCCGGACCGCAGTGCGTGACGGCACTGATGATCGCCTGCTCGCGGGACAGGCCGGCCGCCATTTTCTGCTGGAACCACTCCAGAAAGTGCAGCGTGCCGGCGACCGCCATGCCGAGCACGATGGATGCCGTGATCATCGTGCCGATGTCGATCTTCATCCCGGCGAATGAGACCAGACCGAACACGATGGTGATCGGCACGATGTTGGGAATCATCGCCACCAGCCCCGCGGGAATGCTCTTCAGTTGCACGACGAACACCAGCAGGATCAGCGCGAACGACAGCAGCGAGCTGCTGATCAGGCTGTCGAGCACCGCCTGCTGCGTCCGCAGGAACAACGGCACGGCCCCGGTGACGACGTGCGACGCCCCCGGCTGGAACCGCAGCACGTCCATCGCCATGTGATTCAGATCGTCGATGATGCCGCCGTAGTCGGCGTCCGTCATCGCGTTGACCTGCGCGGTGATCCGCCACAGCTCGTCGCCGGTCCGGCTGAGGTCGTGGTCCTCGCTGGCCACGGCGTAGAAGGCGTCGATGCCGCGAATCTCGCTGTTGCGGACGCGGTCTTCGGCGGTGCCCGCCCGCTTGTGATGCCGGCTGGCCGCCATCATCGACGCCTCGTCGGGCAACGGCTCCGTCACCGGCTGGAAATCGGCGAGCGCGATGCAGCCGGTGATCTCGGCGTGTTGCCGGATCTGCTCCTGAATCTCGCGGACCATCTCCATCCGGTCCAGGAAATTCGCCTGCTTCTGCGCGGCTTCATCGAACCGCACGATGGTCTCGATGGGCACGATGCCGGCGAGGTGGTTTTCGATGAACCAGTAGTCCTGCACGATCCGCGAGGACTCCGGGAAGTACCGGATGACGTTGGTTTCCGTCCGGAAATGCACGAGTCCGTACGTTCCGATCGCACAAACGAGTAACGACAGTGCGGTCTGCAACGTGGGCCGGCGGGTGAGCAGCCTGCCCAAACCGCGCCAGACGGGATGATCGAGTTCTTCATCGTGCGGCGGCTGACCCGGCCACAATAGCAGCAGCGCGGGAATGCCGTACAGCACCATCAGGAACGACAGCATCGTGCCGACGGCGGAGTACAGGCCGAAGTCGCGCACGGGGGACAGGCTGCTCGTGCAGAGCGACCCCAACCCGATCGCCGTGGTACCGGCGGCGAGGAAACAGGGCCGCGCGGCCATCCGGCAGGTTTCGACGACGGCCGTGCTCGAATCGTTCGCCGCCGCGTGCCGCCAGTAATTGGCGACGTGAATCCCGCCGGACAGTGTGACGACCAGCAGCAACGTCGGCATCACGACCAGGACCATGTTCATCGAACCGCCCGTGGCCGGAACCAGCGCCGTCGCAAGAAACGTGGTCATGACCGCGCCGACCAGCACGATGGCCGCCAGCCGCAGGCTGCGCAACATCACGAACGCCAGCACCGCGCCGACAAGCGCCGACGTCAGCATCACCGACCGCTTGTGAATCTGCGTGAGCGGGAACGCCGGGTTCCACGCCGCATGCTGCACTTCGCGGTTTAATTCGGTGCCGGCGACGGCGCTGCCCCCCAGCTTCAGATCGGCCGCCGCAATGCCCGCTTTCGCGGCCGCATTGCGGATGGCTTGCAGGGCCTCCGGCTGGTCGGCCTGCCCGGCCTCCGACAATGAGACCGCCACCGTGACCGGCGCGCCGGGAACAAAGAAGCAACTCTCAACAACCGGCAGGTCGCCGTCCTTCGACGTCCGTTGCGACAGCCACTGCACGACCTCGGCCGTCCGCGGCGCGCCCAGCCGCAGCCCCTTCCAGGACAGCGACAGATCGTGCGCGGTCGTGGCGTCGTCCCGCAACGTGCCCGTGGGATCGAGCACTGCCGGCGAAGACGCCGGGATCTCCGTGCCGTCTTTGTCCGTGTATCCGGGGACCATGGCGAGTGTGCTCAGGTCTTCATCGGACCCGGTGATGCTGAGCTCGATTCCGAGTTCCTGCTTCGCCTGCGTAGCGAGCTCCGTCATCCAACGCTTGGCGCGCGGCCGGGCGGACTCGGTCAACCGCACACGCAACGGCCCGGCTCCGAGCATCACCCCTTCGAGCCTGCGCACCGCTTCGTGGGACTCGACCCCGTTCTCCTGCAGCGTCGCCAGGATTTCCCGCGGCTCGAAGACGTCGGCGACGTACGGCAAGCCGCCACGAAGAACGCCTTGGGCGTCCGGCTTCGGCTCCAGCAATTCGATCAAGCGGTCGATCCGCGCATCGCCCAGGGAACTCCCCGCCCAGGTGATGAAGACCCGTTCCTCGGCCGGAAACTGCTCGTTCGCCCAGTTGAGAATTTTCAGTTGCGGATCGTCGGCCGACAGCCAGTGTTCGACGTCGTTTTCCAGCCGCGTCTGCTTCAGCGACCACCACGCCACCGGCGTCAGGAACAGCAGCAAAGCCACGACCCAGACGGCCGGTGAGTTGCCCAGCGGGTCACGTCGCTCGAAGAAATGGGGCATCCGATCCCTCGCGCCGGTCAGCAGCCACGGAAACGCATCCGGAAATGATTCGCGAAAGGCCGAGCGGCCGGCGAATGGTTGGGAGCGCTTCTCCGTCGATCCTTCGACGAACAGCGGATTCTATATCGAGAGCCGCAATCGCCGGAAGAGCAGATAGCGACGGGACATCTGTCACTCTTCCCCCCTCGCCCGCGGCTTCGGTGGGCGAGGGGCCGGGGGTGAGGGTGTCTTTGCCTTTTGCCCCGACGAGAAGAGAAAGGCACCCTCACCCTAACCCTCTCCCACCGAAGCGGCGGGCGAGGGGACTGGAATGGATGCCGTGACACAACCGATTACCACGAAATCAGTTGTGACGCTGCATCGAACGGGTTTTCCGCCCCGCACACCGCCCCGCTGACCGCCACGCGTGTGGCCCCGGCTTGAGTCACGGACGCCAGATTCTCGGCATTGATCCCGCCGATCGCGAACCACGGCAGCGCGATCTCCGCGGCAACTTGGCGGACAAACGCCAGTCCCGGAAACTCGGTGAATGATTTGGTCCCCGTCGGAAATGTGGGGCCGACGCCAAGGTAATCGGCTCCGTCCAGCACCGCCTGCCGGGCTTGCTCGATGGTGTGCGTCGAGACGCCGACCAGCTTGTCGGGGCCGACGATCTTGCGGGCGTCGGCGACCGTCAGTTCGTCCTGGCCGACGTGGACGCCGTCCGCATCGACGAGCGCGGCGATGTCCGGCCGGTCGTTGATGATGAGCAGCGCGTCGGCGTCGCGCGTCCAGCGGCGGACGTGGCGAGCGTGCTCAACGAGCGCCCGGTCCTTCATCGTCTTCTCGCGGATCTGGAACATCCGCACCCCCGCGGCGATGGCGCCGTGGATCGCCGGTCCCGACCCGTGATGGCACAGCGATTCCGTCACCAGCACGTACAGCCGCTGTCCCTCCAGCCGCTGGCGATTGGACTCCGTCCGCAAGACCGCTTTTTCCAGCGTGTAGACGCGATAGCGCAACTGCTCCATCTGCCGGCCGAGCAGCCCCGACACGACTTTGCCGTACTCTTCCAGCGTCCGCAGCGCTTCTTCGGTGCGCTTGAACGCGGCGGTCAGCACGTCGGCCAGTTCCGTCCGACGGTATTCGTCGAGCGTGGCGATCCGCGTGCCGACGTCGTTCGGCGTATCGCGCGCGGCCAGCAGCCCGGACGCGGGAATCACCGACATCGCCGCCGCGATGTCGTGCCGGCAGTTCTTCAGTTGTTCCGACAGAAATCGGTCGCTGAGACCGAGCCGCGTGTAATCTTCGACGACCCGCAACCCTTCGCGCGCGCGGTTCGCGGCGGCGTCGAGAATCCGCAGCAGCTCCGTCGGATTGACTTCGATCGGCTCCCGTTCCAGCAAGCGGAGTTCGTCCGGCAGCGGGGTCGGCACGGCAACCTGCGAGCCGGGCATGTCGACAGCCGATTCCGTCGGCGATTCGCTGAATCGCACGGCTTCGAGATGAGCCGACACTGACGACGCGATTTGCGACAGACTGCGCAGCAGATGATTCGTTCCCGCTTCTGCCCCCTGCGGACCGGCGTCCGCAAGTTGTCGGGCTTCCATGAGTATGCCGAGCAGAATGTCGCCCCACGGAACTGTCGGCTGGACGACGTCCAACTCGGCGGCGTCAAAGTCAGGTTCGAGGGGCAGCACCAGGTCAATGCTCAACCCCGACGCGGCCAACGTCGCCCCCGCCCGGCCGTCATCGAGCAGCAACGCCCCCAGCAGATGCGCAGGTTCCACCTCCGCGGCGTCCTGCAGCACGGCCAGCCGAGCCGCCCGCGCGAGCGCCCGTTCAGCGCCGTTGGTCCAGCCGTCTTGAAAGGCCTGTGGGAGCATGGTGCGTCGTGGGTCGATATTGTGTGGCGAAGCGATTGTGGCACCCGCGGCCGTTGACTCCCTCGCTGACGCTTCGGGCTGGTGTCTCGCCGCCTGCGGGTCTGGCAGTCTGCCGGTTTGACAGCCGCGATTTTACAACACCGTCGGTCCGTTTGCGGGGGGTGGCGGCGGAAAACGCCAATCGCCCCCGAACCGCGGTCCGGCCACGGCCGGGTCGCAGCTTGCCCGGATCAGGACACCCCACTACAATTCGCGGCAGACGGCAAGCCTTGGTCAGATTGTGACTTGCAACACAACCGGCGTCCCTGGAAAGGATTCCGACCTGTCCGACGGATTCGCTGAGGACACTTGGGCCGAGTTTCCGCATCATTCGCCCGGTCGCGGTTGTCCGCATTCTCCGGGAAATGACCGCCCGACCGTCGCCGGGGGAGGAACGGAGTCCCGGAACGGCAGTTGCATGTTCAGTCGTGAGCTAGGTTTGACGGACATTTCAGCGGGTGGCCATCCCCGGCGGCCTGCCTGAGCGGTGAACAGGGACGAGCCGCGTTTCGGACTCACTGGTTACTTACGGAGATTGTTGGATGTACGAACGCTTCACCGACCGCGCCCGGAAAGTCATGCAACTGGCCAACCAGGAAGCGCAGCGGTTCAACCACGAATACATCGGCACCGAACACATCCTGCTCGGCCTGGTCAAGGAAGGCTCCGGCGTCGCGGCGAACGTGCTGAAAAACCTCGACGTCGATCTGCGGAAGATTCGCCTCGAAGTCGAGAAGATCGTCCAGTCCGGTCCCGACATGGTCACGATGGGCAAGCTGCCACAGACCCCGCGGGCCAAGAAGGTCATCGAATACGCGATGGAAGAGGCCCGCAACCTCAACCACAACTACGTCGGCACCGAACACCTGCTCCTCGGCCTGATCCGCGAGCAGGAGGGGGTCGCGGCCCAGGTGCTGATGAACCTCGGCCTCAAGCTCGAAGACGTCCGCGAGGAAGTCCTCAACCTGCTCGGTCACGGGGCTGAAGCCGGCGAAGGAACGTCCGAACGGGGCGGCGCGCAGTCCGGCGGCGGGCAGACGAAGTCCAGCAAGAGCAAGACCCCGGCCCTCGACAGCTTCGGCCGCGACCTGACCGAACTCGCGCGGCAGGGCAAGCTCGACCCGGTCATCGGCCGCGAAAACGAAATCGAACGGGTCGTGCAGATCCTCTGCCGCCGCCAGAAAAACAATCCGGTCCTGCTCGGCGAGGCGGGCGTCGGCAAGACGGCCATCGTCGAAGGCTTCGCGCAGATGGTCGTGGACGGCAGCGTCCCCGAACTGCTGCGCGACAAGCGGATCGTGGTCCTCGACCTCGCGATGATGGTCGCCGGCACCAAGTACCGCGGTCAGTTCGAGGAACGCATCAAGGCCGTGATGAACGAGGTCAAGCGGGCCAAGAACACGATCCTGTTCATCGACGAGCTGCACACCCTGGTCGGCGCGGGCGGTGCGGAAGGGGCGATCGACGCCTCCAACGTGCTCAAGCCCGCCCTCAGCCGCGGCGAGTTGCAGTGCATCGGTGCGACCACGCTCGATGAATTCCGCAAGTACATCGAAAAGGACGGCGCGCTCGAACGCCGCTTCCAGACCGTGATCGTCGAGCCGCCGTCGGCTAAGCAGACGATCGAGATTCTGAAGGGCCTTCGCGACCGCTACGAGCAGCATCACCGCGTGCAGATCACCGACGACGCGCTCGAGAAAGCCGTCGAGCTGTCCACGCGCTACATCACGTCCCGCTGCCTGCCGGACAAGGCGATCGACGTCATCGACGAATCCGGTGCTCGTGTCCGACTCAAATCCATGGTCCGTCCGCCCGATCTGAAGGATCTCGAAGAGGAGATCGAGCGGCTCAACCAGCAGAAAGAGGAGGCGGTCGCCAACCAGGACTTCGAACGGGCGGCGTCGCTGCGCGATTCGGCCGACAAGCTGAAGCGCAAGAAGGAGAACCTGACCCGCGATTGGCGCGACAAGGCGAAGGAAACCGACGGCGTGGTCGACGCCGAGGTCATCGCCGAGGTCGTGTCCAAGATGACCGGCATTCCGCTGACGCGGTTGTCGAGCGAAGACGCGGTGCGGCTGCTCAAGATGGAAGACGCGCTGCACAAGCGGGTCGTCAGCCAGGATGAGGCGATCAAGCAGGTCGCGAAGGCCGTCCGTCGCAGCCGCAGCGGTCTCAAGGACCCGAAGCGGCCGATCGGCGTGTTCCTGTTCGCCGGCCCGACCGGCGTGGGCAAGACGCTGACCGCCAAGACATTGGCCGAGTTCATGTTCGGCGAGCAGGACGCGCTCCTGCAGATCGACATGAGCGAGTACATGGAGAAGCACAACGTCAGCCGGCTGATCGGCGCGCCTCCGGGCTACGTCGGCTACGAAGAAGGCGGCCAGTTGACGGAGAAGATCCGTCGCCGGCCGTACGCGGTGGTCCTGCTCGACGAAATCGAGAAGGCCCATCCGGACGTGTTCAATATGCTGCTGCAGATCATGGAGGAAGGCCACCTGACCGACAGCTTCGGCCGCAAGGTGGACTTCAAGAACACGATCCTGATCATGACCACGAACATCGGCGCCTCGGCGATCAGCCAGGGGGACAAGTTCGGCTTCAGCAAGCGCGACGAAGACACCAGCTACGAGCGCATGAAAGAAGGTCTCATGCACGAGATCGAGCGCGAGTTCAAGCCGGAGTTCATCGGCCGGCTCGATGAGGTCGTGGTCTTCCGTCAGCTGACGAAGGAAGACCTCAAGCAGATCGTGGACATCGAACTGTTCAAGGTCCGCGAACGTCTCGGCGAGAAGGGCTTCAAGCTCGTGCTGACCGATGAGGCCCGCGAGTTCATGATCGAGAAGGGCGGGGCCGTGGAATACGGCGCCCGGCCTTTGCGTCGGGCCGTCGAGAACTTCATCGAAGACCCGCTGTCCGAGAACCTCTTGCAGGGGGTCTTCCAGGGGTCCAACACCATCACGGTGAAGGTCAAGGAAGTCGCCGAGAAGAAGCAGCTCGAGTTCGAGCCGTCGAACACCGAGGCGGAACCCGAACTCGTCGGCGCGGTCGCGGGCGAGGAAGAGGTCGCGTCGTAAGAGGCGGTTGTGTACTTTTCACAGCCCCGAGCGCCAGCGAGGGAATCTTGATTCGTTCAAGAGACTCCCTCGCTGGCGCTCGGGGCTGTGACATTCACTGTCCGTCGATCGCGTAATTGATTGCGTCTTCAAGAGACGTCTCGTCCCAAATCCATCTGGTCGATCCGTATCGCGTCCACCAGACCTGGCGTTTTCCAAATGACTCGTTGAGTCGCCGCGAGACCCACGACTTCAACTGGTCGCGCGTGACCTCCGGCGGAAGATCGGACGTCACGACGACGTGAACGTGATTGGTCCGCGGATTCTTGGCGTGCAGCGTCCACGAGCGAAACGCACAGTGATCGACGATCGCGGCGGCCACGACTTCGCGCTGTGATTGCGTCAAGACAACGGGATCAAAGAAGAGATTCCTGTCAGTGTGGAGAAATCGCTCTTCGTCCGGCGCTTGAATGCCGGGCCGTCCCGTTTCGACCCATCCGCGCTCGTCGCCCGGCAGCCACGAACCATAAGTGCTCCATGTGATGAAGTACGCGAGCGGTACATCGGGCACGATGCGCTCCTCCGTCCAAGCCCCGATCGCGAGCGAGGGACGCTTTCCGCTTTCCATTCGCCGTTATGATGAAATCGGGATTCCCTCGCTGGCGCTCGGGGCTTTGACAGACTATCGTTCCACCGTTGCCGCGGCGGACCAGTCCTGCAGCGCCCGCACGCGGGGGGCGGCGTTCTTCGACAGCGCTTCGAGCGCCTTCACCACCGCGACGCAGCCCGGCAGCGTCGTCACGCAGGTCACGCCGTTCATCACGGCGGCTGCGCGGATCTTGCCCTCGTCGGTCCGGGCCCCCTTGCCGCTGGGGGTGTTGAAGATGAACTGAATCTCCTTGTTCGCCATCAGGTCGAGGAGATTCGGCCGGCCCTCCTGCAGCTTGCGGATCGATTCGACTTCGAGGCCGGCGTCGCGGAAGACGCGCGCCGTCCCGCCGGTGCAGACGATGCGGAAGCCCAGCTCCTTGAGCCGGGCGACCTGCGGGATCATCTGCTGCTTGTGCCGGCCCGCGAGGCTGACGAAGACCGTCCCCTCCGTCGGCAGCTTATTCCCCGCGGCGATCTGGCTTTTGGCGAACGCGATCGGGAATTCGGAGTCGATGCCCATCACCTCGCCGGTCGATTTCATCTCCGGGCCGAGAATGATGTCCACGCCGGCAAACCGGTTGAACGGGAACACGCTTTCCTTGACCGAAATGTGCTGCGGGACGACCTCCTCGGTGAATCCCTGCTCGATGAGCGACACGCCGACCATCACCTTGGCCGCCAGCTTCGCCAGCGAGACGTTGGTCGCCTTCGACACGAACGGCGACGTGCGGCTGGCCCGCGGGTTGACCTCCAGAATGTAGACCTGGAATTCGTTGTCGTCGTGCTTGACGGCGAACTGGATGTTCATCAGCCCGCGGACTTCGAGCGCCGTGGCCAGTGAATACGTCGCCTGCTTGATCTCGTCCACCACGTGTTGCGGCAGCGAATACGGCGGCAAGACGCACGCGGAGTCGCCGGAATGCACGCCGGCCTCCTCGATGTGTTCCATCACGCCGCCGACGACCGTCGTCACCCCGTCGGAGATGGCGTCGACGTCGACCTCGATCGCCTCCTCCAGGAACTTGTCGATCAGCACCGGCCGGTCGGGGGAGACGTTGACCGCCTCGGTCATGTATCGCATCACCGATTCGCTGTCGTAGCAGATTTCCATCGCCCGGCCGCCGAGGACGTAACTCGGGCGTACCAGCACGGGGTAGCCGATGCGCTCGGCGATGTGCCGGGCGGTTTCGGCGTCGGAGGCCATGCCGTTCGGCGGCTGCCGCAGGTCCAGCCGTTCCAGAATCTGCTGGAACCGCTCGCGGTCTTCGGCGGCGTCGATCATGTCCGGGCTGGTGCCGACGATCTTTACGCCGGCGGCCTCCAAACCCTTGGCGAGATTGAGCGGCGTCTGCCCGCCGAACTGCACGATCACGCCGTCGGGCTGCAACCGGTCGCAGACGTTGAGCACGTCCTCGATCGTCAGCGGCTCGAAGAACAACAGGTCCGACGTGTCGTAGTCGGTCGAGACCGTCTCCGGGTTGGAGTTGATCATCACGCTTTCAATGCCCAGCTCCCGGAGCGCGAACGAGGCCTGGCAGCAGCAGTAATCGAACTCGATCCCCTGGCCGATGCGGTTGGGACCGCCGCCGAGAATGACGATCCGGCGCTTGTCGGTCCGCGGCAGCGGAGCCTCGTCCTCGGATTCGTAGGTCGAATAATAGTACGGGGTGTATGCCTCGAACTCGGCGGCGCACGTGTCGACCTGCTTGAACGTCGCGATAATCCCCAGCGACTTACGGCGGGCGCGGACGTCCATTTCCGACGAGTTCCACCAGCCGGCCAGTTGCATGTCGGAATATCCGGCCCGCTTGGCGCGGCGGATCAGTTCCGCCGGGGCGTCTTCCAGCCGATGGACGCGACGCAGTTCGTCTTCCATGACGACGAGCTGGCGGATGTGATCGAGGAACCACGGGTCGATCTTCGTGAGATCGAAAATCGTCTCCAGCGACAGTCCGGCCTTGATGGCGTAGCGGATGTAGAAGATGCGGTGTTCGTTCGGCGTGGCGAGCTTGGCTTCGATCTCGTCGATATGCGGCTGTTTCGTCGTGCCCCACAGATCCTTCTTGCCGCCGCCGAGGCCAAAATGCCCGATTTCCAGCCCGCGAATCGCCTTCTGCAGCGACTCCTTGAACGTCCGGCCGATGGCCATCGTCTCGCCGACCGACTTCATCTGCACGGTCAGTTCGGGATCGGCCTCCGGGAACTTCTCGAACGTCCAGCGGGGGATCTTGGTGACAACGTAATCGATCGTCGGCTCGAAGCAGGCCAATGTCTCGCGGGTGATGTCGTTGGGAATTTCGTCCAGCCGATAACCGACGGCCAGCTTCGCCGCGATCTTGGCGATGGGGAAGCCGGTCGCCTTCGACGCCAGTGCGCTGGACCGGCTCACACGCGGGTTCATCTCGACGACGACCATCCGGCCGGTCTGGGGGTCGATGGCGAACTGCACGTTGGACCCGCCGGTCTCGACGCCGATCTCGCGGATGCACGCGATGGTGGCGTCGCGCATCCGCTGGTATTCCTTGTCGGTCAGCGTCTGCGCGGGGGCGACGGTGATCGAATCGCCGGTGTGGACGCCCATCGGGTCGAAGTTCTCAATCGAGCAGATGATGACGACGTTGTCGGCCACGTCGCGCATCACCTCCATCTCGTACTCTTTCCAGCCGATGATCGACTCTTCCAGCAGCACCTCGGTGACGGGGGACAGCATGAGGCCTTTGCGAACCTTCTCGTCGAACTCGGTCCGGTTGTACGCCACGCCGCCGCCGGTCCCGCCCAGCGTGAAGCTGGCCCGGATGATCATCGGCAGGCCGATCTCCTCAAGCGCCGCGTACGCCTCGTCCATGTTGTGAACGATGCGGCTGTGGCAAACTTCCAGCCCGATGCCGATCATCGCCTGCTTGAAGGCGTCGCGCTCCTCGGCCTTCTTGATGACGTCCGCCTTGGCCCCGATCAGCTCGCAATCGTACTGGTCGAGAATGCCCCGGCGATGCAGCTCCATTGCCAGATTGAGGCCCGTCTGCCCGCCGAGCGTCGGCAGAATCGCGTCCGGCCGCTCGATCTCGATGATCCTGGCGACGTACTCCCAGGTGATCGGCTCGATGTACGTCCGGTCCGCCATCTGCGGGTCGGTCATGATCGTCGCCGGGTTGGAATTCACCAGGACGACCTCGTACCCCTCTTCCCGCAGGGCTTTGCAGGCCTGCGTGCCGGAATAATCGAACTCGCAGGCCTGCCCGATGACGATCGGGCCGGAGCCGATGAGCAGAATCTTGTGAAGATCGGTACGTTTGGGCACAGCGACGGATTCCGGAGGGCGCAATCAGGCGGGCGGCGCGGGCGATCATCGGGATCAGCGCGCACCGTCACTCCAGCGGTCGGGCGCGGAGCGAAACTGCCTGAGCGTAACAAGCCGGCGGCGAGATTCAAGGACGCTCGCTGAATTGAAGCAAATGAACAGTCGCAGGGCTTGCAGAAGCGTCAGGTTTCGACCATGCCCCGAATCCTGTCCGCGTGACAATCGCCATCTCCATCGGCTATCCTCTCACCCATCGACGTCGTCCGATCCCGCCACCCGCCCCCGCAGGAGTTCCCGCCGTGCGCTTCCTCCGAACGGTCTGTTGTTTGAGCGTGCTCGCTCTTCTCGCCACCGGGTTGTCGGCCGCGGATAACGCGCCGCCGACGGGGTTCACCGCCCTGTTCAATGGGAAAGACTTGACCGGCTGGTGGGGCCTCAAGACCGTCGACCCCCGCAAGGTGTGGGAACTGAGTGCGACCGACCTCGCCGCGAAGAAGGCCGCCGAGCAGGAAGATTTCACCAAGCACTGGATGGTCCAGGACGGCGATCTGGTCAACGACGGCTTCGGAGCGTATGCGACCACCGACAAAGACTACGGCGACATGGAACTCCACGTCTCGTACAAGACGGTTCCGAAGGCCGACAGCGGCATCTATCTGCGCGGCACGCCCCAAGTGCAGATCTGGGACTCGACCGACGAGGAAAAGTTCAAGCTCGGGGCCGACAAAGGGTCCGGCGGATTGTGGAACAATAATCCCGGCAACCCCGGCAAAGACCCGCTGACGAAAGCCGACAAACCGCTCGGCGAATGGAACCATTTCCGCATCCGGCAGCTCGGCGCCCGGACCACAATCTATCTCAACGACCAGCTCGTCGTCGATCACGCCGTCATGGACAACTTCTGGGACCGCAAGCAGCCGCTGTTCGCCAGGGGGCCGATTCAACTGCAAACCCACGGCGGCGAAATCCGTTGGAAGAACGTGTTCGTCCGCGAAATCGGCGGCGAGGAAGCCAACAAGATGCTGGCCTCGAAGAGCAGCGAGGGGTTCACCAGCCTGTTCGACGGCAAGTCGCTCGACGGCTGGGCCGGCGCGGTTGAGAACTACGAAGTGATCGACGGCAAGATCAAGTGCAAGGCCGGCAAGGGAGGCGTGCTGTACGCGAAGGACGAGTACGCTGACTTCGTCGCCCGGCTCGAATTCAAGCTCCCCCCCGGCGGCAACAACGGGCTGGCCATCCGTTACCCCGGCGAAGGAGACCCCGCCTACGTCGGCATGTGCGAGCTGCAGATTCTCGACAGCGAACACGAGAAGTACGCCAGCCTCGACCCGCGGCAGTTCCACGGCTCGGCGTACGGCATGGTCCCCGCCGCCCGCGGCTTCCTGCGGCCCACCGGCGACTGGAACTTCCAGGAAGTGACCGTCGAGGGGAGCAAGATCAAGGTCGAGCTCAACGGCACGGTGATTCTCGACGCCGACCTGAGCACCGTCACCGAGTTCCTCGCCGACAAGCCGCACCCGGGCATGAACCGCACCACCGGCTACTTCGGCTTCGCGGGGCATTCCGACCCGGTCGAGTTCCGCAACGTGCAGATCAAGCGGCTGGTAGCGGCGAAGTGATGCTTGCGCTGAGTCGCTCAAACATCGTCTATGTCGCCAGCATGACGAAGCCGTGAGAACGTATCCGAATCGCTGTCAGTAAAGGTTGCCAGTCACATGACCTACGCAACATTCTGGCAGCGATTCGCTGCGATGTGGATTGATGTCTTCGTCTTTATGCCGTTGATGATCTTGAGTGCTTGGCTTGAGGGGCATTCAAGGATCGTGGCGATGGTCTCACTTGTGACGATGTCAGCGCTTTACCAAGCTTATACGATCTATGGTCACGGACGATTTGGCCAAACGATTGGCAAGCACCTCATGGGGATTCGTGTGCTCCGCATGAACGGCGAACCAATTCGCTGGCGGGAGGCCTGGCTTCGGAGCGCGATCGAACTGGTCTATATGGTACTGAGCGATGCCGCGACGCTCATCGCACTCTGGACGATTCCGGACAATTTGTACGTCGGCGTCAGTTGGTTGCAACGAGGCGTGAACGTCCAGGAACATGTACCAGAGTGGAACGGCTGGGTCGAAATAGCGGGACAAGTCTGGATCTGGAGCGAATTCGTTGTCCTGTTGCTCAATCGCAAGCGTCGGTCACTGCATGATTTCATGGCAGGAACTGTTGTCGCTGCGCAGCCAGCTATCACATCCGCAACGGCCTCGGCTACTGAGGTTTTACCGGCTGTGTGAACCTCAATCACGAATTCGTGCACGATTCCGGTGACAGCAACTCCACCGCGTTCCCCGCGGGGTCGGAGATGTAGAGCGATTCCGTTCCATCCCGGTGGCGTTTGAGCGTGCCGTAGTTGCTGGCGTTCGGCGTGACGAACCCCAGATGCGGCGGATGCTGCTCGGGGATCACCAGCGCGAGGCTGACGTTGGCGAACTTCAGCATCGCCCACGTCGCGTCCTGGTACGTCACCTCGCAGTTGAACGTGGCACGATACCACGCGACTGACTCGGCGATATTCGGGACGGAAATCGCCACGTGGTGCAGCCGATCGAGCGTGCCGGTGGCGGTCAGGGTGGCGGACATGGTCGTTTCGCTCCGAAGCGGGATCCTGGGCCGGGGTGGCGGGGCCTAAGTCTTAGTGGCCCCGTCTTCTCATCGAACATCGGGGCCACGCCGAAGCGGCTAAGGCCCCGCCACCCATCATCTCCATCGTAACCGATACGCGGTCCATCCCGGAACGAATCTGCTCCGCGAGCGTACGGAATTGGGAGCAGTCACCGATTGGCGGTCGCTGCGAACCCGGAGGGTTCATAGCCATTAGCCGGGGGTTGAGCGACAGCGATACCCCCGGTTGACGAAGGAGAGATGGGTTCGACCCCGGCAGGGGGTCGCAGCACTCGTCAGCGCTGCGACCCCTCCGGGGTCGTCGTGTGATTCAATTCCGCATCCGGGGGTGTCGCTGTCGCTCAACCCCCGGCTAATGGCTGCAGTCCCTCCGGGACAGAAGAATGGGCCGTTGATCCACAGTCGTTGCACCACCAAACGTCGGAGGCATTCGCCCGATCTTGCCGATCATTGATGTCCCCCGGCTCAGACCGTAATGTCTGTAGGTCACGATGCACTTCCCGGCGATTGAAACCAACGATGAGAACCACCATGCCGCGCATTGGACTTCTTGCCTGTCTGCTGGGGACCGCGCTGCTGACCGCGGCGGCGGCGGCCGAACCGGTCGGCGTCATCTTCGACACCGACATGGGGAACGACGTCGACGACGCGCTCGCGCTCGGCATGTTGCACTCGCTGCACAGCCGCGGGCAGTGCCGGCTGCTGGCCGTGACGTTGACCAAGGACCATCGGCTGGCCGGGCCGTTCGTCGATGCTGTCAACCACTTTTATGGCCGGCCGGAGGTCGCCGTCGGCGTGGTCCGCGACGGCAAGACGCGCGAAGACAGCAAGTTCCTGCCGCTCGCCGTCGCGATGGATGACGGGAAACCGCGATATCCGCACACGTTGCAGTCGGGAGCCGACGCGACGGAGGCCGTCGCGCTATTGCGGCAGGTGTTGTCGAAGCAGCCGGACCGCTCGGTGGTGATCGTGCAGGTCGGGTTCTCGACGAACATCGCGCGGCTGCTGGAGACGAAGGGCGACGCCGCGTCGCCGCTGTCGGGGTCGGAACTCATCACGCAGAAAGTGCGCGAACTGGCGGTGATGGCGGGGGCGTTCAAGCCGATCAACGGCAACGCGCGGTTTCTCGAATACAACGTCGTGCAGGACATTCCGTCGGCGAAGGCCGTCGCCGAAAAGTGGCCGACGCCGATCGTCTGGAGCGGCTTCGAGATCGGCATCGCGGCGGCCTATCCGGCGACGAGCATCGAGCGCGATTACAGCTACGTGGTCCATCATCCGCTGGCCGAGGCGTATCGGTTGTACAACCCGCCGCCGCACAATCGGCCGACGTGGGATCTGACCGCCGCGTTGTACGCCGTTTGTCCCGACCGGGGCTACTTCGACCTGTCCGCCCCCGGCCGCGTGACCGTCGAAGCGGACGGCTTCACGAAATTCGCCCCGGCGGACAACGGCCCGCACCGCACTCTGATTCTGCCCGACGCGAAACAATCGCGGCTGATCGAAGCCCTCGTGCAGTTGAGCAGTCAACCGCCCGACAGAAGGTAGGGTGGGACGAGTCTTCGAGTCCCACCACGGTGAAATGACCAAGGTTCAATTTTCAATGACCAAAGGCAGAAGTCATTCTTCACCTTGGTCATTGAAAATTGAACCTTCATCTGTGTTGGGACTCGAAGACTCGTCCCAACCTACAAAGATCTGCCATGTCGCCGCGCATCGCCGTGGTCGGTTCGATCAACATGGACCTCGTGGCCCGTGTGCCGCGGATGCCGTTGTCGGGCGAGACGCTCTCCGGCCGCGGGTTGCAGTTCATTCCCGGCGGCAAGGGGGCGAACCAGGCG
>JAWXBB010000241.1:0-18009 GCA_034439795.1 Planctomycetaceae bacterium | reverse complement strand
GTCCATCACCTCGACGTTCCAGTCGATGCCGACCACCGAGAAACCGAGCACCATCAACAGCAGGCCGCCCACGCCCGCTCCGAGAAACATTTCCGCGGGGGACGTCTTGATCTGCAAGTACGGCCCGCTGGCGGTCAGCATCACGCCGAACACCAGCAATACGACCGTGCCGCCGACGTAAATCAGCAACTGCGTCGCCCCCAGGAAGTCGGCACCCAGCAGGAAGAACAACGCCGCGACCGAGCCGAGGCTCAGCACCAGCCAGAACGCCATCCGCACGACGTTTTGCGAGACCACCACCGCCACGGCCGAGCCGCAGGTGATGATGGCGAAAATGCAGAACAGCAGAGACTCGATGGTCATCGATCAACCCCCGTCTCTGCCGTGGTGGCCAGCTTCGAGACCACCGGCGGAACGGCCGGCGCACTGTGCTGCGACATCACCTTCGGCCCCAAGACCGGCGTCCACGTGGTCTGCCCCAGCGACGTGGCCAACACCAGCGGCCACAGCACCGCCCCCAAGAACAGGAAACAACTGATCGGCACCAGATACTTCAGACAGCACGTCATCACCTGGTCGATTCGCAGCCGGGGCAGCGTCCATCGCACCCAGATCTGCACGAAGACCAGTCCGAACGCCTTCAGCATGAAGACCTGCGCACCGATCACGTTCAGAATGTAACTGCCGAGCGAGAAGCCCTGCACGCCGACATCGGGCGACCAGCCACGGAGTCCGCCGAGGGCGTTCTCAACCCCGATGCCCGTGTGCCAGCCGCCGAGGAACAGCAGCACGGCAATGCCGCTGACGGCGAACATGCTGGCGTATTCCGCCATGAAGAAGAACGACCACCGCAGGCCGCTGTATTCCGTGTGAAAACCGCCGACGAGTTCGCTCTCCGCTTCCGCCAGGTCGAACGGCGCCCGCTTCACGCTCGCCGTCGCGACCGTGAAATAGGTGAAGAACGCCAGGAACGTGAACGGATCGTGAAAGATCAGCCAGTCGGCAATCGTCCCCGACTGCAGCGCGGCGATCTCGCCAAAGTTCAGCGACCCGGCGGCCACCAGCGGCACCAGCACGCAGAGCGCCATCGGAATCTCGTAGCTCACCATTTGGGCGGCTTCGCGCATCGCCCCGAACAGCGACCACTTCGAGCCGCTCGAATAGCCGGCGAGAATGATCCCCAGCACTTCCAGCGACATCAGCGCCAGAATCATGAACACGCCGGAGTCGAGCGCCACGGCGACCCAGCCATCCGAAAACGGCAGCACCATGAATGCGGCGAACGAGGCCACCACGGCGAGATAC
Organism: Planctomycetaceae bacterium; assembly: GCA_034439795.1. GTDB lineage: Bacteria > Planctomycetota > Planctomycetia > Planctomycetales > Planctomycetaceae > DSVQ01. Next base: position 16,704 of record JAWXBB010000241.1, on the reverse strand, counting down.
GGCGCCAACCGGAAGATCACGCTGTCGGCCGCGGTCGGCCACAGGTCTTCCTTCTGAATCAGTTTGATGCCGTCGGCGAGCGTTTGCAGCCAGCCGAACTTGCCGCCGGTACGCGTCGGGCCGAGTCGGTCCTGAATCCGGCCGGCGACCTTGCGTTCCAGCCAGATGAAGAACAGCGGCAGGAAGCCGAACACGCTGATTAACAGCACGGCGTGCAACAGCACCGTCGTCAGGAACGCCAGCTCCGGGGACAACCCCCCATCGCGGGCGAAAAAATCCTGAAAGGTCAAAGCGAACAGTGCGTGCATCGTGTCGGCACCGGCGCGGCAACCCCGCGTCTGCCACGGTCATGTGGGGCAGAGTTGGAGAAACTGGACCCAGGGGATGGTGTTGGGGCGAAGTCCGATCCCAGCGAGACGATCTCGCCCGGAACAGACGCGCGACACCGGTTGCCGCGGCGGCAAACGGGCGCGGCGAAACTATGACACGCAGCCGTGCGCGATTCAAGTGACCCGCGAACGGCCCCGGTCCATTCCCACCTTTGAGAATCGACGGATGTCGCTTGGCCGCGATCACGGCTGAGTTTGTGACGCCGTTTCCAGCAGCTTCAATGCCCGCTGGGCCACCGGGAGGTCGGCAAAGTGGATGCCGACTTCGTTCGCCAGAGCGCGTGCACCGATTTGATCCCCCGCGGCCAGCAGTTGTTCGGCGGCCCGTTGCTGAGCCTCGGCGGACAGCGACCGCAGTTCGGGATATTCAAACGGCAGCCACAGCCACGTCGCCGCGGCGTCCAGCGCATCTTGCCGTTGAACGTGGCCGCGACCGAGCAGGAACAGCGGACCGGCGCGAAGTTCCGGCGGCGCGTCCTGGATCGTAGACTCCCAGCGGCGGAGCTCGATGGTCGGGAGCGGACCGTTCTCCAGCCGCAGCCGCCAGAGTTGCGCCTGGGCCAGTCGCTGAACGCTGCGATTGGTGTCGCTCGCCAGATCGGACAGCACCTTCTCCGCGGCGATGCGGTCGGTCCCCGTCAGCAGCCAGCTCGCCCCGAGCAACCGGGCCACGGAGTTCGGACTGCGCAGCCAAGCGCGGGCGTCCGACAGTTTCGCCGACGCGGGCACATCTTCGGTCCACACCAGCGGCATCAGACCGAAGTACCACGTTTCCGGGTCCGACTCCGCAATCGGCAGAAACCGGCTGGCCGCCCGGCTGTAGTCCCCGGTCCACCAGGCGCAATTCACCTGCCCGGCCAGCAGACTCCGGCGGACCCACGCGCGGGTTTCGTCGTCGAGCGCCGCCTCAAACGCAGCGTCGGCTTCTTTCGGCTTCCCTTCAGCGAGTAAGGTCAACCCGCGCTGATGCGCTTCGCGGTACGGCGTCGTGACGGCAACCACTTCCGCCCGTGGAAACCGTTTGATCCCCGCGCCGACGCCGGTTTCCAGCGTCAATTCGCGACCGGTGTAGTCCACGATGCGACCGTTGACCGTCACCCGGCTGCTGCTCGCCGCGGGTTGGATGACGACGTCTTCGGCGAATGCGGCGGTTGCGCACAAGCACCACAGGACAACAATGGTTGTGATCACCCGATCACGAACGTGCGAAAGCAGTCTTGGCGAATGCTTGGTGAGAAGCGTTGTCGATGTTTGCTTTAGCCCCGGAGGGGCGTCGAGATCGTAGCCCCAGGCGTAAGCCTGGGGGAAAGTCCGGACCACAACGACAAGCCCCGGAGGGGCGGCAGAGCTAATGCAGTGGCGCGGCATTCTGTCGCCCCTTCGGGGCTGATGACACCAACGTCTCGCTTTCCCCAGGCTCACGCCTGGGGCTACGGTCTGTCGCCCCTTCGGGGCTGAAGCATCGACCGTAGCGCGCGGGCTGGCATCCCGGCTGCTAACGCTCCATCGCAATCCGTCGGACATCATGATACCGGTACGTGCCGCCATTCTGTGTGGCGAGCTTCTTGAGGAAGTTGACGGTCTCGCCCAGCTCGGCCCCGCGGCCGAACTCGATCGTGTGAATCCGCGTGCGGCCCGCATTCAACCGGTGCAGCTCCTGCAACTCACCCGCGGACAACTGCGGCTCGTCGGCGTCGGTGAGGAAGAAGATCACCTCCGGCCCCAGCCGCAGCGCCATCTTCAACGCGGGGAGATGGTCGGTCCCCAAATCGGGTTCCACGCCGGCGATGTGCTGCCGGGCCAGCGTCTTGTTGACTTCCGTCGCAAAGGCCATGTCCGCAGTGGAGTTGTTGCGGAGTCGCATCAGGTTCGGCGTCTGGTTGTAGAAGATGATCTGAAACTGTTGCGACTCCGTAAGCGATTGCAGACTGGCGACGAGCGCCGCCTTCGCCGACCGGATGGCGTTGTCGTTCGCCATGCTCGCCGAACAGTCGATGGCGTACACCACCCGCGTGGCTTGATCGCGGACCCCCAGGAAGGCGGTGCCGGGAACGCCGCCGCCGCCGGGATTGTTCGAGTTGCCCCCGCCGCCGCTTCCTTTGATGTGACCGCGGGCGTCGGGTCGGCCGTCGCCGCTGCTGGACAACCCCGGCCCCAGCATCGTCCGACCGGGCGGTGACGGCGCCGCTTCGGTCGCATATCCGGCTGTCAACGCGGACGGCGTCAACGGCTGCACGCTGGTCGGCAGGGCAATGCTCGACGCGACCGCGTCCGCCGGCCAATTCTCGGCGGCCGCGGTCGTGGCGTTGGGCGACGTCGCACCCCCGGCTTCGCCACTGGTGGCGGGATCTTCACGAGTCTGGTCAGCGACGGTCGCTGTCCCCTGCGGATCACCCGGCCGCAGGTTCAGCAGCCGTTCGCCGGGGGCCGCGCCCGAGCCGTCGAGAAACGGGTCGCCGAACGAATCGGCGATGATCACGAACGGGCTGCCCAACTGGTCGCCGAACCCGACCGGCTCGCGATGCCAGTACCGCGAACCGAGCACCAGCAGGGTGATCGTCGTGCTGTGGAACAACAGCGAGAGGAGCCAGCCGGGCAACACGCCCGCCCGACGCGGTTTGTAAGTCCGTCGCGGCGGCGCAGTGCGAGCCAGGGACACCATGAACAGGTCCGTGTGTTGACTGAAGCGCGATTCGTCTTCGCCCCCACCACTCTAGGGCCGCAGCGTCGCACGAGTCAATCGGGGTTGTGCGGCCATCCCAGAAGAAAGCCCGGAAGCAGCGGCGTCCCAGGGGGGCGTAGGACGTGCGCTGCTTCCGGGGCGATCGGACAACCGTAATCTGCGAAACAGGGAGTCGCGACCTCCGTGTCGGACTCCCTTGTCGCCGAGTCAGTACCGGTCCCCGTTGGCCTCCGTGCCGTGGGAATCCCAGCGCCGTCCGATCACCCGATGGGCGATCGGACCTCCTCGGAGCAAACCCAACTCGCCCCGGTGAGTGTTCCCAAGAACCGCACACCGAAGCGGCGGGAACATAAGTCGCCGCGTGCATTCGGTCAACATGAGATGTCAGTCTGAGCAGTGCTGTCGCGTGGTTTTGTAAGAACTGCCAAACGGTTGAGGGGTGAAAGTTGAGAGTTGATGGTTGAAAGTCGAACAGAAGCACGCCGGCCTGTTCCCCTCGCCCCCGTCTTCGGGGGAGAGGGTTAGGGTGAGGGGGGCGAGCGCTTCGCAGAGTGATGACCGCCAGGGACACTAACCCGAAGCGTGAGCGAGGGCGAGCGCTCGCCCTCGCTCACGCTTCGGATTAGTGTCGGACACGGCAGGAAGCGCTCCCCCCTCACCCCGACCCTCTCCCCCGAAGACGGGGGCGAGGGGGCCAGAAGGGGAGTCGCTCCGCCGGGAATGTGCAACCGCAGACCTCGTGCCCTACACCATTCGAAGTGAACCCCGCGGTCTCTTCCCGATGCGGCAATACGGCATTGTCCAATCGTCCATCTTCCGGGTAGATTCCGCCGCTGTGAGCGATGTGTGGGTGGCCGGGGCTGGAGCCGCTTCGGCGAAGCCCCGGTTTGCCGCGCGCTCACCGGGGCTTCCCTCCCGTTGGTCGGTCCAGCCCCGGCCACCCGGCTCGAATTGAAACGATCAGCCAGGATTCCGCCGTGACCGTCCCCGGACCGGACAACCGCCTGCTTGCCATCGACGCCCGCCGGATACTGATTGTGAAGCCGAGCGCGCTGGGAGACGTCGTGCAGACGCTGCCCCTTGTGGCGGCGCTGCGGCGACGGTTTCCCGGCAGTTGGATCGCGTGGTTGGTGCAGAGGGAACTGCGTGAGTTGGTCGACGGCTGCCCCGATCTTGACGACGTGCAGTTGTGCGATCGCCGGCCAACGTGGTCGCAGGCCATTGCCTCACTCAACGAACTTCGCCGGCAACGCTTCGATCTGGTGTTCGATCTGCAAGGCTTGCTGCGGTCGGCGGTGATGACGCTCGCCACCGGCGCGCGGCACCGCATCGGCCTGCAAACCGCCCGCGAAGGGGCGGCCTGGGCGACGACGCACACCATCACCGGCACCGGCCGCGATGTCCCCGCCCATGCCCGCTACTGGCGCGTCGCCGAAGCGTTCGGCGTCGGCGACACCCCGCGCCGGTTCACGATGCGCATCCACCGGGCCGACGAGCAGTTCGCGACTCTACAGTTGGCCGGCTTGCCGCGGCCGATCTTCGCCGTGCAATGGGGCGCGAAGTGGGAGACCAAGCGCTGGCCGATCGAGCAATTCGCCGCCCTGTTGAGCCGCGCCGGTCGCACGTGGGGCGGGTCCGCGGTGCTGGTCGGCGGCGGCGGTGATGTCCTCGAATGCGAACGGATGGCCGCGTTGATCCGGACACAATGTCCGTCGTTGCCCGTTGCGAATTTCGCGGGACGGACGACGATCAAGCAACTCGCCGCGGTGCTGTCGCAGGTTGATGCAATGATCAGCAACGACTCCGGCCCGATGCACCTCGCCGCCGAGTTGGGCACGCCGACGCTGGGCATCTTCACCTGCACCAGTGCCATGCGCTCCGGCCCGCCTGGAATCCAGCACGAATTCGTCGCGACGCAGGTGCCGTGCGCGGCGAGCTACAAGAAAGTGTGTCCGTGTCCCGGCGACGCGCGGCAGGCGTGTCATCGCGAACTCGATGTCGAACGCGCCTGTCGCGGTCTGGTGCGGCTCGTCGAGAAGAACGGCCTTGTGACGGTGTCCGCCCGCGCGGCGTGATCGCGGTTCCCCTCTTCAGTAGGGTGCAGTCGAGGCTTTGCGAGGCTCACCCTCTTCGTTTTCGTTGGAGTCCAACGAAGAGGGTGAGCCTCGAAGACTCGACTGCACCCTACACGAAGGCGATTCGATCCGCGTCACAGCGCCGCCGCTCCGGTCGGATCGGCGGGCGCGATCACCTGCACGGCCAGCCGGCGCTGTCCGTAGGCCATCGGCTCCATCACGGGGGTGATCTGCCAGACGTTTCCCACGTCGGACCGCAGCCGCAGTTCTTTGCGACTCCATTCGACGATCAGCATTCGCGACACCGGGGCGTCCGCCTCCTCCACAATCGTCTCCGTCAGCTTGGGGTCCCAGCCCGCCGCGCGGGTGAACGGCACCCGCGGCCACAACGAACGCAGCAGGTATTCCAACTCCTGCGGCGTGTCGTGCGCATCGGTGATGAGCGAGATGCGGTTCACCGCGGGGACCAGCAGCAGCTTGGATCGCAGCGTGGCGTATCGGGCCCGTGCGGTCTGCGGCTGCGACAGCCAGATCGCGTGGAACACCAACGGTCCAAGCAGTGTGACAAGAGCTGCAACCTGTATCCAGTTGCGGATGCCGGCCTCAGTCCAGGCCAGCGACGCCCGCCTGAGACCGATGGCGATCGGCGCGCTGGCGAAAATCAGTCCGGCGAAGAACCCGGCGACGATCAGGCCGATCGTCAGCCGTCCCGTCACGGCCCAGACGACAGCGGCAACAGTCACCGTGAGCGCGCCGACAAACACACGATTCGACACCTCGCGGCGGATGACGGCGTCCAACCCCTGAGCCGACAGAATCACCGTGGGGATGAACAAAAACGCTTCCCACGGCCGGGTCGCCGCAGGCCAGATCGACGGAATCAACGTGGGAATTAGTCGCAGGGTCACGCCGACGACGGTCCAGCAGACCATCCAGCGGCCCAACGCCTGAGCGGCGACATCACCGTCTTCACTCCGTGGCCGCAGGGCGTGACGCAGCCCCACCAGCCACCAGCCGGCGAGGAACGCCGACCGGCTCAGCCACGGCTGCACGTCCTGCAGAAACCGTTTGCCCGACAGCGGCAGCGGCGTCGGCATCTGGTAGCGCGGCGGCGCAAGCCGCAGCCAGCCGTCGAGAAACGCCGCACCCGAATCCGCCAGCACCATCGCAATCCACCACAGTGACAACGCCCCGCCGGTGATCAGCACCAGCACCGCTCCGCGGCCGAGTTGCAGCGTCGAGGGCTCTTCCGCCGCGCTGTTGCCGGACAATGACCGGCCCCCCTCCCACAACCACAACAGCAGGATCGCCGCCCACGCCGCGATCGCCACCGGGCCGCCTGCCAGCAGAGCGAGGCCCCACGCCAGACCGGCGCACAGCAGCCGCATCGAGACGAACGTCGGCGGGCCGCGCCAATGACCCCACAAACCCCAACCAATGCACGTCAGCAATGCGACCGTCAATCCATCCGGACGACCGCTCCCCGCGAGTTGCAGAAACTGCGGGTGCAGCCCCCACATCACGGCTCCGAGGACGGCGATCCGTTCCCCCAGCGCTTCCCGTAGCCACGAGTAGATGAGCAGCAGCGTCAGTCCGCTCGCCACGGCCGACACGGCAATCGTCGGCGAAACCGCCCCCGGCCACGCCCATCGCAGGCACATCGCCGTCAGCCAGGTTTGCAGCGGCGGCATCCACGACAGGGCCTCGGTCCCGAAGCCGGTCCCGGGAATCAGCCATTCCTGCAAGCGGTCCGCCTGCACGACCGACAGGCTGCGCACCGCCCACGCCGCGGTCTCGGCGTCGAGCACCGCCCGCGTCAGCACCACGACCGGCGGCACGACGGCCAGCAGCCACACGATCGGCGCGAACGCCACCGCCCGCGACAACGCCGGCACGGCATCCCGCGGCGGCTCCGCCACCATCCGCAGCAACTGGGCATCGTCGACGATCAACGCCATCGGAAACGTCTCAGGCTCTTCTCTCCCCTCGCCCGCCGCTTCGGTGGGAGAGGGGCCGGGGGTGAGGGTGTCTTCTGTCTTCTGTAGACGCGGCACTCCGTGACGCGAAGCCTTCCGGTCACGGAGTGCCCGGTCTACACAAGAAGGGGCATCCTCGCCTTTTCTGGCTCTCGACTCTCGACCCTAGACTCTCGACCTTCATGCACCGCGTTTCCACCGAATCACGTCGTCCAGAATCTCCCCCAGCGTCAGCTTGGGCTTCTGGCCGATCGTCGCCTGCAACCGGGACAGGTCCGGCACGCGGCGCTGCACGTCCTCGAAGTCCGCGCCGTACGCCTCGTGATAGGGAATGTGCCGGATTTTGAGCGACGGATTGACCCGCTTGATGACCTCTTCCGCCAGGGCTTTGACTGAGATCGGCGAGTCGCTGCCGATGTTGAACACCTGCCCCGCCGCCGCCGGCGTGTCCACCAGCTTGATGACGCAGTCGACCACTTCGCGGACGTGGCCGAAGCAGCGCTCCTGCGAGCCGTCGTCGTAGACTTCGAGCGGTTCGCCCCGCAGCGCCTGATCCACAAACCGCGGGATCACCATGCCGTAATGCCCCACCTGCCGCGGGCCGACGACGTTGAAGAACCGGCCGATGACCACCGGCAGATCGAACTTGCGATGGTAGGCCAGCGCGAGGAACTCGTCGATCGCCTTCGAGCAGCCGTACGCCCACCGCGGCCGCGACGTCGGGCCGAGCAGCAGGTCGTCGTCCTCGGTCCAGGTCGCTTTCGGGTTCTTGCCGTACACCTCGCTGGTGGACGCGATGAACAGCCGCTGCTTCCGCTGCGCGACCAGTTGCAGCAGCCGTTCGGTCGGATAGATGTTGGTCTCGATGGTGCGGACCGGATCGTCGGCGACCAGTTTCACCCCCACCGCCGCGGCGAGGTGATAGATGACATCCGTCCCCGCGGTCGCCTCCGCCAGCAGCGTCGGGTCGGTAATCGAGCCGTTGCGCATCGTCAGCCGCGGATGCTCGGCCACCGCGGCGAGGTTCTCCGCCCGCCCGGTGCTGAGGTTGTCGAGGACCGTCACCTCGTGCCCGGCCGCAAGCAGCCGCTCCGTCAGATGACTCCCAATGAACCCGGCCCCGCCGGTCACCAGACACTTCGCCATGCGTTCCTCGCGCGTTCGTCACCGTTTATGTTCAACGGCATCATCATGACGAGAACGCGGCCCGGACGCGACTGTGAGGCGGAACCGGGTGCGGTGCGGCTGGCGGGTTGCAATCTTGTGACACCCGCCTAACGTCCGGCATCACCGGGTTGCCGCCAGCGGCGTTGATTTCAAATTCCGCCCTGTCGGCAACTCCGGTGCATGCGATTGTTACATGGCTTCGTCAGTCGCCCTTGGACACCTTGAGCAAGAACAGTGCCAGCGATTCCATACGATAGACGATCGCTTCCAACTGGCGTTCAGTCAGTTTTGATTGAACGACGTGTGTCCCCGCGTTCAAAGAGCCAGCAAGGGTGAGTGCCGCTTGAACGTCGTTTTCGACGAATTCGGTGAGCGAGTCGCAGAAAAACTTGCGACAGATATACAAAAGCCTAGCGCGACGAGTGGGTCGATTATCATGATAGTGGTCATCATCCTTGGACCATGCCCTAATCTCATCGTCCGGAGCAAGACCGTGGAGGATATGCGTGAACAACTCCCGAATAGACGTGGTGACGTGGCGCGCCTTGTCAGGATTCTCTGAGGCAAGAGATTGCCGGGCCCCATTGATGAAATTTAGCAATTTGTCGTCGAATATCGCAAGTTCATCATCAATCGTGGGAAGACCAATCGATTGCTTTTCATCCTCTTCGTCGTCTACGGAAATCTGCTCAAGAACGTCAACTTCGAGGGAGTATTCAATGGGAGAATACTTGGCCACGAACGGAATGTGAGTTTCTGGAATGGCAGGGATGCACTCAACCAAGTCACGGTATGAACGAGTGAATTTGCTGAATGTCGAAGTAAGGTCGTTTGCGAACAGTTTGGACGCTTCGATTCTACTGCCGAACGATGCCGATTCAAGATGAAGCAGTCGATACTGTGAACTAAGTGACGTATGCAATAGACGCGTCGTATCCAACGATGACAGCAAGCTTGTGACGGACGACTGTGACGCAATGGCAGCGATTGAAGATCGTAAAGCGTTGTGGTCAGCGAAGACCTTCGACAGAGCCGAATCGGTCACGCTGGCGGCCGATACCAATGACGTCAGTCTAGCGTTAGCTCGCGACAAATCCCGAAAGTTTGATGTGACCTCAGAAATCAGCCGCGCTTGAGACAGGATGGCAGACGTCTTTTCGAAAAGGGCGCGGTCCCCTTCAAGCTGTTTGGCGAGTGTGTCCTGCAATGATGCGATTGCAGAGGTCGATTTGGCGAGGTCAGCAAATACGTTGTTGTACGCAGCGGTGGACTGCGAAATCAGCGCCATTTGTTTCTGCAGTGCGCGGATTGCATCATTCATCAGATTTGCCACGTAATAGGGATTCGACCGCCGATGTACGGTAGCATTCTACCGAAATTTGGCGGTGTGGCACGGACTTGTCAAGTCTGATGCGTCAGAGTTGCCAACGAGTTGAGATGGATAGGGAGTGGCTTCCATGAGGAAGCCGGGGCATTCGACCTCGAAGAGGTCGCAGAAAGTAGCCGGGGGTCGCAGCGTTTCGCGGAGACCCCCGGAAAGCTTCGCAGCGCAAGGAGCATCCCGGAGGGATGCCAGAATGATTGTGCCCCGGAATCTCTGCGACCCCTGCCGGGGTCGATGGATGCGCAGGAGACACCGTCCGGGGGGCTCCGCAAAGCCTTCGACCCCCGGCTACTTTCTGTGAACCCTTCGGGTTCAAGAGTCACGCCGACGGCTGCACGACCGACAACATCCCCGACTCCTGTCGCTCAAACGCCCGGCGGCGTTCGGCGGCCGTGTCGTGGAAGACGTGCCTCAGCAGGCGTTCCTGGGCGTCGGTGAGTTCGACGCCGCGGCGGTTCATGGCGGCGCGGGCGGTCGCGAGGTTGCGGTCCATCGGGAAGCCGTCGACGAGTTCGCCGTGCCAGACGCGGGTGAACGACGGGATGTGCTTGGGGAGCAGTTCGCCGGCGGGGAGCACCTGGCACATCACGCCGATGGACGTGCCGGTGTTGAAGCAGCTTCCGATCGCCGTCTTGGTGTGATCGCCGAGAAAGCAGCCGACCTTCATCTGGCCCGATTCGATCGCCTCCCCGGCGAGCGGGACGCGGACCGTTGAGTAATCGTTCTTGAGATCGCTGTTGGTCGTCAACGCGCCAAGGTTGCACCACGGACTGACGTAGGCATGGCCCAGGAAGCCATCGTGATATTTGTTGACGTAGCCGTGCAGGATCGACGCTTCGATCTCCCCGCCGACCCGGCAGACGGGGCCGATCGAACTGCCGGCCCGCAGGTTGGTGCGGAACAGTTGCGTCTGGCGGCCGATGAACGCCGGGCCTTCGATCCGCGTGAACGCCTGCACGACAGCCCCGCCGTCGATGAAGATCGGCCCCTGGCGGGTGTCGAGCACGACGTAGGGGTCGATTTCGGCGAACTCGTCAATCGACACCAGCGTCGGATCGCCGACGATGGCCAGATGCGCGTGACGCGCCGGTTCGCGCTGCGCGGACCGGGCCGCGAAGTCCCAGGCGATCTGCTCGCCGTTGTGGGCGACGAGATCCCACGGATACTGCGCGAGTTTCCCCGTGGCTTTGACCCGACGGCGCGTCCGGGCGATTTGGCCGATGGCGGTGGGGAGATCCTGGCCGATGACGAGCGCCGTTTCCAGCGGGTCGAGCGTGATCCAGGCGACTTCGCCCTCCATCAGTCCGACGGCGTCGCGGTCGCATTGGCTCAGCTCACGCGGGTCGCACAGCCAGCGGCTGTTGAGCAGCAGTGTCGGTTCGGCGGACAGCCACGCGAAGTCGTTGAGGTGCGCTTCGGGGTGTTCGGCCGCATAGCTTTCGATCAAATGATCGCGGCAATACAGGCCCCACTCGGTCACCGGGAGGAACCGCAGCGCCCGTTCGCGCGCGGTGAAATGTCCGCACAGCAGCTCACAGACCGGCCGCAGCAACGCAATCGGCGTGAACTGGTCGGTTTTGTCGTCTTCGAAGAACGCGATGCGCATGAGACTCCCCCCGGAAACCGCGCCAGGGCGCAGAGCGGGGTTGTATCGAAAAAAGGTCGGGGTGGGGAAGACGAATCAGCGACGCCCACCCATTGCTATGGGTGGGCGTCTTAGGCCGTGACGCGATCGGCGATCCGCAACACTCCGGACGCGGACACCGTCGGCGTATACGCCACCGACCGGCAGCCCTCCACCGGCTCCCACTGCTGCGTCAGGCCCCACGCCGACTCCGCGGCTCCCAGCAGCAAATATCCGTCCGGCCTGAGCGACTGCGTCAGCCGCTCCAGCACCGACCGCTTCTCCGACGGCGAGAACCAGCTCAGGACGTTGCGGCACAGAATCAGATCGAACTGCCCGATCGACGGAAACGGCTCCAGCAGGTCCAGCGCCTGAAATTTGATCATCCGCCGCAGGTCGTCGCTGATCTGCCACGCGCCGTCGACGGGGTGAAAGTGCCGGACGAGTTGCCGGATGGGCAGACCGAGCTGCACCTCCGTCTGCGAATACCGCCCCGCCGCCGCCCGGAGAATCGCGGGGATGGACAGATCGGTTGCGAGCAGTTCGACGCACCATTGGCCGATGTCGGGAAAGTCGTCCCGCAGCATGATTGCCGCGGAATACGCTTCCTGGCCGGTTCCCGTCGCCGCGCTCCAGATCCGCAGCCGCCGGGTGGCTCGCCGGGCCTGCATCAATTCGGGCAGCAGGCGTTCGCGGAGGTCGTCGAACGTCTCGGGATCGCGGTAGAACTGCGTGTCCGGCGTCGTCAGCAGGTCCAGCACCGCCGCACCAAGCGGCGATGATGCGGTGTGCCTAAGTTCCTCGACCAGATCGTGCAGGCTGCCAAGGCCCCACGACTGCGCCAACGGGACCAGCCGCGCCTGCAGCAGGAACTCCTTCCCCGGACCGAGCAATGCCCCCGTGCGCTGCTCGAAGAACTGCGACAGGAAATCGTAGTCGGCGGGCTGGATCATGGGGGCAACCTCGTCAAATGGCCGATCGCCGGGCGAACTGCGTCAGCCCGGCCTGCGACAACTTGCTGCGGACGATGTCCTCGTTGAACGGCTTGATGATGTATTCGTCGGCCCCGTGGTCGAGCGCCTCGGTGATCCGCGCGGGATGGTCCTCGCGCGTGCACATCAGAATCTTGGGCTGCGGCAGATGACGGTCGCCGCGGATGGTCTTGAGCAGCGACAGGCCGTCCATCACCGGCATGAACCAGTCGAGCAGGATGACGGCGATGGCGGGATGCCGCTGAAGCAGCTCGAGCGCCTGGCCGCCGTGCTCGGCCTCCAGGAGTTCGAGGCCGGCCTGCGTCAGCATCCGCCGGGCGGCGAGCCGCACCGTGCGCGAGTCATCGACGAGCAACAATTGCAGCATCGGGGGAACGTACCGGTCCAGGTCGCGGGGACATCACACTCGTTACAGGTGATTCCATCACGCGCAGGCAACGATCCCTGTCGGACATCAGATCGGCAGCGGCGTCGCACAGCCGCAGAAGAAATGCCGGCCGCGTCCGTCTTCACGACGAGTGCGATGCGGCCGTATCAGTTGTGGCAACGACAAGGAGTCGCGCGGGATTGCATTGCGTTCCGGACGATCCCGCAATGTTTCCTGGGCCAGAAGAGCAAAGGCATTTATCCGCAGATTTCACCGATTCCGCAGATTGAAAGACTGTCAGAGAGCCGCTCGTGTTAAACGATTGCCCAACGATTGTCTCTGCTCAAAATCTGCGCAATCGGCGAAATCTGTGGATGAAGTCTTCTTGCGTCAAACAGACTACATGGCACTCGACATCATGCCCTCGCGATCATGCCAGAATCGGCAGCAGCGCCGAGCTGCCGTGCTGGTATTCGCGGGTGACGATGGAGCCGAGCAGCGTCGTCGCCGTGCCGTCTTCGATCTGGATGCGGGCCAGCGAACCGGCGAGCCTGGGGTTGCCGGGGAAGACGACGATGCGGTCGCAACTCGTGCGGCCGGTGAGTTGCACCGGGCCGGCGGTGGCGTCGGTCTCGCCCCGTTTCTCGGCGTTGCGACTCGGGCCTTCGACGAGCACTTCGACCGTGCGGCCGATGAACGCGACGTTGTCCTCCGCGCTAATCTGGTTCTGCACGGCGAGCATCTCGTGGTTGCGGGCCCGCTTCACGTCTTCGGGGACGTCGTCCGGCAGCAGGTCGAACGCCTTCGTCCCCGGCCTGGGGCTGTACTTGAAGATGAAGCTGTTCTTGAACCGGAACTCGCGGATCAGGTCGAGGCTCTTGTTGTGTGCTTCATCGCTCTCGCCGCAGAAGCCGACGATGAAATCGCTCGACACGCCGGCATCGGGCAGCGTCGCGCGGATGCGGCCGTGCATCTCGCGGTACTCGCCGATGGTGTAGCCGCGCTTCATCTTCTTCAGCAGATCGTCGCAGCCCGACTGCGCGGGCACGTGCAGATACCGGCTGCACTTGGGGAGATGGCGGACGGCCTGCAAGAGTTCGTCGGTCATGTCGCGCGGGTAGTTCGTCACGAACTTCAGCCGCACGAGACCGGGGATGTCGTGCATCGCGGCCAGCAGATCGGCGAGTCGCCACGTGCGGCCGTTCTCGACGTATTTGTAGCTGTTGACCGTCTGGCCGAGCAACGTGACTTCGAGCACCCCCTGGTCGGCGAGCACGCGGCATTCGTGCAGGATGTCGGCCGGCGACCGGCTTTGCTCGGGGCCGCGGGTCATTGGGACCACGCAGTAGGTGCAGAACTTGTCGCAGCCGAACATGATCCGCACGAACGCCTGGAACGGCGACGGCCGCATCTCCGGTTCGCGGAGCGGGTCGTAGCTCTGGAAGCTCTGCGAGACTTCGTTGCGGGTGCCGTCGCGGCGGTCGAGGCTGACGGCGACCGTCCGCTTGCGATCGGTGCGGGCTTCGCCAATCAGCCGCGGAATCTCGCCGAGTTGCCCGGTGCCCACGACGAGGTCGACGTGCGGCGCCCGTTGAAAGATCAGCTCCTGATCCTTCTGCGCCATGCAGCCCATCACGCCGATGACCTGCTGCGGCCGGGCCTGCTTGCTGAATTTGAGCCGCCCCAAGGCGCTGTAGATCTTGTGCTCGGCGTGCTCGCGGACGCTGCACGTGTTGAACAGAACGGTGTCGGCCTCGGCGACGTCGGCGGTCAGCTCGTATCCCTGTTTCCGCAGCGCAGCGACGACCAGCTCGCTGTCCAGCATGTTCATCTGGCAGCCGACGGTCTCGATGAACAGTTTGCTGTTGTGCTCGGTCATGGGATCGAATTCAGAATCTCACGCTATGCTGCTTTGGCCGCCGGTTGCGGTTCCGGCTTCACTTTCAGTCCCGGCAGCCGCTCCACAATTTCCTGCTGTTCCCGGTTTTCGGACTGACGCCGGACCAACTCTGCCTGTTGCAGCTCGACCAGCTTCTGCCGGCGGTACGACAACATCAGCCCCAGCAGCGACTGCACGCCCCACACCGCGGCCAGACCGTAGATGACTAGCGACCATTGCGACATGGAGGCGATCCCCGTGCTAGCCTACTCCCGCACCCGTTCGATGTACTCACCCGTCTGCGTGTTGATCTTCACCAGGTCGCCGGTGTCGACGAACGCCGGCACCTGGATTTCGATGTTGTTGTCGACCTTCGCGGCCTTGGTGATGTTGCTCGACGTGTTGCCGCGGACGGCCGGCTCGGTGTAGTTGACCTTCATCACGACCGATCCCGGCAGCGTGACGCCGATCGGCTGGTCGTTCCAGTACAACAGTTCGCAGACCATGCCGTCCTGCAGGAACCGTGCCTGCTCGCCGACGGTGACCGCCTGGATGTGGAACTGCTCGAATGATTGCTGGTCCATGAAGACGTAGCTGTCGTTGTCTTTGTAGAGGTACTGGCCGTCGTTGCGGCGGACGTCGGCCCCTTCGAGGCCGTCGCCGCTCTTGTACGTCCGATCGAGCAGCGACCCCTTGAGCAGGTTCCGCAGCTTGCACTTGTACAGCGCCTGCCCCTTGCCCGGTTTGACGAACTCGACCATGATCATCTCGAACGGATCGCCCTCGACGACGACTTTCGTGCCTTTGCGGAAATCACTGGTGCTGATCGTGGCCATTGGTCTTTTTCTTCCGGGGAGGATACCTTGGGAAACACAGTCAGCGCCCCGGCCGGCTGCGGTTCACGCGAAAAGAATAGCAGACAACCGTCCCGGTGGGAATCGAAAGTGGTCCGTGGTCCGTCGTCTGTGGTGAACAAAGCTCCGCTGCGGACGTTGTCCCATCGGGAGCGGTGGCAGCAGGAGCTCGCCGACGCCGTCCGCGACCCCGTCGAGCTGTGTCGCCGACTCGGTCTGCCTGACGATGCGATCGAACCGGCCCGGCGCGCCTCCAAGCTCTTCCCGTTGCTCGTTCCGCAGAACTTTCTGGGCCGGATGCGACCCGGCGACTTGGCCGACCCGTTGCTACGACAGGTCTTGCCGCTCGATGCCGAATTCGACGACGTGCCCGGATACCTGGCCGACCCGGTCGACGACGACGCGGCCCGGCTCGCACCCGGCCTGCTTCAGAAGTACGCCGGTCGCGCGCTGCTGATTACGACGGGGGCGTGTGCGGTCCATTGCCGCTACTGCTTCCGCCGACACTACCCGTACGCCGAAGAGCCGCGGACGTTGTCCGATTGGGAGCCAGCGTTTCAGACGATCGAAGCCGATGACACCCTGCACGAAGTCCTGCTGAGCGGCGGCGATCCGTTGACGCTGACCGACGCCCGGCTCGCCGCGCTCGTCGAGCGGTTGGAGGCGATTCCGCATCTGCGACGGTTGCGTCTGCATACCCGGTTGCCGATTGTGTTGCCGAGCCGCGTGACGTCGGCGTTCATCGAACTGCTGTGCGAGACGCGGTTGACGCCGATCGTCGTCGTCCATGCCAACCATCCGCAGGAACTGACGGGCGACTGCGCCGACGCCGTGCGAACGCTCGTCCGGTCGGGGATCACGACGCTCAACCAGGCCGTATTGTTGCGGGGTGTGAACGACGACGCCGACACGCTGGCCGCGCTCAGCGAACGGCTGATCGACCTGGGCGTGCTGCCGTACTATCTGCACCAGTTGGACCGCGTGCAGGGAGCCGCGCACTTCGCGGTGCCTGACGACGTCGGTGTGTCGCTCATCGCCGAACTACGCCGTCGCCTGCCGGGTTACGCCGTGCCGCAGTTCGTGCGCGAGATCGCCGGCGCCGCGCACAAGACGCCTGTCGAAAGTCGTCCTTGAGAGCCGGGCCGTGTCGGCCCGGTCGATGCGGCTCAAGGTCGCGATGACGGAAGACCGGGGCGACACGCCCCGGCTCCTAAAGATCGCCTGTCAAAGCAACCGCCGCAGGTGCCGCAGCGTGTGCTGGTCCAGCGTCTGCACGTCGGGAATCAGGAACCGCAGTCCGGAAGCGTCGGCGAT
>JAWXBB010000240.1:0-4270 GCA_034439795.1 Planctomycetaceae bacterium | reverse complement strand
TCAAGACCGCGGCATCCTCGACTTCCCCAAGTTGTCGGCGGAGACTGATTGGCCCTGGTGGCGCGGGCCGTCGCGGAACGGGGTCGCAAACTCGACGCCGGTGCCGACCAAGTTCGGCGAAACGGACCACGTCATCTGGAAGACCCCCGTGCCCGGCCGCGGGCATTCGTCGCCCATCGTGGTCGGCAACAATGTCTACCTTGCGACCTCAGACGAGCGACAGAAGACGCAATCGGTCGTTGCGTTCGACCGCAAGACCGGCAAGCAACTCTGGCTCGTCGAAATCAGCCGCGGCGGATTTCCCGCCAAGAATCATCGCAAAAACACCGAAGCCAGCCCGACGATGGCGTCGGACGGCGAACGGCTGTTCGTCACGTTCTATCACCACGATCAGATCCAGGCGACGGCGCTCGATTTCACGGGCAAGAAGCTGTGGCAGCAGAAGGTCGCCGACTTCAACCCGCAGACCTTCCAGTACGGCTATGCCCCATCGCCGCTGCTTTACAAGCAGTCGGTGATCATCGCCAGTGAGTACGACGGCGACAGCTTTCTGACGGCGCTCGACCGGCAATCGGGCAAACCGCTCTGGAAGACGCCCCGGCCGACGATGATTACGTTCTCGACGCCCGTCGTCGGCCACATCGCGGGAAAGGACCAACTGCTGCTGAGCGGCGCCGAAAAGGTGTCGGCCTACGATCCGAACAACGGCAAGCCGCTCTGGTCGGCCCCGGGGACGACGTTCGCCACCTGCGGCACAATGGTCTGGGACGGGGACATCGTCTTCGCCAGCGGCGGCTATCCCAAAGCCGAAACGGTGGCGGTCAAAGCCGACGGCAGCGGGAAAGTCCTCTGGAAAAACAACCAGAAGTGCTACGAACAATCCATGCTGGCCCATGAGGGATACGTCTACGCACTGACGGGCAACGGCGTAATCTTCTGTTGGCGCGGCACCGACGGCCAGGAGATGTGGAAGCAGCGGCTCACCGGTCCGGTCAGTGCCTCCCCCGTCCTCGCCGGCGGCCACATTTATTGGGCCAACGAACTCGGCACGCTGTACGTGTTCCGGCCGAATCCCGAAAAGTTCGATCTCGTCGCGGAGAACCACATCGGCACCGACTCCTTCCCCAGCCCGGCGATCAGCGGCGGCCAGATCTTCCTCCGCGTCGGCACCGGCGACGGCGGGCAGCGTCAGGAGATGCTGTATTGCTTCGGGGACAAGTGAGCGGATCACTCACACCGCGGGCTGACGCCACGCGGCTCGCCGGACGGGACGACCTCCTAAAGCTGTTTCAGAACCGCATGGTTTTTACGCTGCAGGCGTTGCATAACAAAGCCCAGGGTCGCGAGTCGGCGAGCGCACCCTGGGTGGCAATCGATGATGAACTCCATACCCTGAAAGGGTTGCATCACAGTTTGAGGCCGCCGGTGATGCGACCCTTTCAGGGTCGATTCGCTTCGGACGCCATGTCCCCAGGGTGCGCTCGCAGACTCGCGACCCTGGGCTGTGTGATCGAACGCCTTCGGCGTACATGACCTCCGATCCAATGTTCTACCACCAATGGCAACAACCAGAATCGGGGTTTTGAAACCGTTTCTACGCCTCCACCGGGAACATTCGCTTGAACGACTTCGGCGAGGTGTCCTTCGCGACCCGGTCGAAGTGCAGGAAGAGCTGCCGGGCCGGCATGTCCAGGTGAAAGAGGCCCGGCGCGGCGAGGCGCTCGACGTTGCGGATGCGGTCGGCGTCCGACGGGTGCGTCGAAAACCACGACGTGCGGGCCGATTCGCCGTGCTTGCGCAGCTCGGTCTTGAGCGGCTTCGGCATCTGTTTCGAGAGGAACAGCACCAGCCCCGCGAAGTGCCCTTCCTCTGGCTCCGGCGCGTCGCGGTTGATCAGCATGTTGCGGGCGAACATCTCGGCAACGCTGAGCGGCAACAGCTTCTTCGTCGTGCTGATGAACGTCTCCACGCCGACCACGAGCGCTTCGTAACGGTCGGCGTCGTATTCCATCTGTCGCTGCAACAGGAACGACGCCAGCACGCTCAGGACCAGCAGTACGAAGAAGATGATCCGCACCAGGAACGCGCCGAATTGGCACGTCAGTCCGAACAGGACGAAGATGCCGGTGTCGTCGTCGGTCAAATCGGAGAACCATTCGTCCCATTCGTCGCCGCCGTAGGCCCCCTGAATCAGCCAGTTCTGAATGGCCCGAATGAAGCCCGACACGCGGCTGCCGACCCCCTGGCTGAAGTGGCCGAGTTCGTGCGCGATCACGCCCGCGAACTGGTTGGCATCCAGCCCGGCCGCGAGCGGCGTGCCGATCACCAGCACCAGCCGCCGCGAAAACAGCCCCAGCAACCCGCTGCCCATCACCGCGGCGGCGTTGACCGACGAGTTGACCCGAATCTCCGCAGGCTCCGGCGCGCCCACCACTTCGGCCAGCTTCGCGACGAACGAGTACACGATCGGCTCGTCGGACAGCTCCAGCTTGCGGCCCAACTTCGCGCGCGACGACCGGGCCACGAGCGGCTTCAACAGAAACAGCACCATGATGCTGCCGAACAGAATCAGCAGTACATAGCCCAGGAACACCAACGCCCGCGCCCGCCCCGGCGTGCCGGCCGGCAATGCGAGCCAGGTGGTGTGCGTCACCGCATGCCAGTACACGGCATAGCCCGTCGCCGCGACGAGGGCCACATACGTCACCACCAGCGCCGCCGAACTGACGGCCACCACCAGCATCGCCGCCAGATAACCGAGCGAGACGCGCGGCCGCTGAAACTCGCCGTCGAACGCCGCCAGCACCTGCTTCATCAGCGCCGCGGGCGTGACCTTGGACTTCTTCGGTCGCCCCGGCAGCTCGGGCAACGGCTCGTCCTCGACCGGTTCCGACTCGAACGGCGAAAGCGGCACGCGATAGACCGGGTCAAGCGTGATCATCGCGCCGCAGCCGGGACACTTCGCCCGCTTGCCGAGCTGCTCGTCGCGCACCTTGAGCGAACGCTGGCAGGCCGAACACGGTACGGTGACGGACATGATGCGACGGTTCCCTCACGCGCGACGGATCGCATGGCATGATACGCTGGGCAACACCGTCGCGCACAGGGTCTCCGAGGGGACAGGCCGCGTCTGGTGTCTGCAATCGCCTCGAATGACCGGTGATTCCGAGTAATGTCCGACGCTGCCGGGTGTCTATGACACCCGGTCGAGCGAAAAAAAACAGCCCCACGGTATCGCGCCGTGGGGCTGTTTCGTTGGTGGTGACTCCCGTGTCCGGGAGCACAGCGGGGCGTCGGTCAGCGGTCAGGTGCAACGGCTGGTTCGACCACGGCCAGAATCCTACAGATGGTATGTTGCCAGATCGACGCCGCCGGCGTCTGCGCTCTGGTTTGAAAAGTCCGCCGCAAATGGCGAACACCGCATGACCGATACCAGTGCGACATGAGGCAGCGATTTGGCATAGTCGCTCCCGAAAGTCCAGTCGGCTGGGTTGGGATGATTGAAGCTATGGTTGTGCATGATCTCGTGGAGCATCACTGCGCCGGAGAACCATCGAATGAAATCGGCTCCGGTTGCATTCTCTCCGTGACGGGCCTTAGCAACTTCCGTAATGAGGTAGAAGTTGAACTCGATCATTCGGCCATTGAGGGTAGTTTTAGCGAACACCCTATTCCCTGAATCCTCTGCATCAGGGCCTTCGATTCGAAGATGAGGGACGAGGAAATTGATACTACCGATGGTCTGTGTGGTGTGGTATTTGAAGTTACCGTACTTCAGCATCTTCTCTTCACCTTCCAACGTGAAACCGTTGCGACCTCCATTCTCCTGAATGAAAGCTTGGGCTTTCGGATACACGGCTCCAGAATAAAGGACACCCTCGTGGCCCTGCTCATCCAAGAATACGAGACGCATCGCATCCCAGAAGAGCGCGCCGAAATTTGTGCCGTTGAACTCGAGTGATCCCATGTGTTCACGGGCACCTTCACTTCGAAACCATTGTTCCCAACCGAGCCTCATAGTCATCTCCTTCGAAGGGGCTGAACCGATATTCTGCCGAGAATCTGCGGTAAAACATTACCGCACTTTTGCAGTCTAGGAACAGCCAATCCTAATCGATGCTACCGGGTAACGGCTTGCAAAGATACCCAGCCGGGATCGGCGCGCTATGCCGGGTAGTGTCCTAATTTGCCGACCCGCTCCTGAACCGACGATTCCTAGCCGTGTCTGAAACGCCTACGGCTGCGGCGGTCTGAAAACTGCCAGCAGCCG
>JAWXBB010000239.1:0-8052 GCA_034439795.1 Planctomycetaceae bacterium | reverse complement strand
GGTTGTTGAGGGCGACGTTGTTGGTGTCGAACGACACACTCGTCGGCGCGAGGTTCCACAGCACCGACACGATGTCGATGCCCGGATCGGACAGATTGGTGATGATGAACGGATTGGTGGCCGAACTGCCGTCCAGGGTGAAGGTCAACGCGGCGAGCGGCGGCGGCGTCGGGTCGGTCACGACGTTGCGGATGCGGTTGTTCTCGATGTTGAACGAGACCAGGGCCGATCCGCTGGCGGCGATGTCGATGCCGCTGACGGCGTTGAAGCTGAAATCGTTGCCGTTGATGACGGCGGGGGTGGTCGGCGTCGCCGGAATATCGGCGGCCCCGATGGCCAGCAGCGAGGATCCGCTATCCGCCGAGAAACGGAGGCCGATGCCGGCATTGCCCAGCGTGGGATCGGTGATGTCGTTCCCGGACGTATCGGTGGCGGACGGCGCGCCGATCGAGTTGCCGAAGACTCCGAGCGTCACCGTGGAGTTCGCGGTGGAGACGATGTCGATGCCGTCGCCGTCGTCGCCGGTGCCGGACCCGACGCCTCCCACGGTGGTGTCCCGGCCGTTGCCGTTGATCAGATTGTTGCGGATGCCGCCGGTGTTGAGCAGGTCGATCTCGCTGTTGGCGGTGGTGACGGCGATGCCGTTGTTGCCGTTGAAGCCGATGCGGTAGTCGGCGGTGAACAGCGTGACGTCGGTCAGATTGCCCTGGCCGTCGTCGAACGGCGCGGTGACGGGGACTGGCGTGTGGTCGAGAATGGCGGCGGTGATCCGGCTCGCCGCGGTGGCGTCCATCTCGATGCCGTTGTCGCCGTTGCCGGCATTCGTGAGGGTGCCATCGGCGGGATTGACGACCTGCCCGCCGATGCGGTTCTCCTGGAAGAGGACGTTGATGACGCTGCCGGCGTCGGCGTTGAGGTCGATGCCGTCGTCGCCGTTGCCGAGGATGCCGTCGTTCGAGAAGTCCCCGTCGCCGTCGAGGCTGTCGGGCGATTTGAGATCGGCGACATCGTCCCCGTCGGCATCGACCTGATCGAGTTGGTCGAGGTCGATGTCGGTCGGATGGTTGCGGGTGATGAACAGGTCCAGCGGGCCCGCGCCGCTGTTGCTGATGTTCACGCCGTCCTGCTGGTTGAAGCGGATGATGTTGCGGTCGATGAACGACGCCTCGCTGTTGGCGGCGAGGCCCGACAGGTTGAACAGCGAGATGCCGTTCACGCCGTTCTGAATCACGTTGCGGTCGATGGCGACGCTGCGGTTGTTGGTGCCCACGATGCCGCTGCCGGTCGCCGAGCCGTTGATCTCGAAGCCGGACACCTGGACCATGAAGGCACCGTCGGCGAACGTGACGACGTTGCCGCCGGTGTTGTTCTCCAGGACGGGGAGCGGCTGGCCGAGCATCGCATTGGGAACGTCGAACAAAACGCCGGGGAACTGGGCGATCCCGAACGAGTGCGACAGACTGCTGCTGAGCAGCCGCTGGCAGGACAGCAGCGTCACGCCGTCGTCGAGGTTGATCGAGGTGCCGTCCGTGCGCGGATCGACGTAGATGATGTCGACCTGCGACTTCTCGGCGAACGGCAGGGTGTCGAACTGCGCCAGTTGGTTGTACGGATTGGAGAACGAGCCGTCGCCGGTGGCGGCCCCGTCCTCCCCGTTGGGATCGACATGAACCACGAAGTACGGCTGGTTGTCCTTCGGATTGAGGGCCAGCTCGTCCGTGACCTGGATCTCGTGCTCGACGGTCACGCGGTAATTACGGAAGACCGACTGCATCATGCGGTCGCGGACCGACAGCGGCCGCAACCAGCGCCCGGCTTTGCCGTCCGGCAGGTTCATGACCACCTGAATCTGGGCGTTGGTGCCGAAGACGTGGTCGTCGGTCGACTGCACGCCGATCGACCAGTCCTCGTTGACCTGCAAATTCAGCCGGCCGCTGACGCCGGTGAAGTCGGACCCGCTGCTGCCGGTGAAGAAATAGAACCCGGCATAGCCCGACAGGCCGTAGCGGCCGAGCAACGGCATCGGACCGCCGATTTCGGTGTCGAACCCGGTGAACGCCGTTTCGATCTCGTTGAACCGGCTCAGGAACAAGCTGTTGCCGTTGAACCGTCCCGGACCGGCCAGCGTCGTGGCGAGCACGTTCTGGTCGTTGCCCACCGGAATGTAACCGTTCATCCGCAGGTCCATGTACCGGCCGACGGACTCGAAGCTCAAGCCCATCTGGTTGTACGAGCGGATGTGGCCGGCATCGAAGTCGTACCACGCCGACAGGCCGACGAAGCGGTCGTAGCCGGGCATGTAATACCGCCAGCCCAAACCGAGGTTGGCGCCGCCGCGACCGTCGTAACTCGCCAGGCCCCGCGCATCGGCGAAGACCATGGCGTTTTCTTCAAAGAAGTGCGGCAGAAACGCGCCGACGCTGGTGAACGACTCTTCGTAGCCGTACAGCACGCCGCCGCGGGCGTCAAAGTAAGTCCGCGGTGCGAACCAGGTTTCCACCGGCGTCGTTTGGAAGTACGGTCCGGACTGCGGCCCCGGGGCGACAAACACCGTGTCGGCCGTCGGCGGCAGCGACTCGGAGGAGTCGCTGACTCGGGACGAGCCGCCGCTTTCGTCTTGCGCCCGCGTCGGCCCTGAGAGCAGGGCCAACACCGTCAGGGCCAACAGACTCCGCGTCACCGTAAGTTTCATCGGATGCTCCAGCGTCCTGCTGAGTGAACCTTCGAGGCAACTTCACCCGGCCAGTGGCGTTCACCGTCTCTGCCGACAAGTCGGAACGTAGCGGTGGTTCCGCCGAGAACGGTTATCCTGAGTTTTCGGATTGTGAGGCGGCGCAAGTTGAGACAATCAGGCCGCAAAAGCGTTACGGACCGCACAGCCCGTAAAGTCCGCCACGCACATCGGCGAACGTAACCCCCTGTCCGCCGGGCGGATCGGGCCGAATTGCGGGACTGGGTGCGAACTTGGGATAACTGCGACGCCATCGGAGGCGACTACCGTCGCTTCCGCAGACCGGGTGACGGCATGGCTCGCCAAGACGGCCGGGACCGCCAACCGGCACAACTTGCCGGTCGGTCCCCGTCAACGTGAAGTACGAAAACTAACGTGCCACACCCTTGAGAAGTGACCGAAAGAAGTGCCTCACGCAAAGGCGCAAAGCTCGCAAAAGGAGACAGGGGCTTTCTATTCACCTTTGCGAGCTTTGCGCCTTTGCGCGAGACCCCTCTTCTCTCTTGCCGTGAAGGTTCATTCGTGGCAGGGAATTGTCCTGCATATCCGGGCGGGCCGAATGACGGAATGACCGGCCTCGACGGAAGTTGAAGCCGCGACACGACAACGGATCAATTGATTGACAAACATCGGTCCGTGCCGATATAAGGGATGTGTTCCGCTGTCACCCCACCGCCGCGATGGTGCGTTCCATCGTTGGCGCGAACTGTCTGCCGAATCGAGAGGAGCCGCACCGATGCTGGTCATCCCCGGCCGCTACGGAAAAGACACCTGCGACGGATTCAGCCGCCGCCAACTGCTGCAAGTCGGCGGAACGTCATTGCTCGGGCTGTCGCTGCCGGCGATGTTGCGTGCGGAGAAAGCCAACGCCGCCGAGTCGGAACAGCGTTACGGCGGACCGGGCTTCGGCAAAGCCAAGCACGTCATCCTCGTCTATCTCCAGGGCGGTCCCAGCCATCTGGATCTGTGGGATCCGAAGTCGGACGTGCCCGATAACGTCAAGAGTCCGTTCAGCGCGATCGACACCGTCCTGCCCGGCGTGCAGTTCACCGAACTGATGCCGAAGCTGGCGAAGGTCATCGACCGGACCACCCTGCTGCGGGCGGTCAGCTACACGCCGAACGGCCTGTTCAATCACACGGCGGCCATCTATCAGATGATGACCGGCTACACGGCGGACAAGGTCAGCCCGTCGGGACAGTTGGAGCAACCCAGCCCGAAGGACTTCCCGAACTACGGCTGCCACATCATCAAGGCCAAGCCGCCCGAAGTCCCGATGCTGCCCTACGTCATGCTGCCGCGGCCGTTGCAGGAAAGCGGCGTGATCGGCAAGGGGGGCTTCGCCGGCTTCATGGGCCGGGCCTACGACCCGTACACGCTGTATCCCACCGGCGACGACCTCGACATGAACAAGATGGATCGCATCCGGGTCGACGACCTGCAACTGCGGCCCGAAATCCCGCAGGAACGGCTCGCCCGCCGGGCGCAACTCCGCGACACCGTGAACGCCAGCCTGGACGACCTCGAAAAGGCCGTCAGCAAGTACGCCCTCGACGAATATTACGACAAGGCGATGTCGCTGGTCCTGTCCGGCAAAGCTCGCGAGGCGTTCAACCTGTCCGCCGAGTCCAACGAGACCCGCGAGAAGTACGGCAAGAACACGTTCGGTCAAAGCTGCCTGCTCGCCCGCCGGTTGATCGAAGCCGGCACCCGCGTGGTGCAGGTCAACTGGCCGAAGGTCGCCAACTCCGACAACCACTCGTGGGACGTCCATGTCGGCCTGACGGCGCGGATGAAGAACCAGTCGGCTCCGATGCTCGACGCCGGCCTGTCCGGGTTGTTCGCCGACCTCGACGAACGCGGCCTGCTGAAGGACACGCTGGTCCTCGCGATCGGCGAATTCGGCCGCAGCCCGAAGCGCGGCGTCAGCACGTCCGGAAATGCCAACAACGACGACGGCCGCGACCACTGGCCGTACTGCTACACCGGCGTCATCGCCGGAGCGGGCGTCAAGCGGGGCTTCGTCTACGGCAAGTCGGACCAGACCGGTTCGGCCCCGGTGGACAATCCCGTGCATCCCATCGAGCTGCTGGCGACGATCTACCACAGCGTGGGGATGAACCCGCGGAAGATGGTCTACAACCACCTCAACCAGCCGCGCGAAATGGTCAACGCGGATGCGGTGATGGGGATTCTGAGCTAACCGCGCGATGCGGATGTGATTCGAACGCAGGAAGCCCTGGGATAGCATCCCAGGGCTTCTTTTCTTGATACCAACCCGAAGCGTCAGCGAGGACGAGCGCTCCCTGCCGCGCGGGAGGTGTACGGCCAAGGAGTCTTCGACGTGGCCGTGCCAAAGCTGGATCGACACGGCCACGTCGCAGAACCTTCGTGACCGTGACAACCCGTGCGGCAGGGAGCGCTCGTCCTCGCTGACGCTTCGGGTTAGTATTCCCTCACTGTGCGGGCGTCGTGGGCACTTCCCCCAGCGCCTCCCGGCACTGCCGCAGCCAGTCGTGGTACTCCCGGTCGAGATCGCGGGAACTGGTTCCGGTCAACTGGTCCAGCGTCTGCGGCGCTTCGCGCTTGCGGGCGTTGGCGCTGTAGAGCTGCACGAGGTGCGTCACCAGCGCATCGCGATACCGGCCGCTGTCGTACTGCATGAAGAAGTGCGCCAGCCCCGCGGCCTGGGTGTAGTTTTTAACGAGCATCGGCGCGTTCTGGAACTCGCGCATGCCCATCGCGTCGAACTCCGGGAACGACACGTAGTAGTTCTGGTCGAGGGCGTTCATCCGCGCCCCGGCGAACCGGATGTAACGCGGATCGCCGACGGAGAATTCGCCGTTTTCACGACGGAACGACTCCATGTAACAGGCGATTCCCTCGATGATCCAGAAGTGCGCCACGTCGCCGATCTGCCGGTTCTGCGGGTTGCTTTCAAAGAACAGTTGGTGCGTCGCCTCGTGGAACAGCGTGGCCTCGTGATCGTTCGTCTCGTCGTGATAGAAGTGAGCCGTGCGGTCGCCGGTCAGGTAGATGCCGTTCGTGACGCGGATCTGCGGAAACGCCCGCTCCAGGCGCTCGACGTATTCCTCGCGGGTCCGGTAATAGTTCACGTAATACTGCCGGCCGCCACGGACGACGGCGGGGGCGGTGCCGTCGAACAGCCGCTTCAACTGTTCGGGATCGTTGAAGAACCCGGCGAACGTCTGGTGAAAGAATTCGTAGAACTCCTCCAGTGCGCGACCGAGTTCGACCCCCCGCTCCAAGCTGTAATTGGTGCGGATGCGGTAGTGATCGGTGTTGATCTCCCAAGCGTGCGCGAAGTCCTGCCGGATCGTCGCTTCCTTGGCGACCGACATCCAGCTTCTATTGGCAAATCGTTCGTCGTTCTGATAGCGCGACAAATGCCCCTTCGGCAACCATCCGAATTTGTCGTCCCATTCCGCCCCTGCCAAGAGCATCTTCTTGGCATAGGGTGTGACCCATTCATCCTTGTACTGCACGTACCCCAGCAGTTCGCGGGCCTTGGCATGATCGGGATCCTGCACCGCCAGCTCGCGGACGAGCTCGAACGCATACGCCGGAAAGCCCGCGTGCAGCGCCCGCCGCGAGAGCAGATACAGCTTCCTGGCGTATTCCTTGCGCTGATACCGCAACTGCGTCCGCCATTGACGTTCGTCGGGTGACAGGTCCGCGGGGAGTTCGGGTTCGACGTTCTTCGGCAGCGATAAAGCCCGAATCCGCTGCCCGTCGGCCGGGGCCAGCAGCCGCTCGATCTCCGCGGTTCCGTCCGGAAAACTGTGCTCGCGGCACAACGCGGCGATGCGCTGCAACTGGCCGACGTACTCGCCCCGCAGTTCGGCGTGATTCTTCTGCAACAGCGTCAACGTGGACGCCGTCTGCGCCTGCGCCGGCAACGCGCCAACGCCGCAGAATGCCGCGATGATCATCAGCAGAAACCTAGAGCGGCCGTGCATCACATTCCCGTTGAGAAGAGGGTAGAGAATTGTACGTCGTGGCCAGTAGACCGGATAGGTGAGTCCACCGCATCAGGATCGGCGGTAGTTCCCTGATTTCAACTCTCGGCGGCTTGACACAACGTTTGTAGTTTCCGCCTTCAGGCGGTTCGAGCCGCCTGAAGGCGGAACTACGAGCAGATCAGGACGCTATCGGATCGGCAATTTCTGCGGGTTCCGCGATCACCGCAGCCGCGTTCATCCGGTTATAATGTCCGCCACACGGTCCCGCAGGCAGGTCTGGAGGAGTTTCAGTATGACGCGCTGGTTGTCGCTGGGCGTGCTTCTGGCCGCATCCGTCGGATTGCAGCCGCGGGCCGAGAGTGCTGACAAGGACGTCACCCCCCTCACCCCGGCGGCAATGGAAAAACTCCCGCCGCTCAATCCGCAGGGGACGGTGCTGCTCGACAAGCCCGGCCGTCGGCTGGTTTTGAAGGGGGACGTCTGCCTGCGTGACGGCTTGCTGGAGATGCTGGTCTGCCTCAAACGGACCAAGGAGCACGAGGCGATCTTTTCCGTCGATACCAAGGCCCAAATCGTGCATGCCGGGCTGATCGCGCTCGGCGTGGAACCGGGCCGGCCGGTGCAGTTTCAGCCGGACTACAAAGCGGCGACCGGACCGGTGATCGACGTGTTCGTCTCCTGGACCGACGCCGAACAGAAGCCGCACCGTGTCAACGCCCGCAGTTTGGTTCGCAATTCGATCCGCCGCTACTGGGTCGAAAAGCTCGACAAGCTCCCCACCGGCCTCAAGGCCCCGCCGGACAGCGAACTGCGCGTCGATGAGAAACGGAGCGAACTGTTGTGGTACGGCGCGATGAGCGACGCCCAGCGGGACGAGATGCTGAAGCTGTCGAAGGACCCCGCGTATCAGAAGGCGATCCGCTCGTTCTATCAGCAGACCCGCGTCAGCGAACTGAAAGCCGACTGGGTCTTCGGCGGCAGCGGGTTCTACGTCGATCCGAAGACCGGCGACAAGTTCTATCAGGCCGAGGAAGGAAACCTGATCTGCGTCGCGAACTTCTCGTCGGCGACGATCGACCTCGCCGTCCCCAGCAGCGCGACGAACGACGACCTGATGTACGAGGCGTTCACCGAACGGATTCCGCCGGTGGGAACGCCGGTGGTGATCGAGCTGGTGCCGCGGAAGACGGATGAGAAACCGGTCCGCACCGACGACAAACCCGCGGCGAAGAAGTGACTTTCCCGATCACGGCCCCGCGATCACGGCCCCGCGATTACGCTGCGTTGATCTGCTTGGCTTGGTCCCCTCTCCCCCGTCTTCGGGGGAGAGGGATAGGG
>JAWXBB010000238.1:0-9932 GCA_034439795.1 Planctomycetaceae bacterium | reverse complement strand
TCAGCCGACTCTTGCGACACGTCAAACGCATTGCGCGCCTTGGGCGATGTCACCATCTCCAGCGCCCGCTGCGTGAAGGCGTCGATCCCGGACATCGCCGGATGCTGCGCGACCTGGCGACCGAAGGCGTCGAACTCGCTGAGCAACCGTCGCCGGTCGTTCAACCGATCCAGCGACACGCCTTTCACCAGACTCAGATTCGCGAGCCCCTCGGCTTTGGGCACGAACGGCCGATGCGACGGGCCGAGGTACACCGGGCCTTCGTTATCGTAGAGACCCGGCGGCTGATACATCAGGCTGACGTACGGCGGCAGCCCGTCCGTGCGCGGCTGCAAGTGACTGACGACCCCGCCGAACGCCGGCCGCTTCCCGCGATCCGGCGAACCGGTGATGATGTAGTGCGGCGTGTGATCGCCGAGATCGTTCGACTTGATGCCGCGCACGATCGCGAGCTTGTCCATGTCCCCCGCCAGCAGCGGCATGTGCTCGCAGATCTGAATGCCCGGCACGTTGGTAGGGATCGGCCGAAACTCGCCGCGCACCTCGGCCGGAGCATTCGGTTTCATGTCGAAGCTGTCGATGTGCGACGGCCCGCCGCGCATCCAGATCATGATGACCGACTTGCCACGCTGCGACTGCTCTCCCGCACCGGCTCGCAGCCGCAAGACGTCGGCCAGCGTCAGCCCCGCGAACGATAGCCCGCCGACTCGCAACACATCGCGCCGCGACACCCCGCCCCGGCACTTCCGCAGCGGTCCGAAGAGATTCCACATGGCCAGATCTCCAAGTCGGTGGGAGGGGTTGCGCTCCAGGGTCGGTGGTGGATTATGGCGATCAACCGTCCATCGGACAAGTTTTTCTGCGGAACTGTATCACCGGTTTCCAAACCGCAATGGTTTTACGCCGAAGGCATTGCATCGCAAAGCCCAGGGTCGCGAGTCGGCGAGCTCACCCTGGGTGGCGATTGATGACGAACCCCATACCCTGCAAGGGTTTCATCGGGTTTGACATCGCCGGTGATGCGACCCTTTCAGGGTCGATGCGCCTCGAGCGCCATGTCCCCAGGGTGCGCTCGCAGACTCGCGACCCTGGGCTGTGTGATCGAACGCCTTCGGCGTACCTGACGTTCGATCCATGTCCCGCGACCAACGGCTATCGACGGATTGCGTTTTGAAACCGCCTGTCGAGTTGCCTTCCCTCCACGAGCGCCTTGGACCGCGTCCCCCGGTCCTTCTCCCACGAAGACGGGGGGGAAAGAGTCGCGCACAAAGATCTCACGGCGAACCGCTCGCTTGCGTCGTGGTCGCCGGATGGAAATGATCGTAATCCGGGAGTAGTGGAGAAATGTCGCGATGAGGCGTGATATGGCGGAGTCGATCCGGGAGACCGTGGATGCCGTTTACCGTTCCGATTCGCGGCGCGTGTTTGCGACGCTGATTCGGCTGCTCGGCGACTTCGATCTCGCCGAGGAAGCCCTGCATGAGGCGTTCGCGTCGGCGGTGGAGCAATGGCCCCGCGACGGCGTCCCCGCCAATCCGCGGGCGTGGCTGGTGTCGGCGGGGCGATTCAAAGCGATTGACGTCCTGCGGCGACGCGCCCGGTTCGACGCCTCGCTGGAGGCGATCGCCGAACGGTTCGATGCGACATCCAACTCATCCAGCGACAGCGACGAAGGAGTCGAAGACGACCGTTTGCGGCTGATTTTCACGTGTTGTCACCCGGCTCTCCGACCGGACGCCCAGGTCGCGTTGACGTTGCGGGAAGTCTGCGGGTTGACGACGGAAGCCATCGCGAGCGCGTTCCTCTCCGCTCCTCCCACGCTGGCGCAGCGCATCGTGCGGGCCAAGGCGAAGATTCGGGATGCGCGCATTCCGTATCAAGTGCCGGCGCGCGAGGAGCTGCCCGAGCGTCTGGAGACGGTGTTGCAGGTCATCTACCTCGTGTTCAACGAGGGGTACGCGGCGTCCTCGGGGGAATCGTTGACGCGGCCCGATCTTTCCGGCGAAGCGATTCGCCTGGGACGATTGCTCTTGGAACTGCTCGCCGAGCCGGAGGTCCAGGGACTGTTGGGGCTCATGCTGCTGCACGAATCGCGTCGTGCCGCAAGGACTTCGTCGACGGGCGAACTCGTGCTGTTGGAACAGCAGGATCGCGCGAAATGGAACCAATCACAGATCGCTGAGGGAAAGTCGCTGGTGGAACGCGCGCTGGCGTCGGGCCGATTCGGTCCCTACACATTGCAGGCGGCGATTGTCGCCGTGCATGCCGATGCACCCAGCACCGCAGCAACCGACTGGCCGCAGATCGTGGCGCTGTACGACGTGCTGGCCCGGGCGACGCCGTCGCCGGTGGTCGAGTTGAACCGGGCCGTGGCGGTGGCGATGCGCGACGGCCCGGCGGCGGGCATCGAGCTGATCGACGACATTCTCGCCCGCGGCGAGTTGGCCGACTATCACCTGGCACATTCGGCCCGGGCCGATTTCTGTCGGCGATTGGGACGGGCGGACGAAGCCCGTCATTCGTATCGGCAGGCACTCGCGCTCGCGCGTCAGGAACCGGAGCGGCGGTTTCTCGAAGGGCGGCTGGCGGAACTCGGCTGAAAAAAATTTCCACACGCTGTCGATTCGGGGCGTTGCCTAACGACTATCTTGTGAAATCAGTCATGCAGCGAGGCACGCTCCGGTCGAAATCGCGAGCGGATTCGCCGCTTACATCGAACACGGAGATTCCACGATGCGATTCATGGTCCTGGTCAAAGCCGACCAGCACTCCGAAGCGGGCGAAATGCCGGACGAAAAGCTGCTGACCGACATGGGGCGGTACAACGAAGAACTGGTGAAGGCCGGCATTATACAGGCCGGCGAGGGGCTGCACCCCAGTTCCAAGGGGGCGCGGGTCACATTCGCCAACGACGGAAAAATCACCGTGACGGACGGCCCGTTCGCCGAGACGAAGGAACTGGTCGCCGGCTTCTGGATCTGGCAGGTGAAGTCGAAGGCGGAAGCCATCGAGTGGCTCAAGCGCTGCCCGAAGCCGATGAAAGGGGAATCCGTCATCGAGATCCGCCAGATCTTCGAGGCGGATGATTTCGGGACCGAGTTCACCCCCGAACTCCGCGAACAGGAAGACCGCTTGCGGGCCGAAATCGCAGCGAAGAAGTGACCCTGGTGTCCGTATCGCGCGAAGGGTGACGGAGCCGAAGAGTTTGTCCACAGATTTCGCCGATTGCGCAGATTTAGGAAGCAGGCATTTTCAGACACAAGCTGGCTTCAGAGTTGTCTTTCGTGGGATTTCCATCTGCGGAATCTGTGAAATCTGCGGACAAACTCTTTTTGGTTTCTCTGAATCTCGTGATCGGCGAAAATTCTTCCCGGCGGTTGTCGATTGCGGTCGCCGCCGAACGACAATAATGAGTCAGCGACACACGGCCACGGAATCGAGAACGCCATGAAGTACCTCTGCCTGATCGCCGCCGAAGTCGTCATGGAGCAGATGACTCCCGATGCTGCGGAGCGGCATTACGACGAGTACCGTGAATTCACCGAGCAGATCCGCCGCAGCGGCCATTACGTCGACTGCAACCGTCTGCTGCCTCCCGCGGCGGCGACCACGGTCCGCATGCGCGACGGCAAACCGCAGGTCACCGACGGCCCCTTCGTGGAGACCAAGGAGCAGCTCGGCGGGTACTTCGTCATCGAAGCCCGCGACATCAACGAGGCGATCCAGATCGCCGCCCGCATCCCCGGCGCACGCCACGGCTGCGTCGAAGTCCGGCCGGTGGCGGACGATGAACAGACGCGCAATGCGTTGGGGAAATAGTCATTGGTCAGTGGTCCGTGGTCAGTTGTAAAGTCAGCTCGACTCGGCCATGACCATTCTTAACCACTGACAACTAACAAAGGATCTCCCATGCAACTGCCCGAACCGCAAGCGGAACACAACTGGCTTCAGAAGCTCGTCGGCGAATGGACCTACGAGGGGGAATGTTCGATGGGCCCCGATCAGCCGCCGTCCAAAACCACCGGAACTGAAGTCGTCCGCTCGCTCGGCGGCTTGTGGGTCATCGGCGAGTTGAACGGCGAAATGCCGGGCGGCGGCCTGTCCACGTCGATCATCACGCTCGGGTTCGATCCGATCAAGCAGAAATTCGTCGGCACTTTCGTCGCTTCGGTGATGACGCACCTCTGGCCGTACGAGGGGATGCTCGACGCCGCCGGCAAGGTGCTCTCGCTCGACAGCGAAGGCCCCGACTTCTCCGGCGGCCCGGCCATGGCGAAGTACAAGGACGTGATCGAGATGATCGACGACGATCACCGCACGCTGTCCTCGTACCGGCAGGACGCGAACGGCCAGTGGAACAAGTTCATGACGATGCATTACCGGCGGAAGTAGTCAATTGTCCGTGGTCATTGGTCCTTGGTCATTTGGGTAGACCGCGTGGTTCTTCACCAAGGACAAATGACCAAGGACCAATGACAAATCACCAATGACCGCGTTTCCCTGTTGCAGGCCGGTCTTAACGCAGGAGCCCCCATGAAATACATGCTGTTGATCTACGCCGCCGAAGACTCCTACACTGAGGGCGAACGCGAGCACTGCTACGTCGAGTCCACCCAGCTCGTGCAGCAGCTTCATCAGAGCGGGCAATACATTTCGGCGTCGCCGTTGCAGCCGGTGGCCGTGGCGACCAGCGTCCGCGTCCGCGAGGGCAAGCGGCTCGTGACCGACGGCCCGTTTGCGGAAACGCGCGAGCAACTCGGCGGCTACTTCATGGTCGAGGCGAAAGACCTCGACGAGGCGATCGGCATCGCCGGCCGCATCCCCGGCGCCCGCAAAGGGACCGTGGAAGTCCGGCCGGTGACGGAGATTCCCAATCTTCCAAACGTCCTGTAAATGACATCGGTGTGCCACGGCGTGCGAATGTCTCGCAGGCAAACATCATTTCTCGAAAGGAACCCCCATGCTGGTCCAACCCTATCTGAATTTCGACGGCCGATGCGAAGAGGCCATCGAGTTCTATCGCGGCGCCGTTGGCGCAGAAGTGCAGATGCTGCTGCGGTTCAAGGACAACCCCGATCCCCCGGGCAGTTCGGAAGGCTGCGGCCCGGACATGCCGCCCGGAACGGAGAACAAGGTGATGCACTCGTCGCTGCGTATTGGCGACAGCATCGTCATGGCGTCCGATTGCTACTGCGCGGGGCAGCCGGTGTTTCAGGGAATCTCGCTGTCGCTTTCGGTGCCCGACGAAGCCGCCGCCGACCGCGCGTTCGCCGCCCTGGGCGCCGGCGGGCAGGTCCACATGCCGCTGGCGAAGACGTTCTTCTCGCCGCGGTTTGGCGTGGTCGCCGACAAGTTCGGCGTCTCGTGGATGGTGATCGCCCAGAAGTAATGCGATTCGTTCGAGCAATCCGAACCGTGGGGATGACAGATGACCGGTCCATCGCCAGAATCAG
The DNA here is from genome assembly GCA_034439795.1 of Planctomycetaceae bacterium. GTDB lineage: Bacteria > Planctomycetota > Planctomycetia > Planctomycetales > Planctomycetaceae > DSVQ01. Next base: position 4,479 of record JAWXBB010000238.1, on the reverse strand, counting down.
TGACCTTGGAGGCCGCATCGTCGGCTACCACACTCGCTTCCCCGACCCGCCGGAGTCGATTCGCCATGGGAATGTATGTCCTGTTCGGTGTTCTCGCCGTCGTGGTCGTGGTTGCCGCTGTCATCTGGGTGCAGCCATCCGCGTTCTCCGTTGTGCGGACGACAAAGATCAAGGGGCCGCCCCGGGCCGCGTTCGATTTGGTCAACGACTTTCACCAATGGCGGGTGTGGTCGCCGTGGGAGAACATCGATCCCAACCTGCAGCGGACGTATTCCGGCTGCGAATTCGGCCTGGATGCGATCTACGCCTGGGTCGGCAACAAAGGCGTGGGCGAGGGCCGCATGACGATCGTGGAAAGCGTGCCGCCAGAACTGATCCGCATCAAGCTGGAATTCCTCAAACCGTTCGAGGCGACCAACGCCGCCGAGTTCACGTTTGTGCCGGAGGGGGACGAGACCATCGTGACGTGGACCATGACCGGCACCAAAAACTTCATGATGAAGGGGTTCGGGCTGTTCATGAACATGGACAAGATGATCGGCGCCGATTTCGAGAAGGGCCTCGCGGGCATGAAGTCGGCGGTGGAGTCCGGCCCAAAAATGTAGAAGCTGTTTCAAGCCCACTTGATTTTTTACGCTGAAGGCGTTGTATATCATAGCCCAGGGTCGCGAGTCTGCGAGCGCACCCTGGGTGGCAATCAATGATGAACTCCATACCCTGAAAGGGTTTCATCACGGTTTGAGGCCGCCGGTGATGCGACCCTTTCAGGGTCGATGCGCCTCGGACACCATTCCCCAGGGTGCGCTCGCAGACTCGCGACCCTGGGCTGAGTGATCGAACGCCTTTGGCGTACATGCGCTGCGCCCCGGCCATCTTCGGCGTCGTGGTCTGGCTGGCGATGTACCTGCGCGACCCGCGCGTCCGGGAACTGCTGCCGATTCGCCGGCCGCGGACCTGATATCGTGCCGACGTTGGGTGCCACTGGCGGCAGCTTTGGGCCGCCAGTGGCTTTGTTCCCAACCAAAAACAGCACTGGCGGCCGAAGCCCGCCGCCAGTGGCACCCGACGTCTTAGCATGGTCGAGGCACTTGGATGAGGGCACCTTTCGCTTGCGGCTTTGTGCCGTCGCGAGATCGAACAGAAGCACCCTCACCCCAACCCTCTCCCAGCGAAGCGCCGGGAGAGGGAGAACAGCGCTCGATCACCGCCCGTGACGCAGCACGCGGCCCGGCATCGCGTCGGTGTGGCGGCCGCGATCCAGAACCACCGTGCCGTTGACGACGACGTACTCGATGCCCTCATTGTCCGCGAACGGTTCGGTGTAGGTGGATTTGTCGATGACGCGCTCCGGGTCGAAGATCGTCAGGTCCGCGAAGGCGTTGGGGCGGATGACGCCGCGGTCGAACAGGCCGAGCTTGCTGGCGTTCAACGACGTCATCTTGCGGACGGCGTCTTCCAGCCGCAGCAGCTTCGTCTCGCGGACGTACACGCCCAGGACGCGCGGAAACGTGCCGAAGTTACGGGGGTGCGGATTGCCGCGACGGAGCGGGCCTTCGATGGCATACGCGGAGCCGTCCGAACCGATGCTGCACCACGGCTGCGACAGCGCGAGGTTCATGTCCGGCTCGGTGTGATGCGCGTAGACCGTCGGCACAGAGCCATTCTCTTCGATCAGAATGTCGAACAGCGCCTCCAGCGGTTCGGGCGGCGACGGCTTGCCCTGCGATCGCAGCGCCAGCACGCGATCCATCGTCAGGCCTTCGTAGCGGCCTTTGCCGCTGATGAGCATCCGGCTCCAGTCGCCTCCCACCGCTGTGTAGTGGTTGTACCAGCCGGGCAGTCCGTCGCGGATTTCGCGCTTCAGCCGTTCGCGCGTCGCCGGATCTTTGAGTCGGGCGAGGAGCGACGCCGTCCCCCCTTCGTGAGCCCACGGGGGAATAATGGTGACGAGGTTGTTGTTGCCGCGGGTGTAGGGATAGACGTTGGTCTGCACGTCGACGCCGCGGCTGCGGGCCGCCTCGACGAGCGCGACGATCTCATGCATGCGGCCCCAGAACTGCTGATCGGCGATCTTGACGTGAATGATGTCCACCGGCACGCCGGCCCGCTCGCCGATGGCGATGATCTCCTTCACCGAGTCGAGCACGCCGGTCCCTTCGTTGCGGATGTGCGACGAAAACAGCCCGCCGTGCCGGCCGACGACTTTCGCCAGCTCGACGAGCTCGTCGGTGGTGGCGAGCGAGCCGGGGGGCATCATCAGCATTGTGGACAGGCCCGCCGCGCCGTCGCGCATCGCCTCGTCGATCAAGGCTTTCATCTGGTCGAACTGCGCGGCGGTGGGTCGCGCGAACGACTTGCCCATCACCGACTGCCAGACGTTGTCGAGGCCGACGTACGAGACCACGTTGACCGACATCTTCGCGTCGTCGAGTGCGGCGAAGTAACCGCCCAGCGTGGTCCAGGTGCGGTCCCGGCCGTTGACGGTGTACGTCGGCGGATCGAGTTCGCCCTGATACGGCCCCGCCGAGTTTCCTTCGCCGAGGACTTCCGTGGTGACTCCCTGGCGGATTTTGCTCTGCGCGTGGCCGTCTTCGAGCAGCAGCCGGTCGGAGTGCGAGTGCATGTCGATGAAGCCGGGGGCGACGACCAGCCCCTGTGCGTCGATCTCCCGTTTCGCCCGGCCGGCGGGAATGGAGCCGAGGACTGCAATGCGGTCCCCGCGAACGGCGACGTCGCCGAAGAACCACGGGTTGCCGGTGCCATCGACGATCCGGGCCTGGCGAATCACCAGGTCGTAGGGGGCGTCCTGCCCCGAACTCGGAGGAGGCGCGATGAGTGCAGCCAGAGCCAGCGATAAGCCAAGCAGACAACGCATGAATTTGCTCCCTGAGAATGCCCGCAGGGTAGCGAAACCGCCGTGGAATAGCGAAACCGCACAGCGGTCGGCATCAATGCAACGATCCCGGTTCCCGGCGGAAGCCGGGAACCGGGATCGGATTGTCAACCATCATGCGAACGAAGGGGGATGGTCGCCGACGTTCGCCACGCGATCAACCGCAGGTGTCAGCCAGCGGCGGACCGCAAACCAAGTCGCAGCTCGTGTTCTTGTCGCAGTCGTCGTGGGTGTCCGTGAACCGCGAGCCGGCGGTGGAGCTCTTGACTTTGCCCACGCCCCCCACATCCACGCCCTTCATGCCCGAGAAGAAGAAGCTCTGATCGATCGCCCCGATGGCGTTCGACACGTCGTTCAGTTCGGTGTTGACGGCGACGGCGACCTCGTTGAGGCCGACGATCACGCCGATCACCAGAATCGTCAGCACGAGCACCAGCTCGGCCGAGATGACGGCGCCGCATTCATCGTTGAACAGCTTACGCAACATGAGACTGAGTTCCTCTGTGTGGAGTGGACTTCAAGGCACTGTTGACCGTGGGGCCTGAGATCCCCAAGGCCGCTGCGCTTCGGGTACGGGCCGCAGCGCTTCGACGCGGCGCGAAAGGTTCCGCGCCGTTGAATCGTTCTGGTGGCCACCGGAACGATTCGCCTTCCTGCAGGAAATGTTGTCAACCGCATGGTTGTGCGGATCATGTCGAGTGAGAGGGGAGGCGAACGCTGCCCACGTTGTGAGAGAGCGACGACGTCGCGCTGGCACCTGTCGGTAGACTCAGAGCACCTACGCACGTGAATTCCGAAGAATTCGCACTTTACGTGCCGTAGTGTATTGGTGCCGATTGACAACGCGGCGAACGCCTCGCGTCACAGCCCCATGAATGGGCGGGAACCCGTGCCGGAACGGGCACATCCGTCATTGCGGCGCACAATTTCTGCGACGCCGCGAGCGCACGCAGACTCGATGTCGCAATGTTGCCAAAGAGCAACATCCCGTTAAGGCCGGCGCTTCAACCCGCAGACAGAATCGCTGTCAGAAGCCCTCGGACGGTCGCGGCGATGGGCCTTCCAAGCCCTGTTCCCGGCGGTGTTTGCTGCGACGATTGTGCCTATTACAACGGCCGTGATTCTCCTGACAGTTGTCGGAGATGCGCGTTTTGTGCCAAAGGCGCAGGCTCTTCGAACCCGAGACCGGCGCGTGCGGTCGTGGGTCCGGTCTGACGCAGAAAAATGTGGACGCGCGGGTTTTGGTCGACTGGTTCGCAGTGAAAACACGCGCAGTGGTTTCCAAACCGCATGGCCTCTACGCCGAAGGTGTTGCACCTCACAGCCCAGGGTCGCGAGTCTGCGAGCGCACCCTGGGTGGCGGTCGATGACGAATCCCAAACCCTGAAAGGGTTTCATCAGGGATTGAAGCCGCCGGTGATGCGACCTTTTCAGGGTCGATGCGTTTCGGACGCCACGTCCCCAGGGTGCGCTCGCCGACTCGCGACCCTGGGCTGTGTGATCGAACGCCTGCGGCGTACTCGAACTCCCTCGCACGCGCTTCGGGCACTGTGCGGTTTCGAGCCGATCATGAAAACAGCCCGATG
>JAWXBB010000237.1:0-3999 GCA_034439795.1 Planctomycetaceae bacterium | reverse complement strand
TTGCGCAGGGGAGCGCGTGGTCGCGACGCCACCCAGCGCTCCCCTGCGCAAAGCCTCCGGGTCGCGGCTAACGGGTTATGATTTCAGAATCTCCGCCAGCACGCGCGGCGGGGACATCGGCGTCTGCCGCATCCGCACGCCGGTCGCCGCGGCAATCGCGTTGGCGATCGCCGCCGGGGGTGGGCAGATCGGCACTTCGCCGACGCCGCGGACGCCGTAGGGATGCTGCGGATCGGGCACTTCGACAATGATCGTGTCGATCATCGGCACGTCGTAACAGGTGGGCATGCGATAATCGAGGAACGTCGGATTCCGCATCCGGCCGTCATCGCCGTACCAGTATTCCTCGTTGAGCGCCCAGCCGATTCCCTGCACGACGCCCCCCTGAATCTGGCCTTCGACGTAGCTGGGGTGAATCGCCGTGCCGCAATCCTGCGCGGCGGTGTAGCGCAGGATCTGCACCTTGCCGGTGTCGGGGTCGACTTCGACATCGACGCAGTGCGTGCCGAATGCGCCCCCCTGGTTGGCTTCGCTCGATGTGCCGCGGCCGATGACCGCCCCGCCGGTGTCGTGCAGCGTCGCGGCGAGTTCGCGGAACGTCATCCGCAACGCCGTCGGACCGGTGACGCCGCCGTCGAGATACTCGACCGTCTTGGGATCGACCTCCCAATGCTTTGCCGCGCGGACGACGAGTTGCCCGATGATGTCCTTCGCGGCTTCGTGCGCGGCGATGCCGGTCGCGAAAGTGACGCGGCTGCCTCCGGTCACGTCGCAGTAGCCGGCGGTGTCGGTGTCGCCGACGGTGGGCTTGACCTCTTCGGCAGTGATGCCGAGCGTCTCGGCGAGCTGCATCGCGATGCCCGTCCGCGAGCCGCCGATGTCGGTCGAGCCTTCGACGAGCGCGACGGTGCCGTCGCCGTTGACGGTCGCCGTGACGGATGACTTCAGCCCGCAGTTGAACCAGAACCCGGTGGCAATGCCTCGGCCCTGGTTCGGCCCTTTGAGCGGCGTCTGGTAATGTTCGCTGTCGCGAATGGCCTCGACGGTTTCGATCATGCCGACGCGGTCGAACACCGGGCCGTCCACGCGACGCACTCCTTCTTTGGCACCGTTTTTGAGACGGAACTCCGCGGGGTCGATCTTCGCCTGCCGGCAGAACTCGTCGATCAGCGTTTCGATCGCGAACGCCACGTGCGTGGAGCCGGGCGCCCGGTACGCATTCGTCCGCGGCTTGTTCACGCAGACATCGTAACCCTCGACTCGGGCGTTCGGAATGTCGTAGCACGCGAACACGCACATGCAGCCCGGCCCCATCGGCGAGCCGGGATACGCCCCCGCTTCATAGGCCAGGTACGCATCCCCCGCGACCAGCCGGCCGTCCTTCGAGAAGCCGAGCTTCAGCTTGATGTACGACCCCGGCGTCGGCCCGGTCGCCTCGAACACCGACGCCCGATCCATGATCAGCTTCACCGGCCGGCCCGACTTGCGGGACAGCACCGCGGCGACCGGCGGGAGATAGACGGAAATCTTCCCGCCGAAGCCGCCGCCGATTTCCATCGGCACCACTTTGACGTCCGACACCGGCACGCGGAGCAGTTCCGCCGTCTGCTGCCGGGCCGTGAACGACCCCTGCGTGCTCATCCAGACGGTGATCTTGCCGTCGGGGTTCCACATCACCGTGGCATTGTGCGGTTCGATGTAGCCCTGATGCACGGTTCCGGCGACGAATTCGTGTTCCAGCACGACGGCGGCCGACTTGAACCCGGTGACGACGTCCCCTTTCTCGAACAGAATCCGCTTGGCGACGTTGGTCGGCCGATCCGCCGCGGGGTCGCCCGGCGGCAGGCCGTCGGTGCGGACATCGTCGTTGAGGACCGGCGCATCGGCCTTCATCGCCGCACGGACGTCGAGCACCGGCGGCAACAACTCGTATTGCACGTCGATCAGTTTCACCGCCTCTTCGGCGATGTGAATCGTATCAGCCGCGATGGCGGCGATGGCGTGCCCCTTATAAAGCACCTTGTCGCGCGCCAGCACGTTCGCCGAGAGATGCCGCATGTTGACGGCCCCCTCGCCGAGTTCCACCATGCGGCTGCCCTGGTCGGGCAGATCGGCGGAAGTGGCGACGGCCCGCACGCCGGGCAACGCGGCCGCGCGGCTGGTGTCGATTCGTTTGATTTTCGCATGCGCGTGCGGGCTGCGGAGCATCGCCCCGAACAGCAGACCGGTGGGATGAACATCGGCCCCGTACTGCGCCCGGCCGGTGACTTTGTCGACGCCGTCGTGCCGAATCGGCCGCGTGCCGATGACCTTGTATTTGCGTTTCTCGCCGATGGACATCGGTGGGTCTCCGTTGATTTTCAGAAGCCGCGGGGTCCCACCCCCGCGGATCTTTTACGTCAGGAAGATCCGCGGGGGTGGGACCCCGCGGCTTCTGAAAGGCATTACGTCGTTGACAGCTTCTTCTCCGCGGCCGCCTGCACGGCCCGCACGATTTTGTCGTACCCCGTGCAGCGGCACAGGTTGCCCGCCAGATGGAAGCGAATCTGGTCCTCCGTCGGCTTTGGGTTCTCGGCGAGCAGGGCTTCCGTCTGCATGATGAAGCCCGGTGTGCAGATGCCGCACTGCAACGCCGCCCCTTCGAGAAACGCCTGCTGCACGCAGTCGAGATGACCGCCGCACGCGACCCCTTCGATGGTGCGGATCTCGGCTCCGTCGGCCTCCACGCCGAGCACCAGGCAACTCGTCACCGCGCGGCCGTTCATCAGCACGGTACACGACCCGCAGTTGCCGTTGGTGCAGCCCTCCTTGGTGCCGGTCATGCCGAGCGTATCGCGCAGCACTTCCAGCAACGTCTGCCGCGGCTCGCAGAGGAACTCGGCGGAGTCGCCGTTGAGGGTCGTTTGAACGATGCGTTTTTTGGCCATGATCGACGGACTTTTCTGATGATGGATTCTGCTGTCCCAGCCGAGAGCGCCAGCGAGCGGAGATCCGGACGCCGTTCGCTGGCGCTCTCGGCTGGGACAATCTCAATGCCCCGGTTTGTACTCGATGTTCTCCCCGCGGGCCCGCGCCACCGCGGCTCTAATGACGCGGTCGACCAGCACGCCGACGAGGTGCAACCGATACTCGGCGGTGCCGCGCATGTCGGTGATCGGCGTCGCAATTCTGCGGGCGGCGGCAGCGGCCCTGGCGATGACGTCGTCGGTGAGCGGTTGATCCACGAGAATCTCCGAGGCCTCCGCGGCAAACAACGGCGTCGGTGCGACGGCCCCGAGTGCGATCCGGGCGGCGGTCACTTTCTGTTTTGATGCATCCAGCGTGATCGCGACCGCGACGCCCACCACGGCGATGTCCATCTCGTTCCGTGGGATGAACCGGCGATAATGCGACCCGCTGTTGGCTGCCGGTGCGGGGAACTTGATCTCCACGAGAAGTTCACCCGGCATCAGCACGTTCTTGCCGGGACCGGTGCAGAACTCTTCTGCGGCGACTTCGCGCGTCCCGTTCGGGCCGGCGATGATGCAACGTCCGCCGAGCGCGATGACGCTCGGCGTGGAATCGGCCGCGGGACCGGAGTTGCACAGGTTGCCGCCGATCGAGGCCCGGTTCTGAATCTGAATCCCGCCGATGATGCGGCTGCTGTCGACCAGCGCCGCATACCGTTTCGCAATCTCCAGATGGGCCGCGACTTGGGAACACGTCACGGCCGCCCCGAGCCGCAGCCCGTTGGCATCAGCCGTCAGCACGTTCAGTTCGGCGATCTTTTTGATGTCCACGACGACGTCGGGCGCCAGCCGCCCGGTGCGAACGTGGTCGATCAGGTCCGTCCCGCCCGCCAGCGGCCGAGCCTGTCCGTTGTGCCGGGACAGCAACTGCACGGCGTCGGCGAGTTGCGTCGGGGCCTCGTACTCAAAGTCGCGCATCGGGTTGCCCTTGGGAATCGGTATCCGGGCATCATGGGTTTTGTAGGCGCGACGTGCAACTAAGCGGCGCAGA
>JAWXBB010000236.1:0-21696 GCA_034439795.1 Planctomycetaceae bacterium | reverse complement strand
GGGTGTCGATGTTCGGCCGGCTGGGGGATGATGCGTTTGCCACGACGCTGCGCGCGGGCCTCCGCGCCAACGGGGTCGATGACACGCACGTTCTCAACACGCCCGGCTCACCGAGCGGCGTGGCGTGGATCAGCGTGGATGACGTTGGTGCGAATGCGATCACCGTGATTCCCGGCGCGAATGGTTGCGTGACGGCGGATGACGTCGCCCGGTGGTCGGACGCCATCGCGGAGTGCGACGTCGTGCTCGTGCAGTTGGAGATCCCGCTGCCGGCCGTCGCCGCCGTCGTGCAACTGGCCCGACGACACGGTCGCCGCGTGGTGCTGGATGTCGCCCCGGTGCCGACAGAGCCGTTGCCGGACGAACTGTGGCAGGTCGATGTGCTCTCGCCGAATCAGACCGAGGCGGAGCTGCTGACGGAGGTCACGGTGGATTCCGTCAACGCGGCGAAGCAGGCGGCGACGGTGCTGCTGTCGCGCGGGCCGCGGTGCGTCGTGCTGAAGCTGGGCGAACTCGGGGCGCTGATTGCCGAACCGGGCGGCGTTGCGGAATATGTGCCGGCGTACCGGGTCACACCCGTGGACACCACAGCTGCCGGGGATGCGTTCACCGCGGCGCTGGCGGTCGCGCTGGCGGAAGGGCAATCGCTTGCCGACGCGGCAAGATTCGGATGCGCGGCGGGGGCGTGTGCGACGCTGCGGTTCGGGGCGCAGCCGGCGATGCCGACGCGCGAGGACGTGCTGCGGATGATGACGCAATGACAGAAGCCCAGGGATTGCTATCCCTGGGCTTCCGCGTGCAATCATCACCAATCACGCCGTTGCGCTCACGTGTTCGGTCCCACGGGGGCGAACGTGCGGGGGACGGCTTCCGGTTCCGGTGCCGGGGCGAGTGGCTGCGTGGTGTCGACCGGAGCGGTGTAGCCGCAGTTGCCATCGGCACAGCCGACAACGCCGCACGTCGGCGCGGGCGGGCAGACGGTTTGCGGGACCAGCTTGCAGACCTCGTAAGCCTGTTGCCGAGGCACGCAACGGGCCACCATGCGGGTGCAGGTGATGGCTTCGCACTTCGGCACGCAACGGGCCACGCGGCGCGTCACTTGATACGCCACCTGCCGCGTCGAACAGACCGGCACCTTGCACGTCTTCGTCTCGCAGACCATGCGGCATACCTGATACGGAATCCGGCGGCTGCACTGCTCGGCGACCATGCGGCACGTCTGCACGGGCACCCTGCACGTCTTCGTCTCGCACACCATGCGGCAGGTGCGGATCGGAATGTTCTCGACGACTTCCTCGCACACCATCCGGCAGACCTGCACCGGGCACTTGCTCACCACGACTTCCGGCACATTCCGGCAAACCTGCACCGGGCAGACCTGGCGAACCACCTGCGGTTGATACGTCGTACACGGAATCTGCTGTTCGACGACTCGCGGACACCACACTTTTTTGCAGGTCGTGAAGCCGGGACGCTGCGTCATGCAGACCTTTGGGCAGCCGCAGGCGTCGGGCACGAGAACCGGACAGACCGGACCGGGGTGATACACCTGCTGCGTCGTCCATTGACCGCAGTCGCGACGGACGGTGCGGTACGTGGTGACCGGCCGCATCACGGTGTAACAGCGTTCCTGGTTGACGGTCTCCGTGACCTGTCGCATGACGCAGGTGCGGACTTCGCGTTCGATGGTTTCCGTCACCGGCCGCTGCACGATCCGCTTGCACTGCCGGACCGATTCCTCCCAGACCGGCCGTTGCACGGTGTAGCTGCGGTCGTGGTAGACGGTCTCCGTCACCGGCCGCATGACTGTGTAGTTCTCGACGCGCTCGGCGGTCTCGTAGATCGGCCGCGAGACCTGGTACGACTCTTCGCGATAGTTCGTCTCGACGACGGTGCGGTAACAGGTCTCCGCGACGTCGTCGTAGGCGGTCTCGTAGGTCGTGCGGTTGACGGTGTATTCCTGCGGCTCCTGCACGGTGTCGTACACGGTGCGGTAGCAGGTTTCCCGTTCCACGCGGCAGGTGGTGTAGCACGCCGTCGGTTGACACGCCGTCGTCGGGCAGTTGTTGTAACACGCGGCCCCGCAATAGGCGGCGGACGCCGTCTGCGGACCTCCGGCGACCGCGAGCGCGAGGCCCGCCAGCACGCCGAGCATTCCTTTTGTCATCACGTCGTTCCCCTTGAATCTTTTTGTTCGCGACCGGGCGTTCGACACAACGGTGCGCGGTTCACCAATCCCGTGAACCCTCAGTATGAGCGTGCGCACCAACCGCGTGCAAAAGAAAACCCCGTCGGAAATCCGGTGCGTTCCGAGGACGCGCTCACGGTTCCGACTGCACAGTAAGGGTAAATCGGGAAGAGATTGCGGACCGCCGTGCGGCGGAAAGTCATCGCGATTTCGACGTGGCGATCCGGCGACAAACGCACATCACCGGCACGGACGGCAACTTGCGACGGAACGGTCGAATCCACGCATCGACTTGCGGTGATGGCTGGATGCGGTGGCGAGATCGCCGTATCCGTCAACGTCGATACAACCGGCGTCGTTCACCGCATCCGTTAGCCGCGACCCGGAGGCTCTGCGCAGGGGAGCGCTGGGTGAAGCGCACAACGCGTGTCGCGCGCTCCGTGCAGCGCTCCCCTCCGCAAAGCCTCCGGGTCGCGGCTAACCAGCGCCGTCACGCAACGGGCACGTTCGGAACCATCTGCCGTCGTCCCAGTTGGGCCGCGATCAGAAAGGCCGCGGGAAACACCACGAGGTTCGCGATCTCGAACCACAGCGGGTACGGCAACATCAACATGTTATACCCCGCGGCGGCGAGCAGCAGGAGGCCGATGGTGATGCCGTGCGCCGGATGCCGGCCGGCTCCCAACCGCGTGGCGATCCAGGCGCTGGCGAACACAGCGAGCCCCCAACCGACGACGCCCATGATGAGCGCCGCCGTCGGATAGCGGGCGACATGCGCCTTGCACGCCTCCATGTCCGTCGGATCAAACCCCGGCGGAAACGGATGCATGATCGCGCCGATCCCCTCCACGGCAATGATGATCGCCATCGCGGCGGCCAGGGCCAGGACCACGGCCATCGTGCTGCGGAGGATCGAGGCGAACATGATGTGATTCCACGGAGTCAACGCCGGAACCAGTGTCCCGGACGCTCCAAGCGTCCGGGACACTTTGCGGTTTGGGTCCACTAACCCAAAGCGTCAGCGAGGGAGTCAGAAAGCCAAAATCGTTTATCCACAGATTTCGCCGATTCCGCAGATTAAAGCCTGAAAGTGGGCAGCACCGACGACACTGCAGGCATCTCTTCTTGAATCTGCGGAATCGGCGAAATCTGTGGATAAAGGCTTCTCACATCGAACAGTTTTCTGAACGGCACCCAAAACCAGCGTTGCTAACCTCCCGCGTTGAGGGCCGCCAACGTCGCGCGCGCATCCACGCGGACTCGTGCCTCGGACGCATCCTCGGCGAGCGGCGTGATGAGCTGCTTCAACTCGGTCCGCTGGCCGGCGTCCCACTTCGACGACAGATCGGCGACCGCTTTCAGCGCGTTCTTCAGAATCAGCACGCGCTCCTGGGCCGCTTCCGGCGATTCCTTGCCCTTGACGGGTTGGAACGATTTCACGAACACCGGGAAACCGGCCGTCGATTTCTGGCGGGACAACCCGATCGCCGCGTTGACCGACGTCATCCAGTCCGCGGGATCTTCCAGCAGCACGGCGAGCCGTTGTTGCGACTGCTCGCCGGGGACGAGGCCGAGCGCGAACGCCGCGGCTCGCCGCAAGGTGGGATCGGCATCCTGCGACAACGTCACCAGCGCCGGTTCGATGTCGCCCGACAGCGGCCGGTCCTGCTCGAATCGCCGGCCGGCGAGCATCGCAATCGACGTCACCGCCCCCTTCCGGACCTCGATGTCGCGCTGCGGGTCCAACGCCTCAATCAGCACCGGCACCGTGGTCTCCGGCACGTCCAACAGGCCCAGCGCGCGGGACAGGTAGACCTGCACGCTCAGCGATTCCTCGTCCTGCACCGCCTGCCGCAGTTGTTTCTGCAACAAGTCCGACAAGGCCGTCGCGATCTGCGGATTGACGGCGAGTCGCTCGGGATCATTGGCTTTCTTGAGGCGGCGGTCGGTGTCGAGCACCTGGGCGAGGCCGAACATCGCCCGCTTGTAGACGTGCGGGTTGGCGCTGCTCATGTCCTGCACCAACGCCCGCCAGTCCTGCTCCCCCGCGGCGAGCCGCCCGAACAACGCCCAGACCGCCACCACGGCGAGCACGATCAGCGCGGGGACGACGAACAACTGAAGGATAAACCCCGCCGACGGCGGCTGCACCGGCGGCAGATCATTCCCCAACTCAGACACAGACGATTTCGGCAACGGCTCGATCATGGAACGGACAACACCCGGCGGAGACGGTGGAGGGAGGCGACCAGCGGGATTATAGCCACGCGGGTGCCGGCGTCGCGAGCGGCCAGTTGGAGTCCAGCCTTTAGGCTGTGCCTTTCGCAGTGAAGAGCGAAGACAGCCTAAAGGCTGGACTCCAACGGCGGCAACGCCGCGAGGAATTCGTCCAGCGCGCGCCGGTACTCTTCCGGTTGGGGATCGTTGTGATGACCGCCGGCAATGCGGACGAACCGCTTCGGGCCGGGCGCTGCTTCGTACAGCCGCTGCCCCTTCGGTTCCGTAGACCGATGCTCTATGGTTTGCCGTCAAAGGTTGAGTCTGGGCAATTTCGGAAGGCTGGATGGCATCCGACGAATGTCGGTTAAGAGCGGGCAGCTTTTCGAAATCACCGCGGCTCCAGCGGTGATTTTCCATCCTATGGCGCGGTCCAATGAATGTGGAACGTCGCTCAGCATCAGATGTTGCGAACATACCCATTTCCATCCAAAAAATGCAGCCTCAGTGGGGTCCAATGATCGGGAGTGGCGACATCGCGTCCGTCGTCCGAATCACAGAGCGTCCCTGAGGCCCCTGATAGCTAACAGTCAAAGCCTCCGGGGGCGGCAAGTCTGCCGCCCCCGGAGGTTTTCCCGAAGGACTCAATGATTCGACAGATCGATCTCGCTTGCCAGCAGATTCAGCGACAGGTCGGCATCAACCGACATGCCCCGCAGCCACCGGGTGAACTGATGCAGCATCAATCCAGCGGCGATCGACGCCGCGTAAATGGTGGACTTGGCCGTGCAGGGGCCGGGCTGGGACTCCGCCTGCGCGAACAGGGTCGTGCCGTAATGCCGGCGGCTTGGCTCATCTGCGGCGGTCAGCACCCGCAGCACTTCCCCGCGCATCCGACCGTCCGCCCAGAACTGACAGCGGTTTGCCACTGAGCGCCAGATCGCCGCCCGGGCCGAGATCGAATCGACGCCGCAAAACACCGCGGCGCCGACGGCCTGCTGGGGCCGGAAGCGGTCCGGCACGATTGCCACGTCAGCGTCCGGTTCGATCTCCAGGATCGCCGCCTTCGTGGCGTCGACTTTCCGCCGTTCCAGGTCGGCCCAGCGATACCCCTGCGTGGTGATGTTGGTCACATCCACGGTGTCGAAGTCGATCAATGTCAACTGCGTCGCGCCGATCGCCGCCAGTTGCAGGGCCACCTGCCGGCCAATGGCCCCCACGCCAATGACGGTGATGGCTAACCGGTCGAGCCGGTCACCCGGCACCAAGTCCGTCTGTCGCTGAAAGCGGTCGGTCGTCAACAAGAGAAAACTCCTTGTTCGGGATGTGATGAGGGAAGGAAAGCCTTTCGCTTGTTGGCGCCGGCCATCCAAGCCTCGGGTGTCACCCCCGCCAGGCATTCCCCGACGGGGGGAATGAAGGCCAGGTCGTCGAGGATGTGCCCGGCGGCGATGTCCCGGACGAACACCCGCCGCTGTGCGCTGTTCGTGATCGCCGCGCCGAACCGGTCTCCCCACCCGGGGAACGACAGAACGCTCAGGCCCCTTCGATCTTGGTCGGGGTGACGCTGACGCGGTCCCCCGCCTGAAGGGCGGCGTCCGCGGAGGTGGGCTGACGGTTGACCCGGATCAGGTAGTCGCTCGGCCGGCCGTGCGGCAGCCGCTGGCGGAACAGGTCGGTGACGGTCGTGCCGTCGGGGATTTCGATCTGATCGGCGAAGCCGCCGCCGTCGTTGTTGATGAACAGAATGTGCATGGGGAATCCTTTGGCGAAGAGAAGAGTGGAGGGCTCAGGGCCGGGGAACCGGCTCCGGGAACGAGACTGCGGACCGACAACTGTCACCGCGGGCTGGCCGAAGCCGATACGCGGCGATAGTGAACGCTGGCGCTGGGATCCGGTTGGCGAGGGTCGGACAGGATCAGGTGTTCCTCGTCGAGCTGCACGATGCGTTGCTCGCCCGACATCGTGACCAGCCGTTGTCCCGCCGCGCGCAGCAGTCCGGGAACCTCGGTAACCTGCAGATGCAGGCGCTGCCCCCGGACGGTTCAGCGCCCCGGAACGGTCAGGTCGAAGCCGGTCAGCCGGCCCATGAGGGACGGGTCTTTGATCTGCCAGCGATACGTCCCGTCGGGGGCAAACGTCAGCGTCGACTCGAACCGATCGATCTGGCCGAACCAGGTACCCGGCAACAATTCGGCGGGTGTTTTGGTTCGAGGACCGCAGCCGGACAGACCGAGGACGGCGGTCAGAAGGACCGCGCCCCAGAGTTTCATGCAGGTCTCCTGCGAAAGAGGAAGGGGGAGAAGGGGAAGCGGGGCGCCGGGGAGTGGAAAACCCCGTCATGCCGGAAACAAACTGGTGGCCCGATGGAGATCGAGCTGATCCCAGTCGACGGTCAAGGGATCGCGGTCGTCGTCATCGAGGCGCTGCGCGGGCTCGACGAGGCTGAAGCCCTGGCCGCGGATCGTCCGGAGGTCGTCGCCCGTGGCGCGCGAGATGGCATGATCGAGTTGCGTCTGGGACATGCATGGCGGAGGCCTTTGACAGGGATGGGGGAAAGAAAGACAGCCGCCGGGACAATCCCGACGGCTGTATGGTTGATTGAATGCAGAATGCGCGCAGCGCCATTCAGGTGTGTGGTGGCAGTCGATGCGCCGTCAGCCTCGCGACCTCGGCGGCTAGGGCGTCACTGCGGCGGGGATAAACGGCGCTCTTGCCTGGAGACCCGGTAAATGAGTTACTCAGCGAGAGCACTCTTGCGTCAGTCGGGGGCGGCGAAGTCCCTGTCCAAGATGATGAGCCGGGTCAAATGCTCGTCGCACAGATCGACCAGTCGCCTGTGGTCATCGGGGTCGCGCGAGAATCGACCCAGGTCGGGCAGACACAAGGCATCCCATTCCCCGGTGGCGACCGCAGCCTCGACGGCATGCAGTCCCGGGCGATAGGACTTCCCACCCGACGCGCGATCCCTGAGGCACTTGATCTCCATCTCGCCGCCGTACTCAGATTCGAGCCACTGCTCGGTAGAAGGCTGGCGCGTGCGGCGATTCTTCACCGGCGGCGAGTACAGGGACGTGCGGCACAAGACCAACACGCGCAGTGGGCCCTCGGCGGCCTTGGGACACAGATAGGTTAAGGCGTCAAGCACGGCGATCTCCCTATTGGGCTCGACAGGGCCGTTCGCGGGGCACAAGGCTAGCCGACCGGGCCGGCGCCATAATCTGACCCTGCCGTTGAGGCCGGGGAAATGCGTGGACAATCAAAGGCTGGTTCAGTCACATTCCGACGAATCGATGGTCTTCGGCCCCCTGCTCCACCGAGACGCACAAAGGGGGCGTTCGGTCAGTTAGCGGTAAGTGTCCGTCGAACCTGCTGCTTCCATCAGGTCGGCGTACTTCAGCGCATCAGAAACGGCCTTCTTGCCAATGCCGAAGGCAGCACCGATCTGGACCAACGTCATCTCTGGGCGCTGATCCCGAAGGCGCCGGCAATCACTCGCATGGCGAATGTGCTGGGGCGGCTGGAACGCATCAATGACGACCACCACCGCTTCGGCGTTCGGCGTCGCCGCCAGCGTGAGCTTGATCCGAGGCCGGATCTGCGGGGTGTCGAAAGCTTGAACGGGGACCAGCACGAAGTCGGCGAACATCGAGCGCATCGTCCGGCTGAAGGCGAACGATGTCGCGGCGAGATGGAGGATGACGGCTTCCAGGTCTCCCTCGATTTGATCGCGCGTCGCCCACTGCGCCTCCTGCGCGGGTTGCTGTTCCTCGCAGGCCAGTTGTCGACGGACCTCGAGCAACTCTGCTTCCACTAGATTGTGTCGCTCCAACAAGTTGTTGGATTCCGGCGACTTGATCAAGAGCCTGGTAATCGACCGAAGGTCGGTTTCGAGTTCTTGACGCTTGTCGGCCAGTCGTTGGCAACGACGGTTTGCACCGGCTGCGTGAAGTCGGAATTCTTGGTCCGCCACATCGACCAGCCTCAACAGCAGCTCCGGCCGAGATCGAATGACGTCCAGGAGCTTCGGCAGCAGTTGGCTGCGGATCTGCGCAGCTTCAACTTGAACGCGATTCCAACATTGATGCTGCCCCCGGTCCAACTGTGCATGACGGCAGCGGAGGCGCCCCCGGTAAGTCCAGTACACTTCATCGCCGCAGACGCTGCATCGCAGGTGCTGGCCAGGCCACAGGGAATCCTTACGCGCCGTTCCCTTGCGCGGATGTTCTCCCCGCGGCGGCGAATGGCGATCCATTGCCTCCCAGAGTTCTTGCTGTTCGGCGGCGGTCATGTGGGCCAATGCGGGGATGACCTCGATCTCTGGGTTTGGGTTCGGCTCGCGGCGGTGCTCACCCGTGGCGAAGATCAGTTCGTAGATCTCATCCCGAAATACCCGTTCGCCCTGCAGAATGGAGTCGCGCAGAAGGTCGGCGACGAGCGAGCCCGACCACTGACCGGTGGTTGCATAATTCCCAGGCGCAACACCCAAGTCATTCAGCCACCGAGCAATGGGTGCGTAATTTTCACCCCGCAGCACACGATTGCGCATTTCGTGAATGAATGGCGTGCATTCCGCGATCTTCGCCATCCGCAAGCCGATTGGACCATGTTCGCCGCTGGCGGCTTCCTCGGCTGTGAGTCGCCGGTAGCCGTAGCGGATTTTGACAACCATCCCGCCCTGATGGAACTGATAGGTCGCGGTCCGACGAACCCGACGACGCGTCTCGGGAACCATCGACGAGTGCCGCGAGACGGCTGCGTTGAGAAGAATTTCCCAGCCGTCCTTTCCGGTGTCGAGGCCATCGCCGAAGCAAATCAGGCGAGTTTTGTTGTCAAGGCATCGGTATGCCAGGTGGTATTGAAACTCAGGGTTTCGATAGGCGCGCCCGAGATCCTCGGTGATGACGAGATCCCACTTACCTGTTGAGATCTCTTGAAGCGCTTCTAGGATTGTGCTGCGATTGATCTTCCAGCCGCTGCCGCGCTCCCCTAAGTGTTTGATGTGCCGGGCACCTTGATAAATGCCATCGAGGTGCCGCTCGGCGCCTCGATACGAAGCCTCGATGTTGTCGATGTCTTGATGCGGCGTAGAAATCCGCCCGAGCATGATGACTTGAAGCGGCTCAAGTGGGTTCTTCGGCACTAGCGGCGCGACGGACGGGAACATCAGACACCTCCATGCTCGGCCCAGGTGCGGGCCAGTTCGAGGGAGCGAGGCCAGCTTTGCAGTGCCCGTGTGATTTCACGGGCCTGCGTTTCTGGGCGGGAATGCGTGTAGACGCCGGTCATACCGAGTGCGCCGCCGGCACCGGCGGGTTTATGTCCGAGCGTGATCTGGCGAAGCAGCGGATCGACGTTGGCGTCCTGCAACAGCGTGGCGACGGTGTGTCGCCAGCTTTTCGGACACGTGGCTTGAGGCCGGCCGCAGCGACGGGCGATCCGGATAAACGAGTTCCGAATCTGGTCGGGATCGAAGGCCCCGGCCGCGCGCCAAAGATTCTGGGCAGCATGCAGACGACCCCGACGATCAAGGTCGTGGTCTACGGCTTGGATGGCCAGCCGGTCCTGCAGAAGCTCCCCGAGCTGTTGGCGACCAGCGATAGCCGCCGGGGTGGCGGCGTGAACAAACCGCGGCCGTCGAAACACCACCCCAGCAGTGCGGTCACCAATGACGCGACTCAGGACGGATCGCAGCTCCGGCAGCAGCGGAATGGCACGCTCGTTCCGTGTTTTGACGGACCACCCCAGCTCCGGCTTGTTGCGGACGAAGAGCCAGCCGCCAGCGAGATCGAGATCCTCGATTAGAAGATGGCACAGTTCTCCCGGACGCATGCCGGTCTTGGCCAGCGTGAACTGGATGGGGAATTCCCAAGCTTTCGTCACCTTCAGAAATTCATATTCCAAATCGGCATCGAACACGAAGATCGGTTTGGCATCCTCGATTCGCATTCGATCCACGCGCAACTCGGCAAACGGGTTAGTGAGATAGGGGGGCAGGTGACGCTGCCGCTGCGCAAAGCCGTACATCGAGCGGCAGACCTCGATGATGAACTGGACTCCCTTGTCACGCAGTTGTCGCTTGGCCGTGTTGGAATGCCCGTTGGGCGAGACGGCCCGCGAGCGCAAGAAGGCCACGAACGCCATCGCCGAGATCTCATGGGCCTTCACCGTGGTTTTCAGAGTCGCGGCGAAATCGATCAAGTGCTGCGAAGCCGTTCGATACCGCGCGATCGTTGCTACGGACGACCGCAGGACATGCTCATGCTGAGCCAGAAAGGACTGTTGCAGTTCCGCGATGCACACGGGCGAGAAGGCGAACATCGTCGGCGATGCCGTCGCGAGCTGCGCGTTCACCTCCGCTGCGACCCGCTCGGCAGTGGCCCGATCCAGACCAATTCGGCGGCGGACCGGCCTACCCAGCTCGCGATAGTAGAGCCACCACGCCGCGTGGTGCTGGTAGACCGACACGCCGCCAATCCGGAAGCGTGTGCACCGCCGCGCTCGACGCGCGGGGCGTTTTGGCTGCGACATCTGACACTCCCCGTGCACTCGTTGTGCACCAAATGTGCACCAGACGGGGGGGTTTCGCAACAGCGCAAACGCCGCAAGTAACTACTGGTCAGTTACTTGCGGCGTTCGTCGGATCGACAATGCGGAGAGGCAGGGAAACTCCGTCGCCAGTCATCGCAACATCTTGGCAAGGCGGGGCTTGCATCGCAAGCTCCTATGCCCCCAAGGAGTTCGGAGTTCCAGTGGACTCTGCTTGTTCCCGGTTGTTTCGCCTTGTTGCTCATTGCCTTCAGCACACTTTCAGCACACTCGATCGGCCGGGATTGCACGGATTCGCGCACCGATCTTCCGCCAGCCCTCGCAGGCTTGGCCTGTGCGGCGTCACGTCGCCGCCGGATCACCGACCAGGAACCGACCTCGGCCTCGTACTCTCGCTACAGCTCCGATAACCAAAACGAATCCAGTGTCAGTGACCAGCAACGGACGATGCGCGAGTCGGCTGAGCGGGAGGGCCATCCGACCTCGCCCCGGTACGAGTACGTTGATGAGGCCGTCTCCGGCACGCTCCTCAAGCGGGAGGGCTTGAACCGGCTGCTGCGCGACGCCGAAGCGGGCCTGTTCAATGTGCTTTACTTCTTCAACCTGAGTCGGCTGGCCCGCGAGTCGGTTATCAGCATGCCGCTGCTGAAGAACCTGGTCTACAACTTTGGCGTCCGGATCATCTCCTGCAAGGAAGGCGTGGACTCGGATCGCGACGGCTGGGAGGTGATGGCGACCTTCTGCAATCTCAATCACGAGCAGTTTATCCGCGACCTCAGTGACAACGTCAAGAAGGGCCAGCAAGGGACGGTCCTCGCACGCTTCAGTATTGGCGACTGGCGGTTCGGCTATGAGTCCGTGCCCTCACCAGGTGGTGAGATGATTCGCCGTGGCGGCGACCTCAAGCCTCGGAAGGTCTACCAGGTCAAGGAGGCGGAAGCCCACTGGGTCCGCCAGATCTTCCAATGGTTCGCTCGCGAGGAGCGCTCGCTCGGCTGGATCGTCAAAGAGCTCAATCGTCAGGCCGTCCCGCGCGATCGGCGGGCAACGACATCCCGCTGGCATTCGCAAGTGGTCGTGCGGATGCTGCGCTCCACCAAGTACATCGGCTTATGGCCGTGGGGCGAGCGCGAATCGATGCGAAATCCGTTGACCGGCGTCGTGCGGGCCGAACCGCGGCCGCCCGAAGAGTGCCAGAAATGGCTCCGCGAGTTTCCCGAGCTCCGCGTCATCGATGACGACACGTTCGACATCGCGCGGCGACGACTGGATGCGCAGGCCGACCAGCATCCCTACGCCCGCCGGGACGGCGGGCGGCTCAGGGGTACCGACGGGTCGAACGCCCAGCGGCATCGCCTGTTCCGCTGCGGCGGTTGCCAGTCGACGCTGATCTGCGGCGGCGGCCACGGCGACTACTTGCTCTGCCCGGGCTTTCGGCAGGGCCTCTGCCGCCACAAGGCCATGATGCCGCGACGGCTGGCTGAGCGGCTGCTCCTCGATCTCCTCGCAGAGCGGATCCTGCGGAACGAAGCGTGGTTCGAGGCGGTCTACCAAAGCACCCTTCGATCTTGGCGCGAGAGCAGCGATAACTCGCCCGGATTGGTCGAGGCGGCCCACCGGGAGGTGCAGCAGCTCGACCAGAAGATCGGGCGGCTGATCGATCAGGTCGAGAACGCGGCCGAGCCCGACCCGGGGCTCACCGCCCGGCTGGCGGAACGGCGGCGCGAGCGGACGGCGGCGGCCCGGCGGCTGCAGGAACTGGAAGCGACCGTGTCGTCGAATCCGAACGAGCCGACGCGCGAACACGTCCGCGAACGGTTGGCCCATCTGCACGAGGTGCTGACCTCGGCCGCCCCCGTCGCCAACACGGCTCTCAAAGTCCTCTTGAATGCGCCCATCGTCCTCGAAACCGTAACGGTTCCCGGCCGGGAGCGGTCCTACTGGCGAGGAACGCTTCAGCTGACAACTTCAGGGGTGATCGAAGCCGGCGACTGTCGCCGCGCGGCGGCCGGCCCGAACGCCCCCGCGGCCGACTCTGACTCGCCACAGCTGCAAGAGTCGATCACGCTCGATTTCGTGCGGCCCCTCGCGATCGACCGTCAAGTCGTCCGGGCCTGGGAGCTGTTGCAAGCGCACCAGCCTCTCAAGGAGATTGCCCGGCAGCTTGGCGTCAGGGACGCGCGGATGACGGTCATCATGAAGGTCGTCGCCGAGCGATATGGCAATGGTCTGTCAGCGAAAGCGCTGCGGGAGCAGTACCGGCCCGTCAATCCCCGGCCGAAGGCGGTCGAAGCCTACATCGAGCGGGCGATGCAGCTGGTGGCTGAGGGAAAGCTTCTCGGCGAGATTGCCGACGAACTGGGCACGCATCGCAACATGATCACCAAGGCGGTCCGCTCCGGCTACGCGGCTCGCGGACTGACCCCGCCGGATGGCCGGACGCGGCGCAAGTCTCTCGACTTCAAAGGTCGTTCGCCCTGGGAAAGCCGGCGTCCGACGCCTGAAATGTCCTCGCACCCTGAGGATGTCCTGTCCTGAGCGCCGGTCGCCGATGGCGGTTGGGGTGTTCCCAGCCTCCCTGCGACTGGCAGCCAGTTCCTGAACCTGGCCTCCTGGCCAACTGGAAGTGTCCGTTGTCCCAAACTCCTCAATCTGTGTGTCATCATGAGTCGTTCCAGCCGCGCCTGCTCGTTTACGAGCGCTATCAGAGCGATCATCCAGACCAAGCGGCTTCGCGGCAGCTGGAGTCGATCCTCCCCCACCTGCTCCACGGTGCCGTGGTGAACCGCATCGTGGAACTTGGAACGGGGGGCGCGGCCGATCGGCCGATGCTGACGGCCGTCGAGGCGGCTGTGGCGACCGGGCAAATTGACGCCGTCGTCGTGACGGACCTGACTCGTGTGTCCCGGTGTTCCGAAGATTGCAAACGCCTCCAGGAATTGTGCCGGACGCACGGCACGAAGCTCCTGAGCGTCGAGGCGATCGATCGTCCCTCTCTCCCAACGCCGCCATCCGCGCGGCAAGACTGTTGACGGCGCCTTATGACCCGGATGACGTCCGCGGCGATCAGTCGCGGACGTTGTCTCGGGGATGCCACCCGACGGCCAAACGCAGCTGGCAAGTGGCCCGACTCCATCGCGACGGCGCAACATCGTCCCAGCAAATCGAGACGCGGTTCGGCTGCTAAAGTTCGGACGTTTTCGCGTCATATACACTTGAACGTCCTAGCGATTCGTCTCACCTGCCAGCCGCGCGGAAGCGGTTCCGCCGCGGCTGGTCGCTTTTCAGGAGTCCTGCATGTCCCCTGCCACCGGCCCCCCGTCGCGGTGGGCCCCACTCGATCGCCGGCTGGCGGCCACGGCGCACTTCGCGGCCGCGCTGGTGGATGTCATCCGTCAGCGGCACCTGCCGCCCGACCTCCTGGCCGACTCGCGAGCCCGCGAATCCCGCCCCCGGCGTCGGCGCCGCCGGCTGCTGATTCTCGAAGAAGTGGAAGAGGAGGATTCTTGCCGTCGGAGAATTCGCACCCCAGCGAATCCGCACCCCGCTGGTCGATCAGCGAATGGTTCGGACTGCTGTTCTACGTTCTGCTCGTGCTTGAACCCGCCTGGGCCTTCGGGCTGTATCTCGGCGTCGGCGCGTTGGTTGGCGCGCGAATGCTCTACCACTTCCATGCCGCCTTGTCTCGGCACCGGCACTGACCGCCGCAGCCCCGCCCTCCACTCTCTCGGGAGACTGAACTTGTCCCACATCGTGCAGATCCGCACGCAGATCAACGACGCCGTGGCGCTCGGCCTGGCCTGCCGCCGGCTCGAGCTGCCGGAACCCGTTCTCAGGACGGTGATCCTCTTCCGCACCGAAGCCACCGGCCACGCCGTCCAGCTTCCGGACTGGAAGTACCCGGTGGTCTGCAACGTCAGCACTGGCCAGATGCAATACGACAACTACGGCGGCCGCTGGGGCGACAAGGCGCACCTCCACAAACTCCTTCAAACTTATGCGGTAGAGAAAACGAAACTCGAGGCCCGAAAACAGGGCCAGTCGGCCACCGAGCAGACGCTGGCGGACGGCTCGATCGTGGTGCAGATCATTGCCGCGTAAGCGGTCGAGCTTGCTCTTAACTGTGGATGTTCCTTCAGACGACGTTCCCCCTCGCGCCCTGTTGGAGATCTCTTCCATGCGTCCCACCATCACGATCACCATTTCGCCGACCGGCGAGGCTCGGATCGAAACCCACGGCTTCACCGGTGCCAGTTGCCGGGAGGCCACGAAAGTCCTGGAAGCCGCGCTCGGCGTGCGCGAACACGAGCAGCTCACCAGCGCGTTCTATGCCCCCTCCCAGGAGATCATCCCTGTTCACTCCACGCAGACGCCGACGTGAACGCTCCCGACGACGCAGTCCGCTGGTGATCGTGGTCGAAGGCGTCCTCGATGTCGAGTTCCTGCAGCGCCTGGATCGTCTCACTGGTTCCGGCGGGGAATTTGACGAGGAGTTCTCCCACTTTCTGGTCGACGTTGTCGGTGATCAGGAATATGCACTGTCGGAGTGGTTCCACAGCCTGACCGAGCCGCTGCTCGAACCGTTGCGAAAACTGATCGCCTGGGACGAGTCCGGTCGCCCGCCCGAGGCGATCACTGCACTCCTGAGCGACGCACGCGACCAACTGGCCCAGACCGCCTGAAAGGAGTTTCCGCCCTGTTCACCGTTCCCGAACGGGCCACGCTGCTGGCCGCGTTTCGGCATTGGGAGACGGTGTTGCGCCAGCAGGGCCTCGACGTGACGCGGTCCCGTCCCGACTTTCTGGAGATCGCGCCGCTGACGCTGGACGAGATTGATGGCCTGTGCGACTGGCTGGCCGAACTCGACCAACCCTGTGGCTCCCAGACGCCGGGACACTTCCATTGTGGCGTCGCGGGCGTGCTGGCCTGCGTGAAGGCCGGCCGGATCGATCCCGCTTCCGTCGAGCGCTGCGACGAATGCCAGCGTTTTCCGTCCGATGCCGTGGCCCGGGCGAATCTTGCGCAGTTGGGGCGGCTCTGAAACGGCGTGCTCCGCTCGCTGAGCCGAGCTGTCAGGTGCCTGATCGGGTAGGCGTGAAAGACGAGGTGCAACGGCCAGTTCAGCCATCGACGACGGCGATCAAATCCTTCTTGGCATCGGCTGCAGCCCCCATCAATTCCAGCAGGCATTGATTCGCAATTGTTCCATCTTTCCGGCTGATCTGCGAAAAAACCACCCATCCAGTCGTATGGCTTTGATGACAGGTTTCGCCGACACCACCTGTCGTACTCCGGCGACCCCTGCTCCTTCAGTCGCACGATTGCCCCGAAGCGGCGGCCGGAATCGCGAGCTTGTGGTTCAGCCGCTCCACCGCGGCGGCTTGGTGGAGCTGCGCCATCTCGGCCTCGGACAGTGAGCGACGGAACACGGCCAGACCCCCGAAACGGCCGATCGTGGCTTCGCCGAGCATTTTGCCCACCGCATAGCGAGCGCCGATCGTGAAGTCGCTCCCGCCGCCCGGCTTCGTGGTGGAGTGCTTGTCCGGCTCGTAGCGAAAGATTCCCCGGCCATGAAAGTAGGGGTTCATGCCGCGGTCGCTGCCGTCCAATCCTTCCTGCGTGAAGTAGCGATCGGTCCGCTGGTGGGGAACCGGATCGAGCTTCAGCTCATCGAGCACGCCGTTGAGGTAGGCCCGGATGAACTTCCCGTCGTAAGTGAAACCGAGGCTGCACCATTTTTCGGTCGGGACGTCATGGGCGGTGACGGCATAGTCGCAGCACCACGGAAACGCGCTGCCATCGGCGCGGCGGGTCACGCCCCCTTCGCTGCTAATGTGCGGCACGAGCTTGTTGGGACCACCATACGTCGGCATGTTCATCAACAGCGCGTACTGGCGCGTTCCCGTGTCGTCGTTGGCGCCTTTGCCCTCGCTCCACATCCCGGCAATGGTCCGGCTTTGTCGGAGATTCACGATGCGCACGACGGCAAACAGGCTGACTTGCGCATTCGGTCCGGAAAGATTGAGATCGCCCGTCTCGGCATAGGGAATCCGAAAATACTGCTTACCATTCAGGTCTGCGGCATAGCCGGAAAACGGCCCACCGGAGACGCGCGGGATGGGACCGCCGACCTCCGTCAGCGGATGCTTGTCGGGCGTACCGGTGGACAGACGCGGTTGCCCCGCGTCTTCGCCAAACATCCAGAAGGCGACCAGTCCGGGCAGGCCCGTCACCACGGCTGCGTCGCCCACGGTGGCCGGAGCGGCTTGATGCTGCTTCCATGCAGCCCGGATGAAATCGCCGCGTGTTGACCCGGCAACAGATTCGGGCGCGAGCTTGAGCCGTTTGGCCAGCGTCTTCCAACGCTCTGCCAGGGGGGCGTCGAGGGGGTGATCGAGATCCGCGGCGTGCCCCGGATAGGCGGCATAGTATTGCCCGTGGAGATTCTTGCCGCGCTGGCCTTTCTTCGCCGGCATCGGCTGCAGTCCGTGCAGTCCGCCCGCCGTTCCCCACCATTGCACGGCGGCAAAATCCGGATGTCCGGGCAAGACGTCGCTCACGTAGATCGTCGCGGAACCATCCGCGTGCAACCGCCGCTGCAGATCGGGGACGTCCACGGCTTGCACCGGGAGGTTTTGCTTCACGGCTTGCGCGCCTGCGTGACCGGCGGCCTGACCGAGTGACATCCAGATCGGTTCCAGCCGGAGGGCACAGAAACCCACATGCGACGAACTGACGGCGGCGGGCACCAGAAGGTTGCCCAGATCGCGCGGCACGATCGCGCCGTAAGAAACCTGATAAGGGGGGACGGAGTTGTAAAACTCCCCGGCGTGCCGGCCCCCGAATCGTGGCCCGTCGTGAAGGGTTCCGTGGCAGTTGTTGCCGTAGTCGCCGATGGCAACTGCGTCCCGATGCCTGACGCTGCGAACATCGCCCGGTGCATGTTCGCTGTCGTGCTGCGTGAAAATGTGGACCCCCTGCATCCGGCGGGCTTCTCGCACGTAGAGCTGCGGCGGAAGGTGGCCAGTGTCGGTGAACTCATCGCGGCACCAGCCCCACTCCCGGGCCTCATCGCGAAACATCGCGGGAACGGCGGGATCGTTTTGCAGAAAGTAGAGCAACCCCACCTGATCGCGGCGATGTTCCGCGAAGATGTTCGATCGTTCCGCGGCTGTCCCATCGGGCCATTGCAGGTTTTTGCCGGGGAGCGAGAGCCGCACGAGGCCGCCGGACACGTCGTTGATGTCGTATTTGCCGTTGGGCAGCGGCGGCGTCTGCGCTTTGAAGATGCAGTCGCGCGGATAATCGAAGATCATTTTGATCCGGCCGGACTCCAGGATCGGCAGCACGGCGATAAAGTCCTCACGACGATATCCGGGAGGGGCCAACGGCGTGACGCGGTTGGCCGGCTCGCGAGTCATGATGAAGCGGAAGTTGTAGGCCTGGAGCTGGTCATCCGCCTGATCGGGCGCCAAGGACTCACCGAAATCCTGCTGGCCCTCGCGGCCAGATCGCCAGGCCACGCCGGCCATCGCCATCAGGTCTCCTTCGTAACTGGCATCGATGAACAGCTTGGCTGACAGGGTGATTACAGTCCGGTTGCTGCCGACGCACGTCATCTCCTCAATGCGCGGCGGGTGTTGCGACCGGTCCACCTTCACGGATTGGAGCACCAGCCCGGTCCGGAGAATGATGTTCGGCTGCTCGCGCAGCAGGGACTCGAAGACCGCCAGATTCACTTTCGGCTCGCCAAACGTGCCTCGGAAGGAATCGCGGACTTGGGGCGAATCCAGGCCGTACGTCCGGGCGTAATGGGCCTCGACGCGCTGGCTGAACTTCAGGAAGGCGCCGGTCAGGCCCTCGAAGGTCCGAAAATCCGTGTGCGATAACCCGCTCGTCACCAGCCCGCCGATTCTGACCGTGGGCTCGATGAGCAGCACCGACTGTCCGTCTTGTGCGGCGGCCGCGGCCGCCGCGATTCCCGCCGGCGTCGCTCCATAGACGAGCACATCCGCCTGCTCCTGGGCGGACAGTCGTCCGCAGTGCCAAGCCATCGCCGCCAGTAATGCGACCAGGCCGGGAAGCCACTTCGGGCGGGCGTGGACAAACAACGTGCTCAAGGAAGTCATCTCCGGCCATACGGTCTCGAGGTTGCTCGGTCTCAGAGTCGATGGACAGGTTCACTCAAGCAAATATCAATCGGGGCGACGAGGTGCAACTCAGAACCGAGAACTCTCAAAAACTCGGCCGATCGGATCGCTTCTGAGTAATGTGTCAGCCACGGAGATTTGATCATCCTGGTCCAGCGGCAAATTGCCAGACGATCCTTCAGAATGGCCCCCTCCTGGTTCCACGCCGGGCGTTGCCATGCATCGCGAATCTCTCGCCCTTGGGCGTGATACGCCGGATGCCCGCCGGAAGTCTCCCATCAGCGGACGCGGCCCGACCGCCGCGGAGCGAGGTGCAGTTCCAGGCGGTCCCGATACTCCTCGGCCCGGTCCCTGGAGCAACAATGTCCTGGCTGGTGCCGGGAGGCTGGTGGAGCAACCGGCCATTGTCCGCGTGAGGCAGACCCTATCGAGACCACGGCTCTCAGTGGGTCGGCGCTCGACGGACCCACGTGCGCATCGCCGCCGGCGTCACCAATCATGCTGCCACTTTTCATTCCGCTTGTAGGAGACCGCCATGCCTCCAGCCCTCGCCGATCCGCCTGTCACAGACACGGATCTCCGCCCTCATTCGTCGAACGCCGACCGCCTGCGAACCACGATGGCCGCCACGAAGGTCAGCTTCGCCTGGTTCGGCGTCCGCAAATCCCTCTCCGCCGCGCAGAAGGCGCAAGCCGCGGACTCCTTCAGCGCCGAAGCGAAGTTTCTGTCCGCCGCCAAGAAACTGCTCGACACCCAGCATCCGGCCTATCAGGCGGTGGGCGACCTCTTCAATGCCGCCGACTATCCCCCGAGCCTGCAGGCGGAGTTCGCCGTCA
This sequence comes from Planctomycetaceae bacterium, assembly GCA_034439795.1. Lineage (GTDB taxonomy): Bacteria > Planctomycetota > Planctomycetia > Planctomycetales > Planctomycetaceae > DSVQ01. The sequence goes on along the minus strand of JAWXBB010000236.1, from coordinate 1,756 downwards.
CCTGGGAATTCCCCAGTGTCGAGCCGCCGCCCTATCTCGCGCAGCTCAATCCCCGGCTGTACGAACAGGAGTGCCAGCGGGTCAAGGCGCGGTTCGATGAAGCCGTCGAGCTGGCCGAGCAGGCGTTCGTCGATGAACTGGCCCAACTGGTCAGCCATTTGGCCGATCGGCTGGCCGGCAGCGACGACGGGAAACCGAAAGTTTTCCGGGACACGGCCGTCGAGCACCTCAGCGAGTTCTTCCAGCGGTTCCGCCGATTGAACATCGGCTCGAATGCGCAGCTCGACGACCTGGTCGGCCAGGCGCAGCAGATCGTCCGCGGCGTCCAGCCACAGCAGTTGCGGGACAACACGTCGCTTCGGCAGCGGGTGGTGACGCAACTGACTGGCGTGCAAGCCACGCTGGATGGCCTGTTGGTCGATCGCCCCCGGCGGTCGATCCTGCGGCCGAGCCGTCCGGAGCCGGCCTGATGGACGTTGTGATTTCCCCCGACGGAAGCATCACGACGCTCTATACCGAACTCCTGGACCTGACCGCGCTGGGCGCGCTGAACATCGTCCGCGCCAGTCATGTTGAACCGAATGATCAGGGCCAGTGGTGCGCGCATCTCATTGACGGTCCCACGCTGGGGCCGTTTCCCCGCCGCAGTGACGCGCTGGCGGCCGAGGTCGCTTGGCTGACCGCACATCGGCTGCGACCACGCAACTGACCGCTGTTGCGCGAATTCTGTAGTTCACTCACGACAGCCGTCGGGATCGTCCCGGCGGCTGTCTTCGTTTTCACCCCCTTGCCCAGGATCACTCGCATGACCCAGCACCAACTCGACCAGCAGATCTCCCGCGCCACCGGCGACGACCTGACCACGATCCGCCGCCAGGGCTTCAGCCTCGTGGAACCCCCGCTGACGCTCAACGACGACGACCGCGAGCCGCTCACGGTCGACTGGGATGCGCTCGACTCCCAGCGGGCCACCCACCGGTTTCCGGCGTAAGCCGGAGCTCCCTTCCCTCTGACTCTGAGGAGTCTGCCATGAAACAGATTCGCTGGCTGCCCGCCGGCCTGATGCTGCTCTTCGTCCTCTGGGTCATGACGCTCCCGGAAACCCCCGAGCAGCAACTGGTCGGCACCTGGAAAGTGGACCAGGGCCAGGAGCGGACGATCCTCATCCTGGAGTCAAACCGCCGGGTCCTGTGGCAGTTCCGGACGCGATCCGTCTGGGGGCGACTCCTGCAGGCGGAGTTCGATCTCGTGGGCCGCTGGTCCCTGGAGGAGAAACAGCTGCTCCTGTTCAGCGATCACGGCCAGCCACTTCCCTTCGGTCCAACGCTCGCCGGCGTCCGCTCCGACGACCTCTCCAGTGAGTTCCAGGTCATCACGCTCACCGAGAATGAACTCGTCCTCCGCCAGCCCGGCCGGACCGATACCGCCGGCGACGCCCATTACACGCGCGTTCCGGTGCGGTAATCAGCTGGTTCGCTGTGGCTTTCGCCTGGCCCTCCGCTCTGGGCCTTTCCTCCGGCCCTCAGCCCTTAGCTCTCAACCTTCCACCCTCCACAAGGTTCTCTCATGCACATTCTGTTCATCAACAACGACGGCGGCGGCTTCGCCGACCAGATCGAGATCCCTGACGGCACGACGGTCACCGACCTGTTCCGGCAGCGGCTGCCGCACGGCCGGCCGAGCGACTACCTGATCCGGGTCAACCGGCAGCCGCTGCCGGAACAGGTCGGTGACCGTCGTGCCGTCAGGGATCTCG
>JAWXBB010000235.1:0-7400 GCA_034439795.1 Planctomycetaceae bacterium | reverse complement strand
GCTATGGAGGGGGCTGGTGGGGCGGCATCAGTCCGGGCTACACCGGCTCGACCCCCGCGGAAAGTTATGCGCGCGGCATGTCCGAAGTCATCCGCGCGGAGGGGGACGCCTACGAGGCGGCCACCCGCGGGGCGATCAACTACGAACAGGCCCGCGCCAGCTACATGGAGAACAAGCTCCGCTGGCACGAGATTTCACTGCAACGGCAGCAGATGGGCGAACAGCAGCGGGCTCAAAACGCCGCCGCCGAACGGGCCGCCCGCGAACGTCGTCAGGCGAGCAACCCCGAGAAGCCGCCGGAACTCCTGTCCGACGGGCAATACGACCGGGCGACCGGCGCGGTCCACTGGCCGGAGTTGTTGGCCACCGAAGCATTCGCCGATCAGCGGGCGAAGCTGGATGAGGCGCTCAAGGTGAAGTCCCACACCGGCGAGAACTTTCAGGTCAATCAGCAGATCATCAACCTGACTCAGGACATGCAGACCCGGCTGAAAGGCCGCATCCGCGACGTGCCGTCGTCGACGTATCTGGAAGCCCGGAAGTTTCTCGATCAGCTTGGCCGGGAAGCCCGGATGGGGCTGGGGTGAGAGGGCCAGTGATCGAGGTCCCATGACCAAGGAAGACGGACGTCGTCACGTCCGGTTGTGGATCGCGGTCATTCGAGCATTGGCTGAGGAGCGGTTTCAACTCCCGATTCCGGGTGTTGCCATTTGACGCGGACCGTAGATCGGAGTTCAAGTACGCCGAAGGCGTTCGATCACACAGCCCAGGGTCGCGAGTCTGCGAGCGCACCCTGGGGAAAAGGCGTCCGAAGCGCATCGACCCTGAAGGGGTCGCATCATCGGTGGCGTTCAACCCTGATGAAACCCCTTCAGGGTATGGGGTTCGTCATTGATCACCACCCAGGGTGCGCTCGCAGACTCGCGACCCTGGGCTGTGCGATGCTACGCCTTTGGCGTAAAGACCAAGCGGTTTGGAAACCGCCTCTAATGCGCCTTCGGCGCGGCGTGATAATCCCCCACCATCCACCGCACCAGCAGGTCGAGATCCTTGTCGGACATGCGGCGCTCGAAGCCCGGCATGGCGTTGTTGTCGCCGTAGAACTCCGCATGGCCGGGGTTGAGGATGAATTGCTTCAGCCAGTCCGCCCCGGCGTAACCGGTCAGTGACGGCACGCCGGCGCCGAGGTTCTCGCTGAGCGCTTCCTCGGCTCCTTGCAGCTTCATCGTGTGACAGTCGGTGCAGGCCGACGTCAACGCCCCCGACGCCAGTTCGCCGGACTGGAAGACCTTCTGCCCGGCCTCGGCTTTGGCCTGATCAATTTCGCCCAGGTCTTTCCGCCCCGATTGCCACGCCAAAAACTCGATCAACGCGGCGAGGCTGTCGGCGTTCTCCGGCTTGGAGAGCGTTTCTTTGTTGTCCTTCGACCACGCCGCCATGTCGCCGGCGAGGAACCGGTCGCCGACGGATGTGCCGTCCTCCAGCTTCACGTTCGTGAGCGGTTGGAAGACGTCGTGGAAGTCGAGCAGCACGCGCTTCGTCCAGTCTTTTGTCCCGAAGTCGCCGAGATCGGAGGCGGTGGGGGCGACGGGTGTCGTGACTTTGTTGTGCTCGTCACCCTTGGTCTCGACGACCAGTCGTTCCGTGCCGTCATGCCCGTGGAACCGATGGCAGCCGGCGCAGTTTCGCGCGAACAGCCGCGGCCCCTGCGTGAGCGGGTCTTCCTTGAGCAGCGACAACGCCCCGCCCGCGGGGACGCCCAGATCCTTCGCCAACTGCACGGCCCGCACGCCGTCGCGGTGCGCTTCGGCGACGGCGGCCCGGTAGTCGGGATTGGCGCCGTCTTCCTTGAGGGCCAGCACCGTCAGGTATCCCGCGCCGAGCAGCAGTCCGAACGTGAACGCGACGTTGAACCGGTGTCCCAGCTTCCAGCGGCCGACGATCGGCATCAAGGCGATCACCCCCATGATCGCGCCGGGGATGTAGATCGCGCCGACGGCGAGACCCATCCTGTCGATCTCCTCGAACTTGAGGAACTGGAACAGAAACAGGAAGTACCATTCCGGCCGCGCTGCCGAGTAGGCCTCCGCGGGGTCCGCCGGGCTGCTGAGTTCGGCCCCTTTGTAGACCACAAAGAATAGAATCGTGGCCAGCACGGCGAGGCACGCGATGGCGTCGCGCAGAATCTGATCGGGCCAGAACATCGCCGCCGGTTGCGCGAGGAATTTCTTGGGAACGGTGATGCCGTGCCGACGAAACACCGCGATGTGCGCCGCCAGCGCGACGATCAACAGCGCCGGCAACAGCCCCGCGTGCAGCGCGAAGAACCGCGTCAGCGTGTGGTGCCCGTAACCCGCGCCCCCCTGCACCAACTGCTGCACATGCGGGCCGACGATCGGCGTCACGCCGACGATGTTCGTCGCCACCTGCGTCGCGTAGTACCCCTTCTGATCCCACGGCAACAGGTAGCCGGTCAGCGACAGGCCGAGCACGATCTGCATCAGCACCAGCCCCAGCCAGAAGTTCACTTCGCGCGGGGCCCGGTAAGCGCCGTCGATCACCACCTGCATGAAATGCAGGCCGAGCAGAATCATCATGGCCTGCGCGGCGAAGTGGTGAATACCGCGGACCAGCCAGCCATACTTCATCTCGTTCTGAATGTACGACACGCTTTCCCAGGCGGTCAGCGTGCTGGGGCTGTAGGCGGTCCACAGGAAGAAACCGGTCACCATCTGCGTCACGAACACGAACACCAGCGTGCTGCCCCACACGTACCGCCACCGCGCTCCGCCGGGAATCGGCTCGAAGAGCGCGTCGTGCAGAATGCGGCGATGCCCGGTCCGACTGTCGAGCCAGTTGAAGAGCACGTTCATGTCACGGGGGTCTTTGCTTCAGTGCCGCGCTGGAAATTCTGGTACTTCACCCAGATCGTGCCGTCCGTCACCCGCGTGTCCAGTGCGTCCATGCCGCGGGGGGGAATCCGGTTGGTTTGCCCCCCGTCCAGATTGAACGAGCTGGCGTGACAGGGGCAGAAGTACGACTTGTCCGCGGCCTTGTAATCGACCTTGCAGCCGAGATGCGGGCAGGTGTCGTTGAAGGCGATGACCTGACCGGCGATCTGCCGCAGATAGACGGTGCCGACGGTCTGCTTCTTGAACAGATTCCACGCATCCACCTTGTCGGCGATGATGCTGAACCGCAGCGGCGTGCCGTCGGAGGGAAGTTCCGCCAGCGTCGCGACGGGGAGATAGCCGTCGGCGGAGGCTCCCTGCATCGTCGGCCGGCGACGGAGCAGCGGATCGGCGAGGAAGGCCAGCCCGGCGCCCAACGGTGCCAGGGCGACCACGGCTCCCGCGGCGACCGCAGCGGCTTCCACCAGAAAGCTTCGCCGGGGGGGCGGCGACGGCGACGCAGGCGTCACCGAGGTTTCGACGGTCATGGTCCATCCTCTGCGGCGGGCGATCACGGAAGGTTCGGCAAGGCGGCGGGTTTGTACGATATCAACTTATGTGTCGGCGGGGGACTGTTCAGGCAGGTTGCGGGCAGGACAAGGCGGATCGCATGGCGGTGAGGGCGCGTTGGACGGCGTCGGCAAATGGACCGGGCAACGTCGCCCCCGCCGCCTGCCGGTGACCGCCCCCGCCGAACTGCTCGGCGACTGCGGCGACGTTCACATCGTTCCGGCTGCGGAAGCTGACCTTCACCTGGCGGTTCTGCAACTCGATGGCGATGAATGCGGCCTTGGTTCCGGCGATCTTCAAACCTTCGTTGACGAGGTCTTCAGTGTCCGATGCCAATGCGCCCAGTTCCTCGAAGTCGGACCATTGGGCTGTTGTGTAGGCGAGTTGGCCGGCACAGTCGAGCGTCACCCGGCTGAGCACGCGGCCGGCGAGCTTCAGACGGGCGAGCGTGGCTTGTTCGTAAAGTTCGCGGAAGATGACGTCCGGCCGTGCGCCCCGGTCGATGAGCGCCCCGGCGACGCGAAGCGTCTGCCCCGTCGTCGCTGAAAAGCGGTACCAACCCGTATCGGTGGCGATCGCGGCGAACAGGGCGGTGGCCGCCTCGGCGGTCAGCGTCACGCCGAGCACTTCGGACAACTCAAAGATCAGCCCGCCGGTCGATTCGCGCGCGGTGTCCTTGAACTCCAGCGCACCGAGATCGTCGGCGCTGACGTGATGGTCGATGACCGCCCGCGGCTTTGTCGTATCGCGGAACACGCGGCCGATGTCGGACAGTTGCCCCCAGGCGCTGGTGTCGACGATGAGATGCACATCGGCGGCCAGCACGGCGTCGGTCACCGCGCCGGCGCTGAGTTGCAGAATCGCGCCGTTCGGATCGAGGAACCGCAGGTTGGGGGGCGTCGGCGAGACATTGACGATCTGCGCCGATTTTCCAAGTTGTTGCAATGCGCAGGCCAGTCCGATTTCCGAGCCGATGGCGTCGGCGTCGGGCCGGACGTGGCTGGTGATGACGAACCGTTGGTTCGCGGAAATCAGCGCTTGCAGCGGTCGCCAGTCGATGCTCATGGGTGCATGGTAGGTGAGGCGGAAGGGGGTTTGCAAGTTCACCGATGCCGTGGGACACTGCGTTTCGTAGGGTGCAGTCGAGGCTTTGCGAGGCTCACCCTTATCACATTCTTTGGTCATACCCCAGCTCACCCCGTAGTGGCACAACGGGGTGAGCCTCGCAAAGCCTCGACTGCACCCTACGAAGACAACTGAACCACCGTCTGGGGTCGCCTTATGCGTTGGATCGCGCGGGTTGCAACGACGATGCTGGTGGTGCGGCTGGCATCGTCATTCGCGGCGGCCGCCGAACCGGCCTTACAGAAGCTCGCCGCGTTCGACCGCGACCGCGATGGCGTCGTCAGTGAAGCGGAGTTCGTCGCCCAATCACCCGGCAAACCCGCACTCTGGCGGCGCGATTTCCGATTGTGCGACTGGAACGGCGACGGCGCGCTCACGCCCAATGAGTTCGCCGGCTGCCCAACGCTGTTCCCCGCGTTGGAGCGCGGTCCGTGGCCCGACCCACTCGATGCCGTCCTCGAACGCTATGTCGCCCTGTTCGACGAGCACTGGCAGCGCTGGGACGTCAACCAGAACGGCGAAATGAGCCAGGGAGAGTTCGTCTCCGGCACGCTCGCCTTGTCCATCACGCCGCTGAAAACCGCGGCCGTGAAGGGGATCGACCCCGACGGCAACGGCAAGGTCACCCGCGACGAAGCCCGCCGCGTGCTGGAGCTGCTGCTCGGCTATCGGAGTTGGAACGACCTGCCGCTGCGCGAGCCGAACGGCTGCGTCGTCGACGGCTCGCGATTCCGCACGCTCGACCGGAACGACGACGGTTCGCTGGCGGAGAGCGAAGTCCTCGCCGCGACGTTCCCGCACGGGACCGCGGCGCAGGCGTGGCGGATTCTCGACGACGACCGCAACGGCAAGGTCGAGTTCGTCGAATGGCGCACGGCGATGCCGTATTCGCTCGCCGATCCGATCGAAGACTTCCGGCGGCTCGACGCGAATCTCGACGCCCGCGTGGACAGCGACGAACTGCGCAGCGGCGTCGCCGAGTCGCATCGCCCGCTCGCCGCCTGCCTGTTGCCCGGCTTCGACGTCGATCAGGACGGCGCGCTGTCGCTCAGCGAGTATCGCTGGTGCCCGCTCGGCAACCCCGTGCTGAACTGGCACCGGGAACTCGGCGACGCGAACAGCGACGGGCAAATCGTGTTCGAGGAATTCCTGTACGGCGGCGGCCAATACCGCTTGCTGGCGTGGGAGTATTTCCAGCATCTCGACTGGAACCACGACCGGTTTCTCGACCAGAACGAGTTCTTTTTTCACACGAAGCAAGCGGACGCAATTTACGCCGTACAAGAGGACGGCACGGGCTGGCGGCGATTGCTGTTGCCCAACGGCTATCAGGCGATCGGCTCGCCGGCGGCCTCGCCGGACGGCCGCCTGCTCGCCTTCGATGTTGGGAAGGTCTCCACCGCGGCCGGGTCCACAGCAGCCGCACGACTCTGTCTGTTCAATCTGGACGGCACGTTGAATCCGGACGGCAGTCCCCTGCGAATGCTTCTCGATGGGCGTTGGCCCACCTGGTCGCCGGATGGACAGTCCCTGGCTTACGTCCTGATCGAAGGGGCCGTATTTGTCGCGATTCTCCCCCTGGAGACGCCGAAGCCCTCGCCGCTCGGCGAGGGTGTCGGGGCACACTGGTCGCCCGACGGCAAGAAGATCGCCTGCTCCGGGGGATCGAGTTTGTTGACCTACAACGTCGAAACCAAGTCGCCCCATGTGGTGATCGACGCCGCGGCCGAGAGCCCCTATCGGCTCATCGACTCGAAAATGAGCTGGTCGCCGGACAGCACGCAACTCTGCTTCAAAGGGGGGAAGGACCGCAATCTGCAGGAGCTGGCCATCGTCCACGCCGGCGGCGCGGAGCTCGGCTTCCGCGTGTACGACCGGGGGGAAATCACCGCCGGCGGCATCGCCTGGCACCCGCGCGGCGACCGGATCGTGTTCTCGAAGTTCTGTCACGACCGCAATCGCACGCAGTTGTACGAATTCCACCCGAACAACGACGACCAGCCGCGGTTGTTTCCCGGCCAGGATCCGCAGCGCAACAACACCGACATGTGCTGGACCCCGGACGGCACGACGCTGATCGTCATCAGCGGGGATTTCTGAACCGCGCGAGCCTCCCGTTTAGAGGCGGTTTCAAACCCGATCATCGTCGTTGCGGTTGGTGGCTGAACAGTGGTCGGAGGTCAAGTACGCCGAAGGCGTTCGATCACACAGCCCAGGGTCGCGAGTCCGCGAGCGCACCCTGGGGAACTGGCGTCCGAGGCGCATCGACCCTGAAAGGGTCGCATCATCGGTGGCCTCAAACTTCTGTAACCCTTTCAGGGTATAGGGTTCGTCATCGATCGCCACCCAGGGTGCGCTCGCGGACTCGCGACCCTGGGCTGTGAGGTACAACGCCTTCGGCGTAAAGATCATGCGGTTTGGAACAGCTTCTTAGCCGCGACCCGGAGGCTTTGCGCAGGGGAGCGCTGTCGGGAGCGCACAACCCGGGTTGCGCGCTCCCGACAGCGCTCCCCTGCGCAAAGCCTCCGGGTCGCGGCTAACGGGGGAAGATGGTTATCATGCCGTCGTGCGGCCGGGCGTGGCCCGTTGTCGCAAAATGTGACCGGACGATCCGCAGCGAGAGCACCGTGACCGAATCCGCATCCGCCCCGCTGGTGGGGGTGATTATGGGCAGCCAGTCCGACTGGGAGACGATGCGCCACGCCGCCGAGGTGTTGATGCAGTTCCACGTGCCTTACGAGTGCCGCGTGGTGTCGGCTCACCGCACGCCGGCATGGATGGGCGAGTATGCGCAGTCGGCGGAGACGCGGGGGC
>JAWXBB010000234.1:0-6008 GCA_034439795.1 Planctomycetaceae bacterium | reverse complement strand
GATGCGTCCGAAATGCTCGCAGAGAACCTTGACGGCCACCTTCACCCGCTCGATGCCGCGAGTAGGTTGCCCGTCTTGAGTATAGTAACCCAGGGCGAAGTCTAAGAACCGCTCGCAGACTTCGAAGATCGTCAACCCAGCCGCCGCGTATCTGATGACGCGCCAGGTGCTCGGCGTTCCTGCCGGAGAATGGCTCGTGCAAACGGGCGCAGGTTCCGCTTTGGGTCGGATGGTCATCCGCTTGGGCGGCCAGTTCGGATTCAAGACGCTCAATGTCATCCGTCGCGACGAGCAGGCGGACGAACTGCGGTCGCTCGGCGGTGACGCCGTCGTCGTGTTCGATCCGGAACGACAATCGGCCGACGAACTCCGCGAGCAGGTTCTTCATCACGTCGGTCCGAATGGAGTGCGCTATGCGATCGACCCGGTCGGCGGGGCGGCGGCTTCGGCGGTCATCGCGGGCCTCGGTCGCGGCGGGCGGATGCTGGTCTACGGCACGTTGTCGCCAGACCCGCTCACGTTTTCCTCGCGGACGTTGATGACCGTCGGCGCGAGCGTCGAGGGCTTCTGGCTCAGCCTGGTGATGGAGCGGATGCCGTTTCTCTCGAAGCTCGGCCTCATCCGTTCGCTGACCCGTTTGATGCAGCGCGGCGTGTTGACTTCGGAAGTCGGCCAGGAGTTTCCGCTCGAAGCGGTGCAATCGGCCGTCCGGTCCGCCGAGCAGCCCGGCAAAAGCGGCAAGGTGCTGCTGCGCATCAACGGGTGAAGTTGGAGTCCAGCCTTTAGGCTGTGCCTTTTGCTTTGGTCGAAAAAGAGAAGAGCAGCCTAAAGGCTGGACTCCAACGAGAACGGTTGACGCCGGCGTGCCGGCTGCGTTGTAGACTTTATGGTCTCTGGCGCTCGTCTTGCGAATCGGCGACTTTCGGCCGATACTGCCGGCAGAGTTCGTTGGTGTTCGACGTGGGAGCCCGCCGTGGCGGTCAGCAGTCTCAGCGATGGCGCGACGCAGCTTCGCGCGGCTTTGGACGTGCTGGAGCGCGCCTGGGCGGCGACGGAGGACCACTGGGACGACGTCGTCCGCGAACGGTTTGAGGCGGAGCGGCTCGACCCGCTCCGGAAGCAGTTGTCTTTCGTGCTGGACGCCGTGCAGCAGACCGGCGATGTACTCAATGCGGCGCGACGGCATTGTCGCGATGCCGACCGCGACGACGGCTGATGGTCACGAGGTGCGCGCTTGGCTCGATCGCCGACAATCGCCGAGGAACAGGCCTGGTCCGAGCGCCTGCGCGCGCTGGTGACCCGCCGCGCCGCGGACGAGCGGATCGTCCAGTCGGAGCGCGATGCGGCGATGGCCGAAGAGCGCCGCGAATTCGATGCCGTCTCGACCGGCGTCACGGCGGCGTTCGACGCCGAGCAGCACGAACTGACGGAGCGGTTTCAGTCGGCGATCCGAGTCGCCACGGCGAAATGGGCGGCCGCGCTCGCCGCTCAGCAGTCACAGGCCGCGGCGACCGAATCGGCACGGGAAACCCACTACGATCGCGAACGACAGGCCGCCGTTCAGAAGCGCGACGACGCCCTCTGGCTCGTCGGCTCGGTTCTCGACGATCAATCCGCCGACAGTCCTTTGCAGCAGTTGCACCGGCTGGAATCGCAGGTCGAATCGGCCCAGCTCGAGCTCCGGTTGATGGTGCAGTCGGCCGACGATCTTCGACAGGAGGCCACCGAGTATCTCGAATCGGCGCGGTTGTCGACGGAGGTCGGCGTCACGGAACCGGCGAGTCCGCCGTCCGATCTGATGGCGCTCCGCGACGTGTGTCTGCAGGCCGCTCGCGACGCCGAAGTTCCGTCCCGGCGATTGAAGAGGATGTGGCTGCCGCGACTGTTTCTGGGCGTTCGACCGCTGCTGGCATTTGTCATCCTGGCCGCAGGACTGGGGTCGCTGGCGTGGTTTCTCATCGAACCGGCACTGCTCGGCGTGAAGGGGGACGCCCGCGATCCGGGTTGGATCGCGGTGGTCTTCGTCAGCGGCGGGGCGCTCGCGCTCGTGTCGATGCTGATGCTGCACATCATCGCCGGACAGCGGGTGTTCCCGGTTCTCACGGAACTGTTCGCACGCTGCCGCGCGGCCCAGGCCTTGTGCGCGCGATGGGAAATCGTCGCCCGGCAGCAGATCCAGGCGACCGAACGCGATTGCGAAGATCGACATGCGCGGCGGCTGTCGCAGCGCGACGAGGCCGTGCAGAGAGCGGCGCTCAACTTTGCCGAGCGATCGCGCGAATTCACCGCCGCCCGCACGGCCGAACTCGCACAGCTTCACCAGGAAGCGGCGACCCAATGGGTGAAGCTCGAAGCCGACCGGGATATCGAGCTCGGCCGGCTGTCGCGCTCGGAACAGGAATCGCTGCTGGAGTTCGAGTCCCGCCGGCGACAATCTCTGGGCGAACTGCACTCGCATCACCGCCAGCGCATGGCCGAGATCGAGCAGCATTTTCGCGACCGCTGGGATCGGGTCGTCCACGAATGGCTGTCGGGCCTCACCCACTTGACCAGCGAGGGCGCCGCTTGGACCGGCGTTCCACACGCGCGGCGGTCGTGGTCGGAGATGCTTCGCACGGCGTCGGAGATTGAGGAATCGTCGCCGATCACCGCCTTCCCGCTGGGACAGTTGCAAGTCGCCCTGAACCAATTGCCCGACGGCCTTCCGGTCGCTGCGGAACTCCGCCCCGCAACCGCCGCGTGGGAATTGCCGGTGCTGCTGGACCTGCAAACGAAGCCCGGGTTGTTGCTGCGGACGCGCGATCACGCCGGACACCGGTCCGCCGTCGATGTTCTGCAGGCGACGATGCTGCGGTTGCTCGACGTGCTGCCGGCCGGCCGCGTCCGCTTCACGATTCTCGACCCGATCAGCCTCGGCGAGCATTTCGCGGCGTTCATGCACCTCGCCGATTCCGACGAACTGCTGGTGACATCGCGGATCTGGACCGAGCCGGGGCAGATCGAGCAGCGGCTGGCCGACCTGACCGAGCACATGGAAACCGTGCTGCAGATGTTTCTGCGGAACGAGTACGCCACGCTGGAAGAGTACAACCGGCAGGCCGGCGAGGTCGCCGAGCCGTATCGCGTGCTGGTGGTGTCGGGCCTGCCGACGAACTTCAGCGACATTGCCTTGCGGCGGTTGTGGAACATCGTGACCAGCGGCGCGCGGTGCGGCGTGATCCCGCTCATTGCCGCTTCAGAGCAGCAACCGTTGCCGCGCGGCTTCGTGCTGTCCGATCTGGAGCCGCATCTGACGGTGCTCAACCAACGCGAAGCCGGCTTCCGGCTGCACGCCCCGGAGATGTCGCAATGGCCGCTCCGGCTCGAATCACCGCCGCCGCCGGCCGAGTTCGGCGAGTTGGTGAAATGCTTCGGCCAACGGGCGGGCGATGTCCGCAATGTCCAGGTGCCGTTCTCTAAGGTGTCTCCGCCGCCAGATTCCGTCTGGACGTTCTCGGCGTCGAAAGGAATCTCCGTCCCCATCGGCCGCGCAGGGGCGACGAAGCAGCAGTCGGTTTCGCTCGGCAGCGGCACATCGCAACACGTCCTGATCGCGGGCAAGACCGGCTCCGGCAAGTCGACGCTGCTGCACGCCCTCATCACCAACGCCGCATTGCATTACAACCCGCACGAACTGGAGCTGTACCTCGTCGACTTCAAGAAGGGGGTCGAATTCAAGGTCTACGCGCGACACGGCCTGCCGCACGCGCGGGTGATCGGCATCGAAAGCGATCGCGAGTTCGGCGTCAGCGTGCTGGAACGGCTGGACACGATCCTCGAAGAGCGCAGCACATTGTTCCGCGAAGCCGGCGTGCCCGATCTGGCCGGCTTCCGTCAGAAACGGGCCGCGCAGCCGTTGCCGCGGATTCTGTTGATCATCGACGAGTTCCAGGAGTTCTTCGTCGAAGACGACCCGCTGTCGCAAACGGCGGCACTGCTGCTCGACCGCTTGATCCGCCAGGGCCGCGCGTTCGGTGTGCATGTGGTGCTAGGCTCGCAGACCTTGGCCGGAGCGTATTCGCTGGCCCGCAGCACGCTCGGCCAGGTGGCGGTGCGGATCGCGTTGCAATGCAGCGAGACCGACGCGCACCTCATCCTCAGCGAAGACAATGCCGCGGCCCGGTTGCTGACCCGGCCCGGCGAGGCGATTTACAACGACGCCAACGGCCTCGCCTCCGGCAATCATCTGTTCCAGGTCGTCTGGCTCGATGACGCCGAACGCGAGGACCGCATCACGTCGCTGGCTGCAAAGGCGGCAGAAAGCGACTGGAATCTGCCCGAACCGATCATCTTCGAGGGGAACATCCCCGCGGACCTCGCCGGATTGCCGGGACGCGAACGGTTGAACGGCCATGCCTCCTCGACCGTTGTGACGGCGTGGCTGGGGGAGGCCGTGAGTCTCCGCGGCCCGTTGGGATTGGACTTCGCCGCCGCGGCGGGCAATCACCTGTTGCTCACCGGACAGGACGAGGCGGCGGCGGTCGGCGTGCTGTCGGCGGCGGCATTGTCAGTCACGAAAAACGTGCCGCAGCCCGGTCGCGTGATCGTCTTCAACGGCAGCCAGACCGACCGCACGTCGGCGGCCTGGGCCGAAGTCCAGCACGCCGCGCCGAACATCACTCTGCACGACATCAGCGAAGTCGAACCGCAACTCGACGGCCTGCTGGAGGAACTGCGGGCTCGCGACGGACGCCCCGGTCCGCGGATCTGGCTGTGCCTGTTCGATCTCGTGCGATTCCGCAAGCTGCGGAAGGCGGACGACGATTTCGGCTTCGGCGGCTTCGACAAGAAGGCGCAGTCGCTCGGCGACCGCTTCGCCGAAATCCTCAGAGACGGCCCGATGGCGGGCATTCACGTCTGGACCTGGTGCGATTCGATGAACACCCTGAACCGCTGGCTGACGCGCGAGATGCAGCAGCAGTTCGAGTATCGCGTGGCGTTCGCGATGAACTCCGCCGATTCCAGCCAGTTCATCGACAGCCCGGCGGCCAGCCGGCTGGGCGTCAACCGTGCGTGGCTCTTCCGCGGCGACCGGGGCACGCTGGACAAGTTCCGCCCCTATCAGGCTCCGACAACGGGCAAGCTGTCGTCGCGCGACGTGAATGGGCAATCGCCGGTGATTCTGGACGCCATCCCGTCGGCAATCGCGGTTGAGCCGTGATCGGGCCGAACCACGAAGTGACCCGGACGCTTGAAGCGTCCGGGTCACTGGCTCCGTTGCCAGTTTGCGGCTCAAGCGATCGGGCCGATTGTGCCGATGATGACTCCTGCGGTGCTGCGCGTCAGGAGGACGGTGCGCCTGCAAGGAATGGAGGCACGGATGCCCGACGCGAATTTAATGCTGGTCATGGAACAGGCCGCGCACGACCTGCTGGTCTGGGTGGGCTTCGGCACGCTGGTGGGTCTGACCGCGAAGGCGCTCATGCCCGGCCGCGACCCCGGCGGCGCGGTCGGCACGCTGCTGATGGGCATCGGCGGCAGCCTCATTGGCTGCGGCGTGGCGCTCCTCTTCGACAACAACTATCGCATCTCCCCGATCAGTCCGATCGGCTTCGCCGCCGGGACCGCGGGGGCGTTCCTGCTGCTGCTGTTCTTCCGCATCCTGTCGAACAGTTACATCGTGGAAGCGCAGGACGGCAAATCACCGCTGGGCGAGGGAGTCGGCGTCGTCGGCTTCTACCGTCGCCGTCGCCGCCGCGCCGCGTGAGATCCTGCTTGCGTCGAGTGCCACGGGCACGGCTCTGCGTGTCCGTGCGATTGACTTGCAGCGCCACGATCACGCAAAGCCGTGGTCGTGGCACCTAATGCTCAAGTCCCGTCCGGGCACTCCGCCGCAATTGCGCGATACCGGTCAATCGTGCGGCGATAAACCACGCGCGCGGCTTCGCGTTCGTCCTTGCTGATCCGTTGCTCGCGGTTCTTCCACAGCACCTCGGTCATCTCCGCGCACCACAGCGCGCTGTGGTGCG
>JAWXBB010000233.1:0-5304 GCA_034439795.1 Planctomycetaceae bacterium | reverse complement strand
CTGGGGGGCCGGGCTTCGTTCGCTGCGCTCACTGCGCCCGGCCCCCCAGTCCGCCCATCACAAGGACCTCTTCCTCACAGAAGAGGAACAGACAAGGGTTAGGGTGAGGGGGCCGAACGCTTCGCAGGACACTCCAAACGGCGCAACGGTTCATCCGGAAGCTGACGACGATACCGTTGAACGCCGTTTGGAGCGCTCGCCCCCTCGCCCCCGAAGACGGGGGCGAGGGGGCCAAGCAAGAAGCGCCGGGCGAGGGGACATGAGAATCACGGCCGGTCGAACGCCGCGGCGATGGATCCGAGCATGGACCGTTCCAGTTCGGGATCGCGGCCGCGGGGAATCCAGCCCGATGGCGTCGCCTGGCCGACGACGACGTTCAGATCGCGCTGCAACGGGTTGTTGTCGAGAAACGTCGCGGCACCAGTGGAGTTCGCGGCGCGGGGGACATCTTCCAGTTCCTTGATCACCTCGACATTCACGAGGTAGCCGCCGTTGACCGGAGTCACGCTCACGAACGCTTTGCGTCGGATCGATTGCAGCGTGCTTTCCCAACGGTTGGCCGCGCCGACGGAATCGGCATGCCAGGGTTCGAGCACGCTGGCTCCGGTCTTGTAGCGAGTCTCGATGATGCCATCGAGCCGGTTCTCTCGCTCGATCTCGAAGAGGTACGTGTGGACGACGTCGATGGTGCGCTCCCACACGACGTCGCCATCGTTGGCGCGGACGAAGACCGGTGCATTGCTGGTCGCCGCCTGACGGGGCAGCATCGCGCAGCCGACCACTAAGGCGAGACCCAGCCCCGCCAGCAGAGTCCGCGGCGACCATCGCGGCCGTCGAAACACCGGCATCCTTCCGTCAGAATTGTCGGGCGCGCGTAATTTGACAGGGAACCGCGATTTGGGCAATCCCGGTTCGGGGGTCACGCTGATCGCCAGTTGGAGAGTGCCTTCAGAAAGGCTGACCGGTATGATTGACAGGGTCCAGCACGGCTCCCTCAGCGAGAGAGAAAGACGCGGGATGTCGGACTTCCAGACGGTGGCGAAGGTCGGACAAATCCCCGAGGGCGAGGGGCGGTCGTACACCGTCAGCGGGCGGTTGGTCGCGGTGTTTCTCCAATCCGGCCAATACTTTGCGATCAACGACACCTGCCCGCACATGGGGGCTTCATTAGCTGAAGGATACCTCGAAGGGGACGCCGTCATCTGCCCCTGGCATGCGTGGAAGTTCTGCATCAAAGACGGTTTGTGGATGGACAACCCCAAATCGAAGTTGTGCAACGAGACGTATCCGATCCGCATCGACGGGGATGAGATCCAAGTCAGCGTGCCCACGGGAGCGGCCCCGCCGAGGTAATCCCCTGACATCTCAGCTGGCGGAAACCTGCCAGAATGGTGGACAGAGGCTGGGTACCATGTTGAAATAGGGCGGACAGTTTCGCGGGCCGCGAATCTCTGGTGTCCGCTATCGGAACAACCGATGTGATCCGCAGGGCTGGCAAACACGCCCCCTGCCGTTCTTCCGCTTGCGAAAGCTTTTGTCGGAAAGACTTTCAAGATCCGGACGATCAGCACTTCCTGAGTTGTCAGTGGCATTGATGGTGCTGATTGTGTCCGCGGTGGGACGGAGTTTGCGGATTGGGCGCGATGATGCCGACCGAGTCGGCCAACTCGACGCTTCTTTCCCAAATACCCGGTTACGCATTGCCCGCCCTATTTCCCCTGAAATACGATCATGGTGTGCTCCCCCGAGAGCGCTTCGGGTCGCCGGGGATGGGTTGCGCTAGCTTAGCGCGATCCACGGGCGACGCAGTTGGGAACTGAGGCCCCGAAACTATGACGCGGTTTTCGTCCAGGGAGATCCCCATTGCGGTTGTCGGCCTCGGCTGCCGCATGCCGGGGGCCAACTCCCTGACCGAGTATTGGGATTTGATCCGCCAGGGTCGCAGCGGCATCGTGGAGTTGCCGCCCGACAAGCTGGATCAGTCATTGTATTTTGATCCCGAGCCGGGAAAACTGGGCCGGACCTATTCCAAGCTCGGCGGCGTTGTGCCCGAGCGGATTCTCAATCCCGCACAACTTCCGCTTTCGCAGAAGCTCATCGACAGCGCCGACCCCGCGCACCTGGTGATGTGCGAAGTCGCCGCGATGGCCTGCCGACACGCGGGCTACAATCCGTTCGATCTGCCGGAGCGAAACACCGGCGTCTACATCGGCCACTCCGGCGGCAGCACGCTGGCCGGCGAAGTCGCCTTCAGCGCGTATGCCGACGAGATCGCCCAGTTCATTCGCGAAGACACGACGTTCGCGAAGTTGCCGCGCGACACGCAAGACTCCGTCGTCCGCAACATTATCGATCGCATCCATCGCGAGAAGGCATCGCGACGCGCGGATGGCACGCCGGAAACCGGCGCGAGCAACGTCTCCGCGTTGATCTCGCAGGCCTTCCATCTCACCGGTCCCGCGCTCGCCACCGATGCCGCGTGCGCCTCGTCGCTGATTGCGATGTCGCTCGGCGTGCAGGCGCTCCGCAACGGCCTGGTCGACATGGCCATCGTCGGCGGGGCCTCGTGCAGCAAGTGGTATGCGCTGGTGCTGTTCTCGCAGGCGAAGTCCATCAGCGGCACGGGGTCGCGACCGTTCGACGCCAACGCCGACGGGCTCATCAGCTCCGACGGCTACGCCGCCGTGATCCTGAAGACGCTGCCGCGCGCACTCGCCGATGGCGACAACATCCAGGCCGTGATCCGCGGCATCGGCGTGTCGTCCGACGGTCGCGGCAAGAGTTTGTGGGCGCCGCGCAAAGAGGGCCAGATTCTCGCCGTGCATCGCGCCTACGCGAAGGGCGTCGATCCGAGCTGGCTGCAATACATCGAGTGTCACGCCACGTCGACGCAGGTCGGCGACTCGACCGAACTGTCGGCGCTCACGCTCGCCTTGAAGGACCAGCTGCCGGGCGACCGCAAGCTGCCGATTGGCAGCGTGAAGGCGAACATCGGTCACACGCTGGAATCGGCGGGCATTGCAGGGTTCGTCAAAGCGGTGATGGCGATGCAGGACCGCACGATTCCCGGCCAGATCAACTTCCACACGCCCAACCCCGACGTTCCGTGGCGGGACATTCCGTTCCAGGTCGCGACCGAAACGCAGCCTTGGCCCGAACCGCTCGCCGGCCGGCCGCGGCGCACGGCCGTGAATGCGTTCGGCATTGGCGGTCTGAATGTTCATGTCGTCATCGACGACGCGCCGTCCGAAGCGACGCGCACGCAGGCGTTGTCCCCGGGATTGCCGAATTCGCCGGAGATGACCTCGTCGGCCGATGACCGTGCGGTGGCCATCGTCGGCGCGGCGGCGATTCTCCCCGGTGCGCTCACGCTCGATGCTTATTGGGAGCTGCTGGTCTCGGGACGCGATCCGAAGAGCGACGTGCCGAAAGGCCGCTGGTCGCCGAATCTGTACCTCGACCGGACCGGCGCCAAGTTCCACGGGTTGCGGAACTCGCGCGGCGGGTACGTGACCGACTTCGTCTACGATTGGAAGAAGCACAAGGTTCCGCCGAAGCAGATCGCCAACGCGAACCCGCTGCAATTCATGCTGCTCGACGCCGCCGATCAGGCGCTGCGCGACGCGGGCTACGAGAAGAAGCCGTTTGATCGCCAACGCGCCTGCGTGATCGTCGGCTCGGTGTACGGCGGCGATTTCGCCTGCGAAATGCAGATGGGCCTCCGCATTCCCGAGTTCCAACAGTACCTCCGCGAGGAGCTGAAATCCCGCGGCGTGCCGGCGGCCGATGTGGAACGGGTGGCCGCGGCGTACGAGAAACTGCTGCTCAAGCACATGCCCGCCTTGCTGGATGAAACCGGCAGCTTCACGGCGAGCACGCTGGCGTCGCGGTTGACCAAGTCGTTCGACATGATGGGCGGAGCGTTCTCGCTCGACGCCGGCGACACGTCGTCAGTGGCGGCGATCTCCGCGGCGATGGGGATGCTGCTCGACAACGCGGCCGACCTCGTGTTGTGTGCCGCCGGTCAACGCAGCATGGATGTGAACGTCTACGAAGGCTTTCAACTGCGGAAGATCCTCGCCGAGGGGAGCCCGCTGCCGGCGTATGCCGCGGGGCAGGACGGCGTGGTGCCCGGCGAAGGGGCCGGCGTGCTGATTCTGAAGCGATTGTCCGACGCCCGTCGCGACGGCGACCGCATCCGCGGCGTGATCCGCGGCCTGGGCATTTCGCTCGACGTCAACGACTACAGCACCGCTTACCGTCAATCGTGGCAGCGGGCGCTGAAGTCCGCGGATGTCAGCGCGGCCACGGTGTCCGTGGTTGAGTCGGCGTCGCTCGGCGCTCCCTCGGTGGATGCCAAAGAAGCCAAGATTCTCAATGAAGTCCTGAACACGACGGACCGTCAGACTCCGGCAGTCGTCGGGTCGGTGACGAGTGTCGTGGGTCATTCGTTGGGCCTGTCCGGCATGGCGTCGGTCCTCAAGGCGACCGTCGAGTTGCAGCACGGTCAGGTGCCCGCGACGCCGGGTCTGACGCAGCCGATCGCGGAGATCGTCGCGCACCGCGACGTCGTCCAACCGGCTCAGCAACAGCATTCGTTGTTCGCGACATTGCCCGCGGGAAAGACGCTGGCCGCCGTCACGAACAGTGCTTCCAACGGCGCCGTCTATACACTGCTGATCGAAGGGGGCGAGAACCTGCCTGCGGCGCCGCAGCGGGCGGTGTCGCCGCCGGTCGTCAAAGCCGCCTCGCAGACCGTGCGGTTGTCCGCCGGGTCGCGCGCCGAGTTGGCCGCATTGCTGAGTCAATCGCGTCATCAGGCTGCGGCGTTGCTCGGCAGCCCAGCCGCAGCGACGGCGTCGCGGGCCGATCAATGGCGGTTTGCCGCCGTCACCGATGGCCCGGACACGCTCGCGAAGCAGTTGCAACTGGCCGCCGATCAGTTGCAGAAAACGATCACTCCCGGACTGCTGGAAGACAAGGGCGTGTTCCTGATGGAGCCGTCCGCGCAGCGCGCCCGCGTGGCGTGCCTGTTCCCCGGACAGGGGTCGCAGTATGCGGGGATGCTCAAGCCGCTGGTGGACGAGTTGCCGCTGGCCCGCGACCTGCTCGCCCAGATGGACGCCGAACTGCACGCCGCCGGTTGCCCGACGTTCGCGGAGATCGCCTGGGGAGACGGCTCGCAACTCGGGTCCGACGTGTTCCTCACGCAGTTGGCGATGCTGCTCGGCGACACGCTGATCTATCGCGTGCTGACGGCTGACGGTTTCCGGCCCGACATCATCAGCGCCCACAGCTACGGCG
>JAWXBB010000232.1:0-9709 GCA_034439795.1 Planctomycetaceae bacterium | reverse complement strand
TTCGCGGGGCGAGCGTCCACCGATTGCTGCGGGCCGCCTATGAGTCTGCGGGCGTGACGCCTCCGTCGGGCGTGGTGGGAGACAGTTACATTCGCGGCGCTTTCGAATGCTCGCGTTCGCTGCGGGCTTCGGTCGGCATTACCACGATGTCGCTGCCGGGCATCCTCAGTAACGTGGCGAACAAGCTGCTGTTGTCCGCGTTCGAGAGCGTTCCGGCAACGTGGCAGAACATCGCCGCCGTTTCCGACGTTCCGAATTTCAAGGAGGCGAAGCGCTACCGACTGACGACCGGCCACCAGTTTGACGAAATCCCGCCGGGCGGGGAAATCAAACACATCACGATGGACGAAGAGGAGTACACCAACAAGGCCAAGACCTACGGTTGCATTGTTGGGCTGACACGGCAGGACATCGTCAATGATGATCTCGGGGCGTTCAGCACGCTTCTCCGCGACATGGTCCGCGGCGGCATGATGTCATTGGAAAAGGCGTTCTATAAGCTGCTGTTGCAAACGGTGGCCGCGGGGACGTTCTTCACGACGGGCCGCGGCAACTACATCGAAGGGGCCGGCACGGTGCTGTCGATTACGTCGCTGACGCAGGCCCTGGCGACGTTCTCCATGATGGTCGATGACCGCGGCGACCCGCTGCTGATGGTTCCGGAAGTGCTGTTGGTTCCGCCTGCCCTCAAGAATGCTGCGAAGCTGCTGACGCGCGACACGTCGGTTATCGCCGTGGGCGTGGGCGGCAGTGCGGCGACCGTCACGGACGGCAACCCACATGCGGGGGATTATCGGCCGGTGACGTCGCCGTGGCTGTCGAACGAACAGTTGACCGGGTATACGGCGACCGGATGGTTGCTCGCCGCACCGCCGCAAGGGGGAGCGGGCCTGATGGAAGTCTGCTACTTGAACGGCCAGAAAACTCCCATCACCGAAGAGGGCGAGCTCGACTTCAACCGGCTGGGCGTTGCGATGCGGGCCTACTGGGACTACGGCGTCAGCATGGCCGACTACCGGTTCGGCCTGTGGTCGAAGGGTGCAGCGTAAGACAGCGGCCGACGCGACGGGTTTTACCTTTCCCCCGTCGTGTCGTTTGGTCCCCGCGGCGGGCCGCAGAATCCCGCCGCGGGGCGCTTTCATGCCTCCGGCAACCCACCAGTGGGCAGCAACGTGCGGATCTTTACCGACTCGCAAAACCGAACGATCGAACTGACGGTCGATGACAAGTCGATCGCGCGAGTGAAGCGGTGGGTTCACGTTGACCTGACGTTGCCCTACGAGATAGTGGGCCACGGAGCGGATCGTATGCCGCTGTTGTCGGCAATGCAGTTGGACGTCCCGCTGCTGGCATCCGTTCTGTCGTGGCTGTGCTTCCCATCGCTGTTGTCGCACGGCATCAGCGCCGAGGACTTTTGGGAACTGAACGACGCCGGGATGTTGCCTGCGGCTCAGGCCGCGTTCTTCCACGAGTGGGCAGCCTTTTTCAAGAAGCCGAGTTGGCGGGTCGGAAACCTGGTGACGGCCGCGGTTGAATTCGCAACGCAACCAGTTTAAGGGGAATCATCATGGCAGCATCAGCGGGAGCGGTTCGGGCCGGCAAAGCGTTCGTGGAGTTGTTCGCCGACAAGTCGAAATTCGTCAAAACGCTGCGGTCCGCAGAAAAGGACTTCAAGGCGTTCGGCACGAAGCTGATGAGCATCGGCAAGGGAATCTTCCTGGCCGGGTCCGGGCTGGCCGCGGCGATGGTGCCGGCCGTCGCTGTATTCGCCGCCGCGGGCAGTGCCGTCGACGACATGTCCCAGCGAACCGGCATCGCCGCCGATCAACTGTTGTCGCTCAAGTACGCCGCAGAGCAGTCCGGCTCATCCCTGGAGGACGTGGAAAAGGGCGTCCGCAAGATGCAGGATTCGCTCGCCCAAGCGGCTGCCGGCAACGCAACGGCCGCGGCATCGTTTGGCAAGCTGGGGCTGAACGTGCGGCAGCTTCTCCGCATGAAGCCGGACCAGCAGTTTCGCGTTATCGCCGATCGGCTTTCGATGATTCAGAATCCGGCGTTGCGAACCGGGGCGGCGATGGACGTGTTCGGCAAGTCGGCCGCGGACCTCATGCCGCTCATCGCCGGCGGCGGGGCTGCGATGGCCGCCCTCGAACAGGAGTCCCGCGACCTCGGATTGACGATGTCGAAAGACGACGTGTCGGCCGCTGCTAAGTTGGGCGATATGTGGGACACGCTGACCAGCATCGGCAAGGGGCTGTATATGCAGATTGGTGCGGCGCTCGCCCCTGTGCTGATCGAAATCGCGGATACGCTCATCCAAGCCGGAAAGGGTGCGCTGAAGTTCGTCAAAGAAAACAAGCAGCTAATCATCACGATCGTGAAGATCACCGCGGGCGTGGTCGCTGCCGGGGCTGCGATCTTTGTTGCAGGGGCGGCGATTGTGGCGCTCGGTGCGGTTGCCGGCAGCATCATTACGCTGGTGACGTCCACTGTTGCGGCAATGACAGCAGCGTGGGCCGTCCTAACCGCGACCGTCGGGTTTCTGATGACTCCGCTCGGGGCCGTGTTCGCCGCGGTTGTCGCCGGCGGGGCAGCGTTCCTGTACTTCAGCGGGGCCGGGTCCAAGGCGTTCGGAATGATTACCGACGCCGCCAAAGGGCTGGCCGCTGACTTCTCCAAAGCGTGGGGCGGCATCGTTGACGCCGTGATGGCGGGTGACCTGGAGGCGGCGGCGAATATCGTCTGGCTCGGCGTGCAATTGCAGTTTCAGAAAGTCGTCACGGCCCTGAAGGAAGCGTGGCTTGGGCTCTCGATGGGGATGATGACCGCCTGGGACATTGCGACCAACGCCATCGCCCAACAGATGATCGACGTTAGCGCCAAAATCCAGTCCGCCTGGACTGAGGCGTTCGGCGTCATCATGTTGCAGGTGGAGCAACTGAAGGAAGCCTTTAAGCTCCTCTCGTCACTGGTAAGCATCAACTTCGGCGTCACCGATATGAATGCGGCGCTCGGGCTGGTTCAGGATTTCGTCAAAGAGTCGCAGGGGCGGGCAGGCAACACGGCATTGGCGATTAAGGGAAAGCAGTCTTCGATCGAATCTGATCGTAAACAGCAACAGGGCGACCTGTCGGCGGCGTTCAATCACAAGCTCACCAGCCGGGCTCTCGGCACTGCCAACAGCATCACCGACTCAGAAAAGGCACTGGCGAAAGCTCAGAAGGAATTCGCGGACGCGATCGACGGTGCGGCTGTGAAGCGGGCGGAAATGGAGTCGAGCGCAAAGACCGGCAAGGTACCGCTTGGCGGCGGCGACTTCGATTTTGGCACTCCGGGCCAACGCAAGCAAGCCGTCGCCGGCACGTTCTCCGGCGCGGCCGCATCACGCATGGGTGGCAGCGGCACGATCTTCGACCCGAACACGAACATCCTGCGGCAACTGCTGACCAACAATCGGGAGCAACTCCGAGCGCAGCAGAAAATGGCCGGTAAGCGGGGGGCCGTTTTTGTTGACTGACACCTACCGCCCATCGCCGGCCGAAATCGCGGAGGCCTGTGCCGAGCTACAGGCGACGTGGTCGGATGATGAACGCCGTTCGCGATGGCAGGGGCCGGCTACCCAGCGGTGGCGAGTGCCGGGCTGGAATAAATCAGCGAACGTGGTCGAGCGGGACAATACCGACCTGGATGGGTGGCTAGGCGATCCGGGCGGGTGATCGGCTCAAAAGCGCAAACCAAAGGCGCGATGAGGGTTCTGGCTTGACTTCGGCGGAGACTAAGCGCGTGATGGGCATCGTCGCAACCAGCGGGCCAAATCGCAGGAAGCGAAAAATTGGGCAGGGTGAACGCGGTCTGCAAAACCCGTCACCGCATACCGCCCGTCAGCTCGAACGGATTCCAGCATGGTTGCTGCCCACGGTGGTTCTATCCGCCGCGCCTCCCGCGGTCAATCGTCGACCGCGATTCTCGCTCGCCCCCCACCAGTGGGTAGCTGATGCGAATTCTTTGCCACGGCTGTTGCCGTTTCCGTTAGCCGCAAATGGAAGACCCCCGAGCTGCTTGAACAACTCAGGGGCCTGGCGAATCGAGCGAGTTCTCCGGGCAGGAAAAATCGCATGTCGCAAGACAATGCTAAGGGCCGCTCGCGCCCTCGTCAACTTGAAAAACCTACTCTCCCTGAAAACGAAATCGACCCCGCCCCTAGCACGGATGGCGGGGTGTTCCCGTTGCAGGGTCGGTTTTCCACGAAACGGTGGGCGAAGCTGCTTGAATGCAGCCCTCGCACAGTGACGCGGTACATCGACGACAACGACGTCCCGTTCCGCCAACCCGGCGACGAAAAGTACGTGGACGCTGCTGATTTCTGGAATGCACTGCCGGTCTTGAAGCGATCGGAAATCGCCAAGGCCCGCGGTGGGAAGTGACGGCGATCGGCTCATTGCCCCGCGGTCATTACATCCGCGGGATCTTCTCATGAAAGGGTCAGTGATGGGAACAAAGCGGGCGAACGGGGAGGGTTCGATTTTCAAAACAAAGGCCGGGCAGTGGAAGGTGGTTATTTCAATCGGCACGCCCGGTGGCCTACGGAAGCGGCTGAACCGCAACGCAAATTCGCGGGCCGACGCGGTCGCCATCCTGACCAAGCTCCGCGGGGACGGACTGCAGGCGCCAGCGATCCGCAGCACGTCGACGGTCGCTCAGTTTCTCAATTCGTGGCTGAGCGAGCACGTCAAGGCCCATAAGGCTCCAGCGACTGAAGCTCTCTATCGGTCGATGGCCGAGCGGATCATTGTCCCGCGACTCGGAACGATCGGCCTGCAAAAACTGACGGCTGCCCACGTCCAGTCGTTTGCTGACGCGATGGTCAACGACAAGGTGAAGCCGCGGACTCGGCAGGTCGCGTTCGCCGTGTTGCGGGCTGCGATCCGTCACGCTCTTCGGATTGGAAGTATCGACCGCGATCCGACGTTGGGCATCGCCAAGCCGCAGCACGACGCCAAAGATGTGTTCCCGTTCAACCACGGGGAATGCAAACTGCTGTTGTTCGCGGCCGCGGGAACACGCTGGCACGCTCTCATCATGCTCGCGGTCACTACCGGGATGCGGCAGGGGGAATTGTTCGGGCTGGAATGGGGTAGTGTCGATCTGAAGGCCGGAATTCTGCGCGTGGCTCAGGCCGCGGCCGAGGTGGGCGGCAAAGTGACGATTCGGAAGCCAAAAACCAAAAGCAGTGTTCGGGTAGTAGAGCTACCCGACGCCGCGGTGGTCGCCCTGAAAGATCACCGGAAGATTCTCGACGCCGAAGGTAACGCGGGCGGGAAGCTGGTGTTTCCCGCACCGGAAGGCGGGTTAATGCCGCGGACGACGTTCCGGCATCGCTACTGGCTGCCCATCTGCCGGCGAGCGAAGCTGCTGCCGCGGGGCTTCCATCACACGCGGCACACCTACGCCACTCTTGCCCTGGGGGCCGGTGTTCCGCCGCACGTCGTTTCCAAGGTTCTAGGTCACACCAAGCCATCAACGACGATGGACATTTACGCCCACGTCCTTCAGGCCCATCAATCGGCGGCTACCGCTGCTTTGCAGGGTCTGTTCGGATAGCAGTGGCTACCCGGTGGCTGCCGCAACTTGTCGAAATAATCAGACGCTGTAAACGACGAACCCCGCAACTCTCGTGGAATTGCGGGGTTCCGGTAAGTGGAGGGTAGGGGATTTGAACCCCTGACCTCTTGCATGCCATGCAAGCGCTCTCCCAGCTGAGCTAACCCCCCGTTATTGATAATCTGAGATCGCAGCCGTGTATGCAACCAGCGGTCGCTGGTCACGGCTCCCGTATTTTCGGAATTTGTACCGAGTCCGGTTGATGAAATCTAGTCAGCGAAGACCCCACCATGAGGCTCAGATTGGGAACCATGAGGCTCGGGGATTCGCTGCTGGGCTGCTGATTCGGCGGGAACTGAGAGAGGCAAAATCCAAATCGCAGGCTGCCCCGTCGATGAGGCCGCTCAAACAGAAAATCGAAGGGCAGCAGTCTTTGCCGGTGAAGGCGCAAAAAAAGCCCCTGAGTAGGAATCCGCTAGCAAGTCGAGGTGGGTGTTTTAGCGTTCGATGGGGAGTCAGGATGCAGAGTGGGTCGGGCTGCTTCCGGAAATCCTAACGCGCTCACTCGACGAACTAACGGGTCTTGCTCAGGGGCTTGGCTGGGCTGTGAGAGAGACTTAGCAGGTTCCGTGCCATTGGTAATCAGCGCCGAAACACATTGCCGGTGAATCGGAAACCCCGCCTGACATTCCCTCGCAACTTGATAATTGACAAGCATTTTGCGAGTATGGTGTCGTTCGGTTCGTAATGGCAGGAAATAGGCTTTCTAGGATTGAAAACACGCTTCGGCGCTGAAGCATCATAGTTTTCGGCGCTGTCGGCGCTGTCGGCGCTGCCGAAACCGTAGGTAGAAGACCTCGATGCTGGTCACAGACAAGTCCCCTTACCGTTGGTGGTTGACATTGGTGGGGGTTGCCGTCGTCGCGTATTGCCTCGTTGTGCTGTTTGTCGTGTCGACCTCCGCGGATCTCGGTCTGCGGTGGTTGCTGGTGGATCAAGGGGCCGCGCCTGGCAAGGTCGCTGGGTTCGATGCTCAGGGGGTCATGATTCGCCAGAGTGCGGCCCCGCAATCGCAGGGTGAAACGCCGCAGGTCGGTGATTCGCTGCTCAGTCTCGACGACCGCCCACTGCGCACGGCATTGGATGCCGCTCAAGCGGTGCTGCAACTGGGGCGGACATCCGGCGATGAATCAGGGCAGCGCTGGGTGGGCGTGCGGTTCTACTCGGCGAAGACGCAGCGGGTGGAGCAGACCCGGCTGATGGTGCAGGCGGTGCCGTTGCAGGAGATCGGCCTCACGGTCGTCTGGTTTCTCCTGCAATTGTGCATCTTTGCCGTCGGTGCCATCGCATTCTGGCGGCGGCCCTACGATCGGCCGGCGCGGCTGTTCTTTGCGATGTGCGTCGTGACCCTGGGGGCGTTCGTCGGTGGCTTTCACTGGTGGGTGCTGGCGGGCAGCTTGTGGTTGAGTCTGCCGCTGGTGGTCTGTGCGGTGCTGGTGCCCGTGGTCACACTGCACTTCTTTCTGGTGTATCCCCGACCGAAGACCGTGTTCGTCCGCTGGCCGGTGGCGACGCGCTGCGTGCTGTATGCGTTGCCGTTGCTGGCGATGATCTGCCTTGTGGTCGCCGAGTTCGCCGTCTGGTGGCGGTGGTCGGGGGGGACCGAAGCCGATGGCGTCGCCTGGACGCTCGGCTGGTTGCGATGGCTGCGCGACGGGATCAACGTCTACCTCCTCATCGCAGCCGTGTACTACGGAGCGACGCTGGCCGCGCTGATTCATAGCGTGTCGACGACCCGCAACGTGCTCGAACGGCAGCAGGTGACGTCAATTCTCTGGGCCGGACTCGTGGCGGCGGGCTGCTTCGGGTACACGCTGATGCTGGCGTACTGGGATCGCGTCACCTTCGCCCTCGGCGGGGCGCGGCTGCCGATGTTCCTCGCCAGCCTCGTGTTCATGCTGGCGTATGCGGTCAGCATCGTCCGCTACAAGCTGATGCTGTCCGACGAATGGGTTGGCCGCGGCTTTCGGACAGAACTATCCCGCCTGGTCAGCGCGCTGGCTTGTGCTGTCGCGGTGATCGCCCTCGGCGTGCTGACGGGGCGCAGCACCTCGCATCTGACCGGTTGGCAGGTCGGTCTGGCCTCGATCGTCCTGCTGGTCATCGCCGCAGTGGTGTTCTTCGGCCGCGATGTCTGGCAGCGCTGGATCGAGCGGCGGCTGTTCCGCGAGAAGTACCGGCTGGAAAGGGCGCTGCAACGGATCAACCGGTCCGTCGGGCAACTGGCCGATCCGCAATTCCTCTCGGAACGGACGCTGTCGGCGTGCCGCGATGTGTTGCAGGCGGAGTGGGCCGGACTGTATCTGCGGGATCGAAGTGCAGGGGATGTCTTCCGGCTGTCCGCCGTCGAAGGAACGGTGACTTCATTGCCGCTGGAATGGTCCGCGCCGAAAGAGTTTCTCAACGCCTTGGGCGCTGAAGCGGCGATTGGATCACTGCTGCCGGAAACCGGCGTCGACGCCACGGCCTTGCGAGAGGGGCTGGTGACGTTGTCGGCGGAGCTCGTGCAATTGCTGGAGATCGACGGCGAGCCGGCGGGCTTCGTCGCCCTCGGTCCGAAAGTGTCCGGCGGATTGTACAGCCCGGAGGACGGCACGTTTCTGACCGCGCTCACGCAGGTCACCGGCGTTGCGTTGCATTGCGTCCGCGTGCATCAGGATCTCACGCATCTCAATGAGCAACTGCGGCTGAAGGTGGACCGCATCGCGCAGCAGAAGCAACAGATCCTGTCGCTGCAGCAGGAACTGATGGCGAGCCGCACGCCGGCGGCGACGACGACCGAATCCGAATTCCGCCGCAATGCGATCAAAGGGTCCAGCGCGGCGCTCAAGCGGGTGCTGGAAACGGCCCGCAAAGCCGCTGCGACCGAGGCCACGGTGCTGCTCCGCGGCGAAAGCGGGACCGGCAAGGAACTGTTCGCCAAGGCGATCCACGAAAACAGCCCGCGACGCAACGGGCCGCTGATCACCGTGCATTGCGCGGCCCTCGCGTCGGGCCTGTTGGAGAGCGAACTGTTCGGCCACGTGCGCGGGTCGTTCACCGGAGCGACCGCCGACAAGCCCGGGCGATTCGAGCTGGCCCAGGGAGGGACGCTGTTTCTCGATGAAGTCGGCGAGATCTCCCCGGAAACGCAGGTGAAGCTGCTTCGGGCGCTGCAACAGAAAGAGATTGAACCGGTCGGCGGGCAGAAGACGATCAGCGTCGACGTCCGGCTGGTCGCGGCGACGCATCGCGATCTGGAGGCGATGATCGCCCAGGGCCGCTTCCGCGAAGACCTGTATTACCGGCTGAACGTCATCAGCATCAGCCTGCCGCCGTTACGCGACCGACAGGACGACCTGTACGAGCTCGCCGTCGAGTTTCTCAAGCGGTCGTCGGCGCGGTGCGACAAGCAGGTCGTGGACTTCGAGGACACCGCCTGGGAACTGCTGCTCAGGCACCCGTGGCCGGGCAACATCCGCGAATTGGAAAACGTCATCGAGCGGTCCGTCGTGATGACGGAGGGGAACGTGATCACCATCGGCGATCTGCCGCCGACGCTGTCGGGGACGCCGGAGTTGGCGACCCCGTCGCGCCGCGGGGCCTCATCGCGGCGATCGGCGACGCAGCCCGTGGCGACCATCACCTCCGTCACCGACTGGCGGCGGCTCGACGCCGACGAAGAGCGTCGGCTGCTGATCGACGCCCTGCATCAGGCCGACGGCAACAAAGCCCAGGCCGCCAAGCTGCTGGGCCTGCCGCGGAGCACGTTCTTCAGCAAGCTGAAGAAGTATTCGCTGGCGGATTGAGGGGGCGACCGATTCGCAGAGGTCGACATCGGCGTCTCAACCCCAACGGGGTCGCGTCTTCACCCCGAAGGGGTCATATCCCAAAGCCCAGGGTCGCGCAGCGCACCCTGGGTGTGGACGCGGAATGGGTTCGTACCCCGCAGGGGTTGCATCAATTCGATGGAACCCCTGCGGGGTACAAATCGGTTGATGGGGACGTTACCCAGGGTGCGCTGCGCGACCCTGGGCTGTGGGATGTGACCCCGTTGGGGTGATGCGAA
>JAWXBB010000231.1:0-3814 GCA_034439795.1 Planctomycetaceae bacterium | reverse complement strand
GATACGCCTCGTGGACGAGGGCCGTGGCCTGCAGCGTCTGTCCGGGCTGCTCGTGCGCGAGCCGCAGCGACGCCAGCCGCCGCAGTTCGTCGTACACGAGCGGCAACAACTCCGCCGCCGCGTGCCGATCGCCGCGCTCGATCATCGCCAGCATCTGCGTGACGTCATTCACGGCGGCGGACTCGAAAGGATAGCTAATCTACGGCGCTGAATTCGTCGCGATCGGCAACTGCAGCGTATGCCCCAGCGCCAGATCAACCTCAGATTGCAACTCGGGGGTCAATTGGCCGATAACGCGCAAGATTGACGATTGTTCGACCGTGTAGAGGTTGATGCAGCTCACCAGCGACGGCCCATTGATTCCAACGATCGGTTCATCGACCGGATCGAGCAGGATATGGGCCGGATGTCCACGGCGACGGAGATTTCCCGTGATGAGGGCAATGATGGTTTTTATCAGACTTCGATTATGCGCATCAGCCTGAACGACGAGCGCCGGACGGATCTTGCTTTGGCGGCCATCGGAATAGGGAAAGTCAACCAGCACGACCTGACCACGGATTACGGACGACATGACTGGTATCCCGCCAGCAGTGGATCACCAGCATCGTCATCAGCCATCGCCCGGTCGACCAGTTCGGTGACCACTTCCGGCGGCAGATCGTCTCCGCTCGCGCCCATCAGCTTCGCGAGAGCGTCGGACCGAAGCACGACGCAGCGCGTGCCGACTTCGGGAACATCGACATCCACCGGTTCGCCCCGGCGAAGGCGGGCGATTTCGTCTGTTGTGAGCGTCATGACAGCCTCCAGCCGTGATTGTTGGCGGAAGAAGCCTTCACGGCAAGCGGAATCAGCTCATTTCGCATTCGCCTGCTGATTGGCGGGCGGCTTCGGCGGCTCGAAGTTGAACAGGGACTGGCCGTTCGTGCCGTTCCAGACGCGGAGTACGCCGTCTTCGCCGCCGGCGATGACGAGGGCCTCGTCGCGCGTGGCGGCGACGCTGTAGACGTAGTCGGTCGCGCCGCCGAAGCTGCGGTAGTTGCCGCCGTCGTTGGCACGGTGGAACTTGACCGACTTGTCGCCCGAGCCGCTGACGGCGTTGTCGCTCGTGCCGATGAAGTGAATCGCCGTCACCTGCTTCGAGTAGTTCTGAATCGTGCGGTGCTGCTCGCCGGTCTCGACGTTCCAGATCTTGATGGCGTTGTCGGCCCCCGCGGAGGCGATGCGGCTGCCGTCGGCCTTGAACGTCACCCCCAGCACGTGGTGCGTGTGCCCCTCCAGCGAGCGGACGAGCTTGCCCGATTCGACGTCGTGGACCTTCACGAACTTGTCCGCAGCCCCGGAGGCGAGCCATTTGCCGTCGCGGGAGAAGTCCACCGCGAAGACCGTGTCGCTGTGCGCGTCCGGAAATGCCTTCAGGAACGAACGGGGCTCGAAGTTCCACAGCAGCAGCTCGCCGCTGCGCGACGGGTCGCCGCCGCCGGTGGCCAAGCGTTTGCCGTCGGGACTGAACGCCAACGCCAGCACGCGGTCGACGAACGGCGATGGCGTGAGATCGAGCGGCTTGTCGGCCGCCGGGCCGAGGACGCCCGCGTATTGCCACGCGGGATTGGCGTCCCACACCGCAACCGATTTGTCGTCGCTGAGGCTGACGAGCGCCCGATCCGGTCCCACGGCGAGCGCGGTCACCGGCGCTGCATGGGCGCGGAATTCGTCGAGCGGTTTCCCCGTTTTCGCATCCCACGTGCGGACGACGCCGTCATCCCCCGCGGTGGCGAGAACTGAGGTCTCCAGCGAAAACGCCACGGCCCGGACCGGCTTCTCGGTCGCGGGTTGCGCAGCCTTGGCCGTGTTGAGACGTTCTTCGGACTGCTCCTGCGCGGCGACTTCCGTCTCGTGCAGTTGCTTGGCGGCCTTCTGCTGCTCGTCCGCCGCCGCCTGGCCGGTTTCCGATTGCGTGATCGCCTTCATCGCCGCCTCGTTGGCTTCGACGGCCTTCTTGACGGCCTCGGTCTCTTTCGTGGCCGCGGCTTCCGCATCGGCGACTTTCTTCTTCAGCGCTTCGTCATCCGTCTTGCCTTCCAGCTCTTTCTTCGCCGCGGCGACGGCTTCCTGGGCGGTCTTCTCCTTGCCCTGGGCCTCCTCCAGCGCCTTCTGCATTTTATCCTTGGCTTCGCGCGCGTCTTTCGTCTGCTTTTCGCGCTCCTGGAAATTCTTCTCGGCCGCCTTGAACGACGCATCGGCGAGGGCGACGCGCGACTTGGCGACGGCATCGTCATCGGTCAGTTGAAGGACGTTCCGCTGCGTTGCGATGTCTCCCTTGAGCTCGACCACCTGTTGTCCGCCCACGTTCCACAGCTTGGCGACATTGCCGCCGGCCGAGGCGAAGAACTGGCCGTCGGGCTTTACGACGACCGACGTGACTGGTGCGCCGTGTCCCATCGAACGCACCTGATTGCCGTTGTTCACATCCCACACGCGGAACGTGCCGTCCTGACTGCCGGAGGCGATCTGCGGCTGACCGGGCACGAAGGCCAGACTGAGCACCGGCCCGCCGTTCCCCGACATCTGCACGACGGGCTTCACCGGCTCCGCGGGCTTGTCCCCCTCGGCGGGCTTCGGGGCCTCGAACGGCACGGTCCAGGCCCGGATGAGGTTGTCCCCCTGCCCGGAATAGGCGCGGTTCCCTTCCGCATTGAGCGCGACCGAAAGCACCTCGTGCGGCGTCTCCAATTGTCCCGCGGGCTGACCATCGGCGACCGTCCACAATCGCAGCGTCTTGTCCTTCGAGCCGGAGAGCAACTTCGTGTTGTCGGCGGAGAACTGCAGTCCCGTCACGGCGGCCGCGTGCCCGGAGAGCGATTTCGCCGTCTGTCCGTCAGCGGCTTGAATCAGGCGGATGGCGTTGTCGGCCGTGCCGACTGCGATCCACTGTCCGTTCGGCGACACCGCTACGGCTGTGGGAACGGGATCAACGGCGACGGTGCGGCGCTGAGGCTGCGGCGGGCGGTGCCACAGCTTCACGCTGCGGAATCCGCCCGAGACAAGCCACGTGCCGGACGGGTCGAACGCCAGCGAGTGAACGAAATCCTGATCGGCCGCCCCCTGTGGGTACAGCAGCGTCTCACCCTGCTTGAGTCCGGCGAGATGCGGATCGGTCAGCCGACCGGCCGGTTCGCCGAGCGACAGATCGTAGAGGTCGAGCTGGTTCGCCCGGCTGCACGCCGCGAACCGGCCGGTGTTCGTGAGCGCCGTCGCATAGATGGCATGCAGATGCGGCGACAACGGTTGCCACGCGATGGACGGTGGCGCGGTGCCGCTGGCGCCGGCCGGAGCGCCCTCCAGAATCCACTGCTTGAGCAGGCCCAATTCCTGCGGCGTGATTTTATCGGCGGAGACTTTGTTCGGCAGCGGCGGCATCGCCGGCTCGGCAGCCCGCGAGGCCACCTGATACATCAAACTCTTCTCGGGATCTTTGGACACGACCGCCGGGCCGCGCTTACCCCCTTTGAGAATGTGCGGCACGTCTTCCAGATTGAGCCGGCTTTCGGCGATCGCCACGTTGTGACAGGCGACGCACTTGGCATCGAGGATCGGCACGATGTCCTGATCGAAACTCACCGGCCGGCCGAGCGCCACGGCCGCGGGTTCGATCTTGCCCGCGGGCGCTTTGGGT
This sequence comes from Planctomycetaceae bacterium, assembly GCA_034439795.1. Lineage (GTDB taxonomy): Bacteria > Planctomycetota > Planctomycetia > Planctomycetales > Planctomycetaceae > DSVQ01. The sequence continues at coordinate 138 of JAWXBB010000231.1, read as the reverse complement.
TCCTCTGCCCACGCGGGAAGCGAAGCCGTGAGCAGCAGAATCAATGTTGTCGTGGAGCGGAGCATGTGGAATCTCGAACCGAGGTTTCTTGTCCGGTCCCCTCTCCCCCGCTTCGGGGGAGAGGGTTAGGGTGAGGGG
>JAWXBB010000230.1:0-10834 GCA_034439795.1 Planctomycetaceae bacterium | reverse complement strand
GCACGCCGACGTCATCCTCACGCGGCTGCTGGAGACCGACACGCTCGACGGGAAGGGTAACAGGCCGCGGCTCAAACTGGTGTCGCTGTACGTCGATCAGGTCGGCAAGAACGACCAGTCGCACGGGCTTGCCGCTAAGCACGGATTCCGCATTTCGCCGACGATTACCGACGCCTTGACGCTCGGCGGCGACACGCTGGCGGTCGACGGCGTGCTGGTCATCGCGGAGCACGGCGACTATCCGAAGTCGCCGACAGGGCAGGTGATTTACCCCAAGCGGCGGCTGATGACGGAGGTCTTCGACGTTTTCCGCCGCAGCCGCCGTGCCGTGCCGGTGTTCAACGACAAGCATCTGGCGGATAACGCCCGCGACGCCGTCTGGTTCTACGACTTCGCGAAGGAACTCGAAGTGCCGCTGATGGCGGGGTCGTCCGTCACGACGAGTTGGCGCGAACCGGCCGTCGACGTTCCGCGCGACGCCCCGCTCAAGGAGATCGTCGTGCTGTCGTACGGCTCGCTCGACGCTTACGGCTTTCACGGCCTCGAGTTGATGCAGCAACTCGCCGAACGGCGACGGGGCGGCGAGACCGGCGTGGCGGGGGTCCGCGGGTTGTCCGGCGACGCCGTCTGGCAGGCGGGTCGCGACGGCGTCTACGACCGCAAACTGGTGGACGCGGCATTGAGTCGGCTCAAGGTCCGTCCGTTGCCGGCGGGGAAGACGCTCGAAGATCTGGTCAAGACCCCATCAGCGTTCATCGTCGATTACACCGACGGCACGCGGGGCACGGTGCTGACATTGAACGGAGCCGTCGCCGAGTGGGCCGCCGCGTGGCGACGGCGCGACGATGATTCCATCGGCTCGTTCACCGACGATCTGCACGCCGACCGGCCATTCATGCACTTCGCGCACCTGCTGGGGGGCATCGAGCAGATGATGCACACGGGTCAACCGACCTGGCCGGTCGAACGGACGCTGTTCACGAGCGTTGTCCTCGACGCGGCGTTGACCTCGCAGCAGCGGTCGGGTGAGATGATCCCCACGCCCGATCTGCTGCGATCCTACCAGTGCGACTGGAACTGGCGGCAGCCGTCGGAGCATGGACGGTGATTGATAGGAGCCGGGGCGTGTCACCCCGGTCTTCGTCTTCGATCACCTCACGACATTTGTTCCGGGGCGACACGCCCCGGCTCCTAAAGAGAGACACGATGCACCTGACCGACCTTGCGTGGCCCGCCGTTGAGAAGCTCGTGCCGAACACGCCCGTCGTCATCCCCGTCGCGGCGCTCGAGCAGCATGGGCATCATCTGCCGGTGTTCACCGACAGCGTGCTGCTGGGGGAAGTCGTCCGTCGGGTCGCGCCGCAGTTTGCCGACAAGGTGCTGTTCGCGCCGCTGATGTGGCTGGGGAATTCGGACCACCACCTGGACTTCGCGGGCACGCTGTCGGCCGAGCCGCGGATGTATCTCGACCTGCTCGACGGACTGATGGAGAACTTCCTCACGCACGGCTTCCGGCGGATCGTGTTCCTCAACGGCCACGGCGGCAACATCACGCCCGGGAAGCAGGCGGTGTTCGAGGTCCGACAACGGCATCGCGGACGCAGCGATCTGTTGCTGTTGTTCGCGACGTACTGGGACTTCGCCAAGCCCTGGGAGACCCGCGGCGATCTCGTCCAGAAACAGATGGGGCACGCCTGCGAATGGGAGACGTCGATGATGCAAGTGATCGTGCCGCATCTGGTGCCCGACGTCGCCCAGCTGGAGACCGTCGAGTTCGGCTTCGCGTTCGAGCCGGCCTATCGCGGGTGGATCACGAAGGACCGCACGGCGCCGGGGCACATCGGGTCGCCGCAGCACGCCACGCCGGAGAAGGGAGAGCATTTGCTCACGTCGTTCGCCGACGGCGTCGCCGGTTTCCTGGAAACGGTCATCGCGTGGGACGGCGTGTCGTGGGACGGTTGATGAAAACGCCATTCCTCGATTCGCCCGGATCGCCTACAGTGCGGCGTTGGAAGGATCGCGTGATTCGCTGTGCCGAAGGATCGGACTCGTGAAGATTCGCAGCCGCTGGTTGACGGCCGTCGCCGCCTGGCTGTCGGTCGCCGTTTTTCGCCTGTTACTGATGACGTGCAAGCAGGTGCATCTCGCTCCCGAGCCGCGGTTGCGGCTGGATTATCCGCCCGACGACGCCGGTCCCGAACGGTTCATTCTCTGCGTCTGGCATGACGCGCTGATCGTGCCGACGTTCGCGTCGCCGCCCCGTAACCGGTTGCAGACGTGCTGCCTCGTCAGCCGGCATCAGGACGGCGGCTATCTCGCCGCGGCGATGGCCCTGCTCGGTTACAGCACGGTTCGCGGATCGACCAACCGCGGCGGTGCGCAGGCCATCAAGCAGTTGATGGACGACACCGCCGGCAAGCACATCGTCATCACGCCCGACGGCCCCCGCGGCCCGCGTCGCGAAGTCAAACCGGGGGCGGTGTTTCTGGCCTCGCAAACCGGCCGCCGGATTTGTGCCGGGGCCTTTGCCAGTCAACGCGAATGGCGGATCAAGGGGAGCTGGACCGACATGGCGATCCCCAAGCCGTTCACCACGATCTATCTGTTGACGAGCGCCCCGATCTTCGTGCCGGGCGATCTCTCGCGGGCCGAGTTGAATCGGTATGCGCAGGTGGTGCAGGACGAGATGCACCGACTGACGGCGGACGCCGAAGCGCTCGCCCGCGGCGAACCCACGCTTGCGGCTTCGCGGGATTTCCGAGCCGCAGCGTGACGCCTTCGCTTGCGCTCAGGGCTGTGAAAGCTGTCAACCGCCGTGCTGCGTCTCGGGGGTTTCAATCGGCCCGTTGCGGCCGGACGATGCGTCTTTCAGGATGCGGTCGCCGCGCTTCACGCCGGACATGATCTCGATCTGCCCGCGCTCGCGACGGCCGGTCTGGACCGGCGTCTCGCGGGCTTCGCCGTCGGCGACGAGCCACACTTTTTCCACGCCCGCAAACTCCGTCACCGCAGAGGCGGGGACCGACAGCGCTTCGCCGCGGGTGTCGACGACCACGTCGGCTTCGGCGAACAGGCCCGTCCGCAACCGGCCGTCGGGGTTGGGCAGGTCGGCCTCGAACGTCAGCGACCGGCTGAGTTCCTCCAAAGCCGGGCTGATCCGCGACACCCGGGCGATGAGCGGCTCGACGACTCCTTCGAGCTTGACGCGGACTTCCTGCCCGGTCTGCAACCGCAAAGCGTGCCGTTCGGGAATCGACCCGCGAAACCGCAGCGGATCGGTCCGGACGAGCATCACGACCGGATGGCCCACGCCGAGATAGGCCCCCGGCGAAGCCTGCCGCTGCTGCACGAGTCCGTCGAACGGGGCCCGGATCGCCGCGTGCTTCAACGAGTCTTTGGCGAGCGCCAGTTCGGCTTTGCGGACCTTGATGAGCGCCAGTTTTTCCTCGACGCCGTTGATCGCCGAGGAAAACCGCGCCTCGGCCACGGCGACCGCCGCGGCACTGGCTTCCAGGTCGGCCTGCGTCACGGCGGCCTGTTCCTGCAACCGCTTCAGCCGCGCGAGATTGGCCCGCGCTTCCTGCCGCACTGCATGCTCCTGCCGGACCGGCGGCGAATTCTCTTTATCGACGGTGTCCAACGAATCCGCCGGCGTGAGGCCGATCGCAGCGCAGGCCTGGGCGAGTTGGGCCTCGGCTTGCAGGACCTGCAATTGCAGCTCGTCGTCGTCAAGTTGCGCGACGACGTCCCCCTGGTGGACGAAGTCGCCCAGATCAACGGCGACGCTGACCACGCGCCCAGCGACGATGGCACCGACGATCGACGCTTCATCGGCGACCAGGCTGCCTTGCGATCGGATGACCGTTTGCCACGGCTGCTGCTCGACCGGCACCACGACGGCCCGCAGCGGAGCCGCCGTCACGGGGGCGTGGCCCGTCGTTTTGACTTCGGTCGGATGTCCGCACCCGCACAGACCACTCAACACGGCCACGGTTGCGGCGTAGAACCTCAATTCGATACGGGGTCGCAACGGGGAGGGTGCGGTCATCGTGGGCGGCCAATCGCAGGGAGGCAGTCGCGGCAGGAACCCTTATCAAACCGCGCCCGCGAGGCGGTTGTCAAATGCCGAACTGATTGGGAACTCTCCAGATGCGACAGCGTCTCTCATTGGCGGCAGTGAGATTCGCCGGACAGGGCTTTTTCCGATTTTCCTTAAATCCGTTAGACAAAATCGGACAGCGCCCGAATCCCTCAAGATTGCCGCAATCGGGTCTTGCAGGGACTGACTCCGCCCGGCATGATAGACATTCTGTCATGCTCTCCCACCTTGAGCGCTAATGGTGTGTGATGGCTGCTTCACGCCACCCCTTTCAATTTGTGTATGCCGCACTCCTCGTCGCGGGGTCGTGGACTCCGCTGGACGCCTTTCAGGAAGTGCGCGTCGTCCCCAGCGGTCCTGTGCCCGCGGGCGCTAAACCGGGCCAGCCCCCCGGACAACCGCCCGGAGCGCCGGGAGCTCAACCGGGCCAGCCGATGCCGCCGGGTGCGAAGCCCGGCGAAGAAGGCAAAGACAAGAAACCCGAGACGCCCCCCGGTCCGCCGGCCGTCACCCGTCCCACGACGTCCAAGACGCCCGTCGACCGCAAAGAGCTGGATGTCCGCCTCGGTCCCGACGGCCGCGTGCAGCTCAACTTTCACGGCCAGAAGTGGCTCGACGTGCTGGAGTGGTACGCCGAGATCGCCGGCATGAGCCTCGACTGGCAGGAAGTCCCCGGCGACTTCCTCAACCTGCGGACGCAGCGCAGCTACACCGTCGATGAAATCCGCGACCTGCTCAACCGGCACCTGCTCGACCGCGGCTACACGCTGCTGCGTCACAAAGAGGTGCTGATCGTCGTCAATCTCAAGAAGCTCGACCCGGCCCTCGTGCCGCGCGTCGATCCCGAAGATCTCGCGAGCCGCGAGCCGCACGAGTTCGTCAAGACGTCGTTCAAGCTCGACTGGCTGATCGCGGAATCGACCGTCGAAGAGTTGAAGCCGATGCTCAGCCCCCACGGCAAGATCTGGGGCTTCAAGGCGACGAACCGCATCGAAGCCATCGACGCGGCGTCGAACCTCATGGAGCTGGAACGCGTGCTGACCTCCGAGCAATCGGGACGCGGACAGGAGCGCCTGGTCCGCGAGTTCAAGCTGCAATACACGCGGGCCGACGACGTCTACGAATTGCTGCTCGGCCTGCTGGGCAAGGAAAAGCCCAAGAAGGAAGGGGGCGCGATGGACCCCCGCCAGATGATGCAGATGCAGCAGATGATGCAGCAGATGCAGCAGCAGGGCCGGCCGCCCGGCGGCGGCGACGCCGGCGCGAAGAAAGCCCAGGAGATTCACCTCGTGGTCAACCGCCGCGAGAACAGCGTGCTCGCCAGCGGCCCGCCCGACCAGATCGCCCTGTGCGAGCAGGCGGTGAAGACGCTCGACGTGCCTCAAGAGCAGGGTTCGTCGCTGCTCGCCAATGCCCAGCGGATGCAGATCTACCGGCTGATGTCGATCGACCCCGAACCGCTCGTCGAAACGCTCAAGGAGATCGGCAACCTCGACCCCGAGACGCAGCTGCGCGTCGACAAGAAGGGGAAGGCCATCATCGCCTACGCCCCGCTCGCCGACCACATCACCATCCGTGCGGTGGTCGATAAGCTCGACGGCACCGACCGCCGGTTCGAGGTCGTCAAGCTCCGGCGGCTGGAGGCTGACTACGTCGCCGGCACCATCCAGTTCATGATGGGGGAGGCCGAACAGAAGACGCCGCAACGGTCGTCGTACTACTACAATCCCTTCGACTACGGCGGGGGGGGCAGCAGTGCGGCGGACGCGGAAACCCGCAAGTTCCGCATCGAGGCCGACGTCGAGCACAACCGGCTGCTGATCTGGGCCAACGACATCGAGTTCACCGAAATCGAGAAACTGCTGGTGAAGCTCGGCGAGCTGCCTCCCGCCGGCGCGCGCGGGTCCACCTTCCGCACGGTCGATTCCATTCCGCTGGAAGACGCCCCCGAAGTGCTGCGGCGGTTGCAGGAGACCTGGCCGGGACTCGGCGGCAATCCGCTGCAACTCGACATCAAGCCGAAAGCGGAAGAACGGCGTCCCGAAACGGTCGCGCCGCCGGCGAAGCCGCCGCGCGACGATGCGACCTCGACGCAAATCGACCCGCCGGTCGGACAACCGGCGCTGCTGCAATTCACCCGCGCGTCGGTCAGCCGCACAACGGATGAAGAAAACGCGGACGACGTCGCTCCGCCGCTTGCGGCTAAGCCGCAAGCGGCGGAAGACGATTCCGCTGCGGAACAACCCGATGTGACGCCGGCGGACCCCGTTCCTCCCAAGCGCATGCCACCAGTTGGCAAACCGCAACGGCCGCCGGTCAGCGTGGAACTCGACGCCAACGGGCGCTGGATTCTGCGGTCGGACGACATCGAAGCGCTCGATCGGCTCGAAGATTTGATCGCCGAACTCGCCCCGCCGCGCCGCGACTACAAGCTGTTCCAACTGAAGCACAGCACGTCGTGGGCGTTCAGCATCGCCTTGACGCTGGAGGACTTCTTCAAAGAGACCGAAGAAAAGCCGAGCGGCGGCCGCCGGATGATTTACTACGATTACGGCGGCTCGTCGCAGCAGTCGAAGAAGGATGCCCCGCGGTTGTCGAAGCGGCGGCAGCTCAAGTTCATTGCCGACACCGATTCCAACTCGATTCTCGTCGTCGGGGCCGATCCGGGGCAGTTGAAGATCATCGAAGAGCTGATCGAATACTACGATCAGCCGGTCGCGTCCGACGCCAAGCAGATCCGGCGGACGCAGGTCTTCCAAATCAAGTATTCGCAGGCCAAGGTGATCGCCGACGCCGTCAAGGACGTCTACCGCGACCTGTTGAGCGAGAACGACAAGGCGCTGCAGCCGCCTCCCGGACAAAACGGCCAGAACGGACAGAAAGAACAGAAGACCGAGCGGACTGTCACCTACGTTTACGACAACTTCGGCGACGATTCGTCGGGCGGCAAGAAGGGGGATCCCCCGACGCCGGTGCGGTTCAAGGGGGCGCTGTCAATCGGCGTCGACGAGGTCTCCAACTCGCTGGTCATCTCGTCGACGGAAATGATGATCAACGACATCAAGACGATGATCGAGACGCTCGACCAGGCCGCCCGACCGAACGTGCAAACGATGCAGGTCCTGCAAGTCGGCCGCGGCGTTCCGACCGCGATCGTGCAGGAGAAGCTCGCCAAGATGCTGAAGGACCGGAAGCCGCCGCCGCAACAGCAGCCGAACGGCCAGCCCCGGCAGCCCAATCAGCCGCAACAACCGCAGGCTGAAGACGGACCTTTCCCCTGACATCCGCTGGCATTTGGGGTCGCGGGTGCTGAGGCGTCGCCCCAATACGCTCAGGATGGGATTTCTGCTGATTCCCATTGGGGTCTTGCCGTCTCGCGGAAAAAATGGGATGCAGGCTCCCGCATCCGTCGCTACAGTAGATGGCATTGAGATTTCAGTCGCGGGAGTCGGGCCATGCATGCGACGCTGCAAACTCAGTATTCCACCGTGGGCGAAACGCTGAAGGTGCACGTGATCGGGGCGATCGACGTCGATACGTCCCCCGCGCTGCGTGAGCAGCTTCAACTGGCCTGGAAATCCGGCCTGAAAGCGATGGAGCTCGACTTCTCCGAGGTGCAGTACATCAGCTCGCCGGGCATCGCGCTGCTCCTGGAGATCCGTCAGTTGCTGGCGAAGGACAACGCCACCGTGTCTCTCAGTGCTGCATCTCCGCAGGTGCGCGAAGTGCTGGCCACCTGCCGGCTGGACACCATGTTCCTCCCCGACGGCCATTCCGGACCGCCGATCTCGGCCGCCAGTTGAACGCGGCTGCTGAGAAGCGGTTTCGAAACCGCGTCGTCTTTACGCCGAAGGCGTAGCATCGCAAAGCCCAGGGTCGCGAGTCTGCGAGCGCACCCTGGGTGGCGATCGATGATGAACCCATACCCTGAAAGGGTTTCATAGAGGTTTGCTCCGCCGGTGATGCGACCCTTTCAGGGTCGATCCGCCTCGGACGCCATTTCCCCAGGGTGCGCTCGCAGACTCGCGACCCTGGGCTGTGTGATCGAACGCCTGCGGCGTAATGGCCCCCCGAGTCCATGGTCAGCCACCGACGGCAACAACCAGGATTGGGCTTTGAAATCACCGCTTAACTGGACTAATCACGTCGCCCCACTTCTCGCCGGGCAATCTGGGACATTCCCCGTCCGCAAAGTCGCCGTAAACGGCAACTCCGTCAGGGACTGACGGGAGTTGGGTTTTTGAGCGATCAAAACCGGGTGCCGGCCGCGGACATTCGTCGAAAATGACTTTAGCGATGAGAGTCTGACGAACGTGCAAGGATGCCCGATGGATCGCGCTCGAAGTCTGTTCGCCTGGATGCTGGCCGCGCTGATGGTTTCCGCAGGAAGTGGCGTCGCCGGGGACGGATTGTTCCCTCCCGGTGACAACTGGCTGACATTCGCGGCCGGCGAGTCATCAACGCCATCCGTGCGGCTGGTGGACTTCCCCGCGAATGACTCCGGCACCTTGTTCCTCTGGCCCGGCGACGCGAAGCCAGAGGGCGGTCCCCCCGGCCCCGACGAACCCCTCGCCAGCGACCGCCCCGACTTCACCGAGGCGTCGTGCACCGTCGGCGCGGGCGTGCTGCAGATCGAAATGGGGTACACGGTGTTCTACGACGACGACGGCGTCACCCGCGCCGTCGCCCATTCGTTCCCGGAAACGCTGTATCGCATCGGCATTCTCGAAGACTGGCTCGAACTGCGGATTGGCTGGAACTACGGAGCCGAGAGCGAAACCGTCGGCGGAATCTCCACCAATGCCAGCGGGTCGCAGGATCTGTACCTCGGCGTGAAGCTCGGACTCACGCCGCAGCAGGGCTGGCTCCCCGAAATGTCGCTCGTGCCGCAGATGACCGTCCCTTTGGGCAGCCCGTTGACCAACGATCGCGTTCTGCCCGGCGCGAACTGGCTGTACGGCTGGGACATCAACGACTGGCTGTCCGCCGGCGGCAGCACGCAGGCCAACCTGCGGGTCGACGACCTGACCGACGACACCTACACTGAGTTCGCCCAGTCGTTCACCTTTGGTTATACGCTGACGGAACGGCTGGGGGCCTACACGGAATGGTTCATGCTCAGCCCGATCCAGGCGGACAGCGCGCCCACCGAGCATTACCTCGACGCGGGCCTCACGTTCCGCGTCACCAACGACCTGCAACTCGACGTGCGGGTCGGCAAGGGCGTCAGCGGCGCGTCGGTCGATTTCTTCAGCGGCGCGGGCGCGGTGGTGCGGTTCTGAACGCCGTTGCCGCCCCCGGTTAGCCGCGACCCGGAGTCCGCGGAGGGGAGCGCGGGGTGGCGCACACGACACGCACGGCGCGCTCGATGCCGCGCTCCCCTGCGCAGAGCCTCCGGGTCGCGGCTAACCGGGCGCGAAGGACACGGGACGCACACCCCTCAGGACGACTTCCGCCGCACCGGTGTGGGTGTGCCCGGCGCGAACGGGTCATTGATTTGATTGGGGTCCGTCTTCCACACCGGCGCGTTGAACTCATCGCCGGTTCGCGTTCCCGTCGGCAGTGGCACGTTGAACAGCTTCTGGGCCGCGTCGCCGCCCCACGTTTGCGGATACTGACGGCTCAGAATCTCCAACTCGTGCCGCAACTGTTCCAGCCGATCCTGCGCCTTGAGCTCGCGAATCTCGCGTTCGGTGCGGATGATCGCCGCCTGCAACTGCGGCACGGTGAGCAGGTCCGCCTTCTCGCCGAGCAGTTGCAGCAACTCGCGCCGCAGCGGCGCGGGATCGACTGCCGCCGCATCGACCGGCGTTTCAACCACGGGAGCAACCGTCGTGGCGGGTTGCGGCGCGCCGAACGGATCGAGCGAATCGGGAATCGCAATCGGACTGGGAAGCCGCGGCGTTTCCGGCGGTAACTCGAGACCGAGCGGCTCGGGCACCGCTCGCGGCGTGCTGAGCGTCGCTTCGCGCGGCCGGCGGATCGTCGTCGGCGGCGCGGCTTGCGTCAACAGGTCCGCCTGGGCGACGGCCACCGGGGCAGCAGCTTCCGCTTCCACGCTGTCGACCGGATTGGCGCTGACGAACGGTTGCGGCACGAGAAAGCATGCACCGCAGGCCCACACCGCCGCCACCAGGCCGAGGCTCCCCACGAGCAGAGTTCTGGTGCTCATCATGCACTCCGTTGAATGACAGTCGACCATTGCGCCACATCAGCATGGTCCGCGCTCATCGGTCCGTCAAGAGGATTCTGCCGCAGGCTCGGACGGCCGTCATTGCATCCCCGACGCCGGCGCAGTACGACGGAAGACTGTCGCTGCACGATTCGCCGATCGCATTCGCCGATCACCTTTCAGGGAGCGTTCCTCATGTCGCGATCCCGTTGGACGTTGATGCTCGCCGTGACCGCCGCCGTGCTGGTGGCCGCCTGGAGTTTGACGTCGGCCCAGCCGCGCGGCCCCGCGATCAAGCCGTCGCAGTTGCATCCTGCCGACGCCGTCGCGTACCTGCAATACGACGGCACCGCCGCACAGAAACCGGCCTGGGAAGAGACCGCCGCGTACGCAGCGCTGGTCAAGTCGGGCCTGTGGGACGCCGCCGAGGACTGGCTGACCGCGCTCGGCGAGAACGAGCCGCTCGCCGGTCCCATCCATTCGCTCATCACGCAGGTCATCACCGGCGGCGTCCCACAGGCCCGACTTGACCAGCGCTGCGTACGCGGCGGTCTCTTCCCAGG
>JAWXBB010000229.1:0-4463 GCA_034439795.1 Planctomycetaceae bacterium | reverse complement strand
TTTTTTGCCTGCGAACCGGCGCGACGGAGACGAGAATCCGCATTTGGGGAGTGATCTGTAGCATCACGCGGTCTCCCAGAAACTCCAGCTCAAGGCCGCCAGATCGGGAGCTCCGGGAAGTCGGATGCGGAGCCGTGCTCCCGAGGCCTTCTCCCATTCGATCACGCACTCCGTCGCAGGCCCAACGAACGAACTGGGCGGCACCTCGACGAACATCGCCGCGGCTGATGGCTCGCTCCGAGAGACGGGCTGCGAAGCCCGCTCACACCGCTCCTGGAGGGAGTAGTAGCCAACTCGCAGCGCCGTCGCGGTTTGGCTCAACCCCCAACGTCCGGCGAGTTCGACTGCTGAGTCCCAGAACGATTCAGGAATCCGACTCCCCCGTGTCCGAGACCGTCGCCACCGGTCCAGCTTCCCCGCGAGCAGCGACAACTCCCTCGGCAAATCGATTCGCTGTCGCCCCACCATGCGATGACCTCCTGGACTTGAAGCTCCAAGAACTCACCCTATCCCCCCAGCCTCGCGCAGTCATACAGCCTTGCCGAAAGGACACGGTGCAGGAAGGAGACGGCACCGATGAGCAACTCCGCCTCGGCTTTTTGCAGCGTCGACGTTTTTGTACGGCGCGTCGGTGAGCTGACAGAGCGAGACTCCACCGATACCTGCTGCCGACGAAACTAAAATGCCTTCCTGTAGACGTACTCGCCTGAGCGGTTGACATACCCCCGACAGAGGCGCCCATTCAAGTTCTCACTCACTTCCGCCAGTCCATGGTGGAAGCGGGTGCCATCCTCAAAGCGAGGTTCAATCTCCCAATCACCATGAGAATTGACAAACCCCCACAAACCTTGGTCATACACGCAAAAGAGTGTGTCGTCGAACGACGTCACATAATACACCCGCGAATATCCTTGCCTTTCTATTCGGTCACCAGCTCGGTTGATTAGCTCATATCGCTTTTTCTCCAGTACGAATGCCACTCCGGAGCCGAAGAAGCCGCCATGGACCACCTCCTTAAATCGCGGTTGGATCACCGCGGTGCCCGTCCGATCGATAAATCCCAGCCGTCCCGTATCTTCCGCCTCAACGATCGCCAATCCGTAACAAAAAGGCAAAACTGAAGCAAACCCGTGCTCGAAAACCGTAGACCCCGTTCTGTCAATAAACCTCGGGCTTGGGCTGGGCGGCTCCGGCGCGGCCATGGCCAATCTAGGCAACGCCAGCCTGGGTGAATATGGATCGTCGCGCCAAACAGTTGGTCTCGAAAACCGAACCCCGGCTATGCCTTCGGAAAACGGCCCGGCGAATGGAAATGCCGGGTCGATCAGGAAGTTCCCCGAGATGTCGACGTATCCGAAGAGGCCATCCGTCTGCAATGGGGCTAAGCCCTCGTGGAAATTGACGCTGTGATGGAAAACAAACGGCAATAGCACGACCCCCTCTCTGTCCATAACGCCGAACAGTCCGGTATCTGGATCCCGCGGGCTGCAGATCCAACGACCGGAGTCCATACGGAACACCTCTGGCTCCAGAAAGATAAAATCCGTAATGCATGCCCCGCTGCTATCAATCACGCCCCACCGCTCGTTTTCATCCATTACCCAGGCCCGGTCGCCGTCGAAGTCCTTAGCACGGCGGTACTGCATCGATATCACGAGATTACCCATCAGATCGATATACCCGTATCGAAAGTTATCCGGGCTGCAGACAAGTGCCCGACCTTCATGGAAATACCCCATGATGCCGTCTGGGAAGTAAACCATCGGGACGACCAATCCTCCCTCGGCGTCGACGTAGCCGCGCCGACCATTGTCATCATCTACTGGATAGAGCATAAGCCACTCCATTATGTTCCACGCTTCATGGAGCAACGCTCCCCTCGGACGGATACAGCCTACGCATCTCCATCATGTGGGACATAATAGCGTCACGTGTCGCCTCCGGATGGTTTGTCATCCAGATCCGCCAGTCGTTCTCGAAAGGCCGAGACCAGCTTCCATGGTAGCGCCATCCAACCTGCTGCCCAACCGTGTCCGCCTTTAGCCGCGTCTCAACAAGCCGGAGGGCTGTGATGTCATTAACGTCGACGCCACGCACAATGAACCAGTCCTTGAATGTGAACGGCAAATCATGGTGCAACTGAGGCCTTTTGAAGGATCCGAGGGCCGCCAATGCATCCGCAAGTTGACGGGTGTAGTCGCCCCCGAGCGAGGTCGAAGCGGCCCTGAGACGCGGCAGCCATAGCTCCGTCCTCATCCGCACCCTCGCCGGGACAAAAAGCCCCGCATTATACAGTGATTGCCTCTGCGCGATGGTTGTGCCTTCAACAAGAGTCCGGAGCTGTTCTGACAAATCCGTCTTCCGAATCGCCGCGGCGATGGCGTCAACAGCCTCCTTGCCGAAAGTCGCAAGAACCCTGCTCCCGTTTTTGACGATGATCTTCCCGGTGCTGGCCACGCGTCCAGACAAGAACGGAACAAAGCCGATCGCGGCGCTGTAGTTGCCCTGCCGCAATTCGTCAATCGTCAAAATCCAGTCAACACCTTCATTGACGATCCCAATTCCGTTGATGAAGAGCTGGGCACCGCCGGCCACCACTTGTGCCGCGTTACGGATGCCCTGTTCTGAAGCCGCAATGACGGCGACGATGTCATCTCCGGGAATGCGATTGCGAATATTGACATGGCCGGACAAATCCACGAGGCTCTGGGCCAGGTAGTGGGCCCCCTGCAAGAGATCAAGCTCGGGGTCGATCCAGATTCGCGGAATGCCATCGCCCTGATCGATGTTGGAATACATTCCACCCCAGAACCATGACCAGACGTCGCGGACCTCAATGCGGCCATCCGCGGCGTCGAAGAACTCAAGCAGCTTGATATTGTCTGGGCCGTAGAGCGCACTATACGCCGCCAGCAAATTGCCCAGGTTCTGAACCTTCGGCGAGGGGAGGTTCAGCCCGCCGGTGTCCTCTGGAAGCTGGGAAAAGTTTTCCAAAACGGCGGCGAGAACAGTGACCGTCGTCAACGGGCGGCTGTCGGAGCCAATGACTCGATACTCGAGCGAGGCCCCATTCTGCACGGGCTGAACCTGGCCAGGCGTGATTGCCTGAAGCTCGGCCTGCGAAAGTGTGTCGGAAGTCAGGACAAGAATCTTCGGACCGGACTTATCAGCCTTCACCAGGTAGTGCATGGTGGGGCTGAACGTGAATGGGGCGAGCGATTGTTCGACGCCGTCGACGAAAAGACTCGCTCTTTCAGCAAGGGCGTCGTCGAGCGCCCGGACACGAACAATCCATGGGTATGCGGCACCACGCGGTGAGCCGGCCTGGTGTTCAATCAACTCGATCGCCGGGAAGTACATCACCCCCGAGGTGTCGTCGATGCCCCCGATCCATACTCCGCCAGCTCGGTCGAGGTTGCCCATGCTGGACGACAACTCCGATTCTTTCCGCAAGCCAGTGACAACGGTCGCCACATCCCAGCCGATTCGTCCGGCGGCGTTTGGGGAAGTCTCAACCCGAAGTACGCATGGCTTCCCGCCCCAGGTGCCATTGGTATCGGGCGGAAGAACGACCGTTAGCCTGGTACTCCCGTCGAACGAATGGGGCTGCCAGGGAACTGGCCCCGGCCGAAGGTATGCGGACGCCAGCCCATCAAGGGTCGTTACCAGTGACCCGTTGGCATAGAGCGAAAACGACTGGATGCGAAGCGCCTCGTCATCGAGAAGGGCGCTCAGGATATCGGCGATTCGTATGACAACATCGATGACGAGGTCCCCGTTTGGGGCGAAATGCGCTCGTTCGGCACTGAGCTCGACATCGGGGCGAAACTCGGAAGCCCCGACTTCGTCGGGAGCGTCGAACACCTCGCCGGTCTCTGGGTCCCATGCGATTCGCTCGAACTTCGGAGCGGTGAGAAGAACGGTGTCGGAGGCTCGATTCTCGGGCGAGTTGTCGAGCGACAGATGGGCCACGAGACTGAGGTCGCGGGGAGTCTCACTGGAGTCGATGCCCTCGATGAGCAGATCTACCACGAGGTCTCGCACAGCCATGTTGGTGACGGACGAAGGGTCGTCCGTCACCATGACGGGCTGTTCGCTCTCCACTGGAAAATAAGCATCGCCATCGCGACGCCACACGCGAAGTTGTTCTGGGAAGGTCAATGACCACGTCACGCCCGGCCGCATGGGAACGGATGTCAGATGAAGCTGCGCTGGCAAAAGATCACGGTCTGCGTCGCCAAGGATGCGATGGCCAGTGCCAACCTCGGGTTCGTTATCGAGCAGCGGCTCGCCATCCTGAGAAAAATTGTCTTCGTCGCGATTGTTATTGACGGCAAGAAGCCCACCAATCGAGTCTTCGTCAGAATCGTCCAACCCGGCGATGCGAAGGTCGATCGCTGCCGCCGTGAAACGAACTGAGTCAACATTCGCCGGCCCCGCGGAATCGCCGGTGGCTGTGAGCG
>JAWXBB010000228.1:0-3654 GCA_034439795.1 Planctomycetaceae bacterium | reverse complement strand
CGCGAGCGCCGGACATGTTGTGTGGGTCGCCAGAGAAGCTCGATCACCGCTGCTGCAAATACTCCTCGATTCGCTCCGCCTTCCGCAACAGATACGGGATATGCTGTTCGTTGGCCTCGACGAACCGGGCGGCGGTTCGCAGGTGGAGCGTGAATTCTTCGGAGAACTTCTGCTGTTCCTGGTCGCGCCAGGTCTGCCCCAGCGAGTTCATCTGGGCCGACAACGCCGATAGCCGCGATTGCAGGTCCGCATTGAAGTCGCGCAGCATGCCGGCAAACCGGCGGAGTTCGTCCGGGTCGACAATTGCCTGCGCCATCGTCTGTTCCTTCAATCCGCGAAACCGCAAGCGTTTGCTGGATGTCGATCAGCGAACGCTTGCGGTTTCGCGCTCCTCGACAACAACGCGACTCGGCCGAGTCCTTCAACAACGGATTCGTCCGGATGTCCACACCATGATCGTATCACGTTCGGCCCCAAGGTCGAGGGGGGCCGTGTCGCGCCGTCGGTAAGGCCCACCCGGAAATCGGAATACGACGCGAAAACCGGAACCGCGGCATTGTGGACAGTCCGGCTGATCGGGTGAGATATTGTCGCTGACAATCGGTGCAGGCTTCCCCTCTCACAATGAGATTTGGCGATCGCATGTCGACCGCGCCGCGACGGGCGTTGATCACCGGGATCACCGGGCAGGATGGCTCGTATCTCGCCGAGCTGCTGCTCGAGCTCGGTTACGAGGTTCACGGCGTCGTGCGCCATGTCTCCATCGAAGACCCGACGCTGAGAATGGCGCGGTTGTCGGAAACGCGGGACCGGTTGCATCTGCACTCCGGCAGTCTCGAAAGCTACGCCAGCCTGTTTCGCATCGTCGAACGGGTGCAGCCGGACGAGTTGTACCATCTGGCTTCGCAGAGCTTCGTCTCGTATTCGTTCGACGACTCGTTCTCGACGTTCCGCGCAAACATTGACGGCACGCATTTCGTGCTCGAGGCGGTGCGGCAGGCGGCTCCGGAATGCCGCGTGTACTTCGCCGCCTCCAGCGAAATGTTCGGGCAGGTGAGCGAAAGTCCCCAGACGGAACGGACGCCGTTTCATCCGCGTTCGCCCTACGGCATTTCCAAAGTGACCGGATTTCACCTGGCCCGCAATTACCGCGAGGCCTACGGGATGTTCGTGGCCTCCGGGATTCTGTTCAATCACGAGTCGCCGCGGCGCGGGATGGAGTTCGTGACGCGGAAGATCACCGCGCACGTGGCGAAGATCAAACGTGGACTCTGCCGCGAGCTGCCGCTCGGCAATCTGGAGGCCCGCCGCGACTGGGGCTACGCGAAGGACTTCGTCCGCGCGATGCATCTGATGCTGCAGCAGCCGACGCCCGACGACTTCGTGATCGCGACGGGAGAGACGCACACGGTCCGCGAGTTCTGCGACCTGGCGTTTTCGCAGGTCAGACTGGACTATCGTAACCACGTCGTCGAGAAGCCGGAATTCTACCGCCCCGCCGAAGTGAACCTGCTGCTCGGCGACGCATCGCACGCGCGAAACGCGCTCGGCTGGACCCCGACGGTGCGGTTCCCCGAACTCGTGCAATTGATGGTCGACCACGACCTCGCCGCGCT
The DNA here is from genome assembly GCA_034439795.1 of Planctomycetaceae bacterium. GTDB lineage: Bacteria > Planctomycetota > Planctomycetia > Planctomycetales > Planctomycetaceae > DSVQ01. Next base: position 2,038 of record JAWXBB010000228.1, on the reverse strand, counting down.
CGAAGCCCAGGGATAGCCATCCCTGGGCTTCTTGGGACACGCGCTACTTCTTCAATCCCTCGACCATCTTCAGGATCGCCTTGCTGTCCTCGGCCGCGTTCACTTCTGTGGTCTTGACCGCAATCTTGCCGTCCTTGCCGATGACGAACGTCCAGCGTTTGGCGGTCACCGTGCGGACGAGGACTTCGTCCTTGCCGTTGATCTTCGCGGGGACGGACTTCTCGCCCTTCACGATGGGCACGCCGAACGCTTCGGCGACTTTGCCGTCGGTGTCGGCGAGCAGTGCGAAGTTCAGATCGTGAGCCTGCTTGAAGAGCTGATGGTTGCGGACTGAGTCGCCGCTGACGCCGACCACTTCGACCCCCTTGTCAGTGAGCTTGCCCAGATCATCGCGGAAGCCGCATGCCTGCTTGGTGCAGCCGCCGGTCATGTCGGCGGGGTAGAAGTAGACCACGATCAGTTTCTCGCCGACGTGATCGGCGGACTTCCATTCCTTGCCCGAGTCGTCCAGCGCGGCGAAGGTCGGAGCCTTGTCGCCGACCTTCAGGTCCACCGCATCGGAGGCGAAGCCCGCGGTCACGAATCCCGACATTGTCAGCAGGCCGAAGGCCAGCAGGTTGAGCTTGGCGGTCATGGTCGAATCCTCTCGCGTGATTGTGAGTCTTGTGTGAAAGCCCCGGCGGACGGTCGGGGGCGTTGACCCCGTCGCCCGTCCGATTAGCATAGGGCAGACGATCGCACTGAATCAACCCGCGGCGAACTATGTTTCGACCGCTTCGGAGCCGGGACGGATGCTTTCCTCGCAATTGTTCTGGCGGGTCTTCGCCGTGCTGGTCGCGCTGGCGCTGAGCGCGGCGGTCGCCGTGGCCACTCTGCCCGTCTGGGGCGCGGTCGCCTTGATCGTCGCGCTGGCAGGCGTGGCGACGGGCGTCGTCGTGGGCCGCATCATCGGTCCGCTCGAAGAGTTGACGCAGGCGGCCCAGCAGATTGCCAGCGGCGAGTCCCCCGTCGATGTGCCGGTCGGGAGCTACAGCGAGATCGGCAGCCTCGCGGCGGCGTTTAACTCGATGAGCCAGCAGCTTTCCGCGCGGATCGGCGATCTCCAGGAGCAACGCCGGCAACTCGAACATAATCACGCCCGTCTGGAGACCGTGCTGGGGGCGATGCTGGAGGGGGTGATCGCCATCGACGCCGACGAGCGGTTGCTGTTCGCGAACAACGCGGCCATTCGGCTGCTGGATCTGAAGCCCGCGGCGATGGTCGGGCGCTCGATCTGGGAGGCCGTGCGTCACGCCGCCGTGCAGGATTTGATGCGGCAGGGCTTCGCCGGCGACGATCCGCCCCGCTTGGAATTCGAGTTGCCGCAGACGCACAGCACGGTGGCGGCGACGGTGTCGCGACTGCCGGGGCAACCGTCCCCCGGCGTCGTGCTGGTGTTGCACGACGTCACGGAATTGCGGCGGCTGGAAAGCCTGCGCCGCGAGTTCGTGCAGAACGTGTCGCACGAGTTGAAGACGCCGCTCAGCAGCATCGCAGCGTATGCCGACACGCTGCTGGAAGGGGCGCTCGACGATCCGGACTGCAATCGGCAATTCGTGCAACGGATCGCCGAGCAGTCGGACCGGCTGCACATGCTGATTCTCGACCTGCTCGCGCTGGCGCGATTGGAGGCCGACGAGCATGCGTTCGATGTCGAGCCGACGGACGTGACACGGATCATCGCCGCCAGCCTCGACGCCCATGCGGGGGTGGCACAGGCCAAGCAGATCGCGCTTCAGGCCGTGGGTCCGGAGGAGGCGACGCACGGCCTCGCCGACGCGGAGGGGTTGCGGACGATCATCGACAATCTGCTCGACAACGCCGTCAACTACACGCCGGAGGGGGGCCGCGTCACGATCCGCTGGCGCTTAACGCACGAGCGCGTGCAGATCGCCGTGGAAGACACCGGCGTCGGCATCGCCCGCGAACATCAGGCCCGCATTTTCCAGCGGTTCTACCGCATCGACAAAGCCCGCTCGCGCGAACTGGGCGGGACCGG
>JAWXBB010000227.1:0-30603 GCA_034439795.1 Planctomycetaceae bacterium | reverse complement strand
GAATCACCCGCCTTTGAGGAACTCCGGATGTCCGACGCCCCGAAACTCAGCCGGGCCGCTCCGCTCACCGCCACGCAATGGCTGATTTGCACGATCGCGGCGATCGGGTTTGCGTTCGACATCTACGAACTGCTGATGCTGCCGCTCATCGTGCGGAACGCGCTGATGGAATTGGGCAAGATCGCGCCGGGCACGCCCGAGTTCGCCAAATGGTTCGGACTGATGTTCTACGTCCCCGCGATCTGCGGCGGACTGTTCGGCCTCGTCGGCGGCTATCTGACCGACCGGCTGGGCCGTCGCCGCGTGCTGACGTGGAGCATCCTGCTGTATGCGTTCTCGGCATTTGCGGCGGGGTTCTCGACCAGCCTGCCGATGCTGCTGTTCTTCCGCACGACGACGTTCATCGGCGTGTGCATCGAGTTCGTCGCCGCGGTGGCCTGGCTGGCCGAACTGTTCGACGATCCCCACCAGCGCGAAAAGGTGCTCGGTTACACGCAGGCGTTCTCGTCGGTGGGGGGCTTGCTGGTGGCGGTGGTGGCCGGCATTCTGACCACGCAGGCGGTGAATCTGCCGGCGATCGCGGTGCCCGAGTTCCTGAATCTGGGGACGATCGCCGATCCGCACGCCGCGTGGCGCTACACGCTGATGTCGGGGCTGATCCCCGCGATTCCACTGATTATTATTCGGCCGTTCCTGCCCGAGTCCCCCAAATGGTCGGCGAAGAAGGCGGCGGGGACGCTGCGCCGGCCGAGCATCGCCGAGTTGTTCTCGCCCGAACTGCGAACCACCACCATCGTCACGACGATCATGTTCGCGGCGAGTTACGGCGTGGCGTTCGGAGCGATCCAGCAGATGCCGCAGATCGTTCCCGGCATCGACGAAGTGAAGGCCGAGATCAAGGCGAAGACGGAAGGCAAGCCGGCCGACGTCGTCAAGAAGGTGACGGGCGCGACCAATTTCGAGAAGGCGTCGGACTACACCAAAGCGCAAGAGCTGGGCGGGTTGTTCGGCCGGTTCGCGCTGGCGGTGGTGGTGGTCTGGTTCGCCAGCCGGCGGGCCTTGCTGCGGCTGTTCCTGATTCCCGGTGTGATTGTGATGCCGCTCGTTTTCCTGGCCTTCGCGCGCGGTCAGGAGACCACCTACGCGACGGTCGATCTCAGCTTCATTCCCGGATTCCACACAGCGAGCGTGTCGCTGCTGGGGATCGGCATCTTCCTCGCCGGGTTCTTCACCGTCGCACAGTTCAGCTTCTGGGGCAATTACCTGCCGCACGCCTACCCCGTGCATCTCCGCGGGACCGGCGAAAGCTTCGCGGCGAACATTGGCGGCCGGATGATCGGCACGCCGTTCGCAGCCCTCACGCAGTATCTGGCCTTGCAAGCGTTCGTGCCGGGAACGTCCCCCGCGGAAAAGACCGCCTACATCGCCGCAGGCGTGGCGACGTTGCTGTTCCTCGTGAACATCGTCTTCTCATTCGTGTTGCCGGAGCCGAAGGCGGGCGTCGATCACGATTGATCCGTTGCGGAGAACGTCCGATGTCGTTGTCCGTCGAATGTCCCGGCTGCGGGCGCGAGTATCGCGTCAAGGACGAACTCGCCGGCAAGAAGATTCGCTGCAAGGAATGCAACACGGCGATGATGGTGCCGTCGCCCGAGCAGGACGACGATCTCGCCGAACTGGCATCGAAACCCGCGGCACTCCCCACGCCCTCGCGGAAGAAGTCCGGCAGCAAAGCCGGCAAGCCCGCGAAGAAGCGGAAATCGTCCGGCGGGATGAGCACCGGCCTGAAGTGGGTGCTGGGCCTGCTCGGCGGCGGGTTGCTGTTGGGAGTCTTGTGCTGCGGCGGCATCGTCTTGATGGGTTGGAAGGCGGTCGGGCAGCTCACGACGGGAGTGCAAGTCCCCGAGGGACAGACGTTCGAGCAGTTCCGCAAAGAGTTCCGAACGAAGCTCATCAAGACCGGGCCGTCGGAGCAGGATTACGACGACGAAGCGCCGCCGGAGAATGTCACCGAGGTCCAATACCCCTCGGGCACGTTGCCGCTGAAGGCGTGGGTCTACCGGCCGCCGGGCGTCGAGGAACCGCGGCCCGCTTTGGTGTTCTTTCACGGCGGGTTCGCGTTCGGCGACGGCGATCTGGAGACGTGCGCGCCGTTCATGGACGCCGGTTACGTCGTGATGGCCCCGATGCTCCGCGGCGAAAACGGCAACCCCGGCAACTTCGAGCTGTTCCTCGGCGAGATCGACGACGCCCGGGCCGCGTGCAAATGGATCGCTCAGCAGTCGTACGTCGACAAAACCCGCATCTACACGTTTGGGCACAGCATCGGCGGCGGGGTGTCGGCGGTATTGTCGCTGCTGGACGACGTCCCCATCCGGCACGGCGGCAGTTCCGGCGGATTGTACGACCATCTCACGTTCTTCGGCTGGTCCGCGGCCGGCATGGTCCCCTTCGAGAACACGCCGCAGGAACGGTCGGCCCGACTGCTCCTCGGCAACGCCCGGCTGATGCAGCGCCCGCACTATGGTTACTACGGCAGCGAGGACGACGCGTTCCACGACACGGCAGCCGCGCTCCGCCAGGAAAACACGAACGGCAAGCTGACCGTCGAAGAAGTTCCCGGCGATCACTTCACCAGCTTCGACGAATCGCTGTTGCGGTATCTGAAGATCGTCCAGGGGAGCAAGGCATAACGAACTCTTGCCGTCAGCGTTTCAACACTTAGCGGCAGAAGGATCGGCAAGGACGATCGCAATGGCGTCTCGGGGTGTTCTCCAAATTGCAGATCTGGTCTTTGAAGTCAGCCAGGCGAGTTTGATGCTCACCATCTCCCGTGACGAGTCCGTGGGTGTGGGAATCTCGATCAACACCAAACCAATTCAATATCGCGGTGCTCAATGGAAGCCATACGCTTATCTCGAACGGTTTCCGACGCCCGCCCGCTCGATGCAGGAGCTTTGTCGGTTGCCCATTGTGATTCCGAGCGGCGCAAAGTTCGGGGGAAATACGATTCTCCCAGATTCGCCTGCATGTTGCTTGTGCGTCTTTGAGCATTACTTCATGGATGACTCGCGAATCGCAATTCATCGTCGACAGGAAGGGACATTGCATGTGGCTTGGGTTGCCCAATGTGCCGTGCATATGGATAAACGGTATGGAGACCGACTGCGTTTCAAGGTTAATGCACGACTCGACTCGCCAGTAGTTGCGGTCCTTGCGAGGGCGATGATATACTTGACTCATCAAGGACAGTTCGGTAGAATTGGGGCATGGACACCCAACACCCCACAACTCTACTCGAAGCCGTCCGGCATTTCTCCGACAAAGACGTGTGCCACCAGCACATGGTTCAGGTGAAGTGGCCCGACGGGAAAGTCGTCTGCCCGTGCTGTGGCAGCGATCACATCGGCGAGATTCGCAGCCGCCGGATGTTCCAGTGCAAGGTGAAGGAATGCCGCAAGCAGTTCTCGGCCAAGGTCGGGACGATTTTCGAGGACTCGCCGCTTGGTCTCGACAGGTGGTTCGTGGCCGTCTGGCTGATCGCCAACGCCAAGAACGGAATCAGTTCGCACGAACTCGGCCGGGCGCTCGGCGTGACTCAGAAGACGGCGTGGCACATGCTGCACCGCATCCGCCTCGCCATGCAGACCGGGACGTTCCGTAAACTCAAGGGCGAAGTCGAAGTGGACGAAACCGCGATTGGCGGCAAGGCCGGAAACATGCACGCCGCCGTTCGTCGTCGTCGCATCAAGGGGACTGGCAACGTCGGCAAAGTGTTGGTCCAGGGGATGCTTGAGCGCGGCGGCAACGTGATGTGCGAGGTCGTGCCCAACACTCGCCGCAAGACACTCGACCCGAACGTGCGGGCCGTCGTTGAACCGGGGTCAACGGTTTACACCGATGCCATCCCGTCCTATCGCAGCCTCCGCGACGAATACGTCCATCAGGTGATCGACCACGCCAAGTGCTACGTTGAGGGCCGCGTCCACACGAACGGTATCGAGAATTTCTGGTCGCTGCTCAAGCGGATGCTGAACGGCACCTACATATCGGTTCGGGACTGGCACCTCTTCCGCTACTTGGACGAAGAGGCGTTCCGGTTCAACGCGAGGAAAACCACGGACGGAAATCGCTTCGCGGAGGTGATGGACTCCGTCGTGGGCAGGCGATTGCAGTACAAGGAACTGATCGGCAAGTGCGCCGCTCAGTGATCTCGCTTCGGCTTCTTCTTTGCCGCGGCGCGAAGCTTCTTCGCCCGCTCGGCCTTCTCCGCCGATTCCACTTCCGCTTTCGGCACTGCGACCAGAGTAGTCAGCAGATCGTCGAACGGCTTCAGGGACTGCTTGAACTCCACCGGCGGCTTCTTCATTCGGCGATCTCCAGTTCCGGCAATGCCGAACCGTCGAAGTGCAGTGCCGACTTCCACATCGTCTCAAGGTCGTCGGCGCGACCATCGTCGTATGCGCGGCGAAGATTGCTGTAGAGCGGCTGAGAGTGAGCATAGACCCAATCCCCACCCAGCGTAACAGGCATGCTTTCGTCGGCTCCGACGAGTTCGATCCCATCGTCACACTGCCCGACGGCAGTCAATAGAACAGGCTCGTCCGCGAAGCCGCGGACGATTACGGTTTCGGAAACCATCCTAGGCATGGTCGCACCCCTTGACCGCGTAACCGCGGTTGATTACACTTCCGTCAACACAGTCCGTGGCGTTTCGGGAGGGAGAATCATGGCTTCGGAGGAGAAACCGGGAGACAATGGGCAATTGCAGGCAGCCCTCCCTCCCTATATCCCGTGGAAGACGTTTACGAACTTCGTGGGCAAGTGGAAGGGAACGACGACGCCGCACACCGTAGATCGGCATGCGATGTCCAATGTCCCGAATGGAGACCATCGGCCTCTGCGGGCCGCCCTCAAATATCTTGGACACATCGACGCCGATGCGGTCGTCCTGCCGCCGTTCGACACATTGGTGAAGGCACACGGCACGACGCAATGGCCGGAAGCAATCAGGCAATGCGTGTTGCCTGCCTACGCCCCGATCATCAAGGGGCTGCCCATCGAGAACGCATCTGCCGGACAACTGGCCGATCATTTTCGGACTCGGGCCAAGGCGGATGGTCAGGTGGGCGAAAAGGCCGTTCGATTCTGGCTGCAAGCCATGAAAGAGGCCGAAGAGAAGTTCTCGCCATTTTTTGTGATGCGTCAAGATCGGTCCGGCGGCAAGCGGACTTCCTCGAAGAGGAAGCCGGCGACGGACAAGACACCGCCAAACGGTAAGGGTGAGACGGCCAGCAATCCGGCGGGAACTCATCCTGCTAACCCGGCGAATCAACAACGGGCGGAAACGATCGCATACCCGATTTTCTTCAAGGGGAAGGCTCAGGGGCAGATCATCGTTCCCGCCGGCCTGAATGCGGACGACCTCGCCGTATTGGATCTGACGGTCCAGTTGGTCCGGGCTTACGCCGGACAGGCAACGACCCAAGGGGGGGCAGAGTAATTCAACTCGCGATGTGCGAACAGGCAAACCATCATGAGGGAGGTTCAACGTGTCCATGTCACATGCTCGCGGGCCATTACGGCGGCCCTTGAAGCAAGTCGAGCACGGCTGATTCCGGTTTGACGGCAGGAATCATCGTGCTCGACCCGTTCGATCATTCGGTGGCTCTGGGGCGCTTAGCTATGGTGGCGGTGCCCCGGAGTTCACCTTGCTGGGGACGGAGTCCCGGCGCGCAATTTATCGTCGCCGGTCCCCAGCAGTCAACCCCTGACTCCTGGAGAACGACAGCAATGCCACAGAAGAAGCCGAAGCCTAACGTCGGTGCCGTTCGGTGGGTCCGCGTGTATCAGGTCTGGCATGTGCGCGCGAAGCGCTACATTCGGAGGAAGGACGGCGAGCCGTTCGTCTTTCGGGTCCGCGGGCCACGCTGATGCCGGGCGAGACAGTTAGTTGATGACACCCGAAGGCCGTGGGGATGCGTCTCTGCGGCCTTCGGCATTTTTATGAGGGAGAGTCAGCCGCAGCGCTCTCCGCCGTCACCGCCCGTGGTAGGCTGACTAGCCTGCTGCCAACTCGTGCGTATCAGGGATACAGCAATGCCACTTGCAGTTACTTGCACGCTCAACGGCGAGATTGTGACGGTCGGTCATGCTCTTGAGATGCGAGGCGATGAGCGCCGCGCCGACATCGACTTCAGATGCGCAAACTGCGGCGAACCTGTGCGGCCTCACAATGCAGGCGGTCATGTGGCCGCCCACTTCGAGCATCTTGAGCGGAATGCCAAGTGTCCGCTCAGTCACCCCGCGCCGTAGCCGACCGGGACTGACCGTGTTGTCCATCGCCAGCGCCGCCGGTTGCTGGATCGCCGCGATGAGTGTAGTATATCATCGCCCTTGCGAGCGATCGGTCAGAGGCCGAAAAACTGTTGGTAGAGCGATTTGGCCTGCATGGATGCAAGCTCCGTGAGCAATCGGATCAGTGGTGGTTCTTCCATTCCGGGAAACGGCGATAATACCAGGGGCTGATCGCCTCCCTCAGTGCTGCAGCACTTTGCGGAAGAAGTACCCGCTGGCGAGCAGCATCAGGCCGTTGGCGGACCACACCGCCCACGCGGGGTCGAGCTGGCCGCTCTTGGAGAGGTTCTGCGTCATCATGCTGACGGGGTAGTAGACCACCAGGATTGGCGTGAAGCAGAACAGGAAGCTCGTCAGGAACTGCTTGCGGGCCATCAGAATCGCGAACGGGCTGCCCAGCAGCACGAAGAAGAAGCAACTGCACGACATCGCGAACCGGTTGTGCAGCTCGGTCCGCAGCCGCCGGTGCTTTTCGACGGCGTCCTTGTGCTCCTTGGCATGATCGCGGAACTCCGGCGCGGCAAACCGCGTGAACTGGCCCGTCGAGAGGATGAACGCCGCTTCCAGGGCCTCCCGCTGGCTGGCGCGCGTCGATTCCGTGTCCGCGTCGGCCATCAACGATTGAATCCCTTCGATCCGCAGACTGCGGGCCTTGAGCCGCTCCTTCTTCGACGGCAACGGGAACGGCTTCTCCTCCTGCTCGAATGACAGCCGGCTTTGCCCGGGCACGTCGATGAAGCCGTGCGTCATGTGCAGCACGACTTCCTGCTTCGCGAGGTCGAAACTCAGGCGGGCTTCCTTGGCCTGCATCGTGATCGCGTTCTTGCCGTTCGGTGCGAACCGGAACGTGGGGAAGATCAACGTGCGGTCGCGGACGTCCATCACCGTGATCGTGATGCCACGGTCCTTGATGTAGACTTGGTTCTGCGTCCGGAGCATGTCGAGGAAGATGTCTTCCATCGCCAGAGTGACCTGCCGCTCGATGTTGCCGAACGACCACGGAATCACCTGATCCAACAGCAACAAGGAGCCGACGCTGAGCACGGCCCCCACAAAGTACGACGGCCAGAGCAACGAGAAGATCGGAATGCCGTCGGCTTTCGCGGCGATGATCTCCCGGTCGCCCGCCATGCGGCCGTAGACCACGCACACGGTGAGCAGCAGCGTGGCGGGAATCGTGTACGGCAGCAGGCTGGGGACCACGAAGGGCAGGATCTTGATCACCTGCAACGGACCGAGGCCGTTCTCCTTCACCTGCCCGAAGACGCCGACGAACAGCATCAGGCACGTGGTCACCGCCAGTACGGCGGCGAACACCCGCAGGATTTCGGCAAGGATGTACCGTTCCAGCAGTCGCATGCGGCAGCCGGTGAGGAGCGCGAAGGAACGAGACGGATCGTGGGCCGGGCCGCGAGTTCTAGGGGAAAGCGGCAAACCGGTCAACGTGCGATGACTCCCTCCGAAGTCACGGTGATGCCCAAGATTACGCGACCATCCGTACAGTCGGCGGCCATCGGTCGGTCCGGATTGTATCGGATATTCCGAAGATTCGGCTTTGTGCTGTTGATTGCGGGCTGATCGTGGCGTTGGGGTTGTCGCCGGTCGCAAGGCAACGAAGTCGGACCAACCGCGACGGACACCCCCGCCGTCGTCCGATGTGTGGTTCGGTTCGCGGTTTGTGACGCCAAAATGCGTTGCACACCTTATACGCCCGCCGTCAGTTGCCATCACCCCCGCCGGGGGCGGCAGTCGAAAGTACGCGATAACGGATGGGAGGCCGTTGATTGGGGGTTCGTCCCTTGCGATCGAGGGCGAACCGCAAGCCCGCACGGATTCTGCGGGAATCCAAAGATGGTGCGGAGATTTTGCTACAAAGCCGTTGACCGCCGCCGTTAAAATCGCAGTTGGTCGAGTCGTCTCATCACGATTCCGTCGCTGGACGACTTTACGAAATCCTGCTTCGAGAAAATTCCAGGCCGAGCGATCGCTCGGGGAGTCGCAGACAATGTCGCAGAGCTTCGTTGTTCGCCTGGGTGTGTCCGTGCTCGTCGTGTCCGCGTGGGTCCGGCCGTCGCTGGCGGGGAATCAACCCGACGCCCGCGTCTGGCAGCGGGTGACCGCCGAAGGGGAGTCCTACCAAGCCGTCATCCTGAAGGCTGACGACCTGCCCGGCAGCGTGCTGCCCAAGCGGCATGCGATTGTCATCGACACCTCGGCGAGCCAGGTCGGCGAGCATCGCCGGCATGCCTTGGAAGTCGTCGAGCAACTGCTCGAACAACTCCCGCTCGAACACAACGTGCGGCTGTTCGCCCTCGACGTGAACATCGAACCGCTGTCGGACGGCTGGGCCGGACCGCGGGACGGCGCCACCCGGCAAGCGTTCGCGGCTTTGCGACAGCGCGTGCCGCTCGGTGCGACCAACCTCGCCGCCGGCTTGGACGAAGTGCTGAATAAACTTCCCGCCGATCAACCCGCGTCGATCGTGCTGATCGGCGATGGCCAGAGCGCCGCCGACCCGTTGACGGCCGATGCGGTCGCCACTCTCGCGAAGCGCTGCCGGGCGCAGCGGACCTCCATCAGCAGTTACGGCGTGGGCGCTCAGATCCAGTTGCAGACGCTGGGCGTGCTGGCCGTGCAGACCGGCGGCTGCCTGTTCTTCGATACGCAAACCGAAGCCGTCGACACGCCGGCCGCGAAGAAAAGCTTCGTGCGAACGCAGAGCAAGAAACTGGTCGCCGCCGCGACGGGTGCGGTGCTGTATCCGGATCGGCTGATCGTGCAACCGGCCGAGCTGCGCTTGCTGCCCGCGATGCCGTTGCCGCTGCGGCTCGACCGCGAAACGATTTACCTGTCGCACGGCGTGCTGCCGGCGGAGGCCAGCGTCGTGTTGACCACGGCCGGTCGCACGCCTCAAGCCTTGCGATGGACGCTCGGCGAACCCCAGGAAGAAACCGGTTCGGCGTACCTGCCCGGCTACACGCGTCGCGCGCTGTCCGACAACGGCCTGAGCAACGGGTTGGCCGGAACGGCCGTCGCGGCCCTGGCTGCGGACGACTTCCAATCGTCCCTCGCGCAACGGTTGCAGGACGGTGTGAACGCCCTGAAAGCCCGTCAGCCCGAAGCCGCGGCGCGAATCGCCGAAGAAGTCCGCCAGCAGGATGACGGCCTCGTCGAAGCCAAACAACTCACCGCCGCCGCCGAGCAGATGCAGGTCCGGTTCGCCGCCAAACAGGCGACGCTCGAACCGCCTCCGGCCGGCGTCGATGAAAACGCAGCCAACCCGGTCCTTATCGACGACTACGAGCGGCAATCTCGGGTTCGCACGCAAAAAATGCAACTGATGGTCAGCCAGGTGATCGATGCGTCCCGCGCCACCACGGAGCCGGCGGCGGCCATCGACGAGTTGAAGCGAGTGGTGACGGTCGTCCGCTCGGCGATCGACATCAATCCCGAAGAGCGGGCCAAGATGCTCAAGCAGCTCGAAGGGGAGTTGCTGGCCTCGACCAATCGGAGCGAGACGCTGCGTCAGGCCCGCGATCGAATGCAGCAGGCGCTGGCTCAGAAGGAAGCGCAAGCCCGTCTGGCCGAGCAGATGGTCCTCGACGAAGAGCGGCTCGACAACCTGATCGACCGGGTGCGGGCGCTGATCAGCGCCGGCCGGCACGGCGACGATGCCGCCTACGGCGAAGCCCAGGCGGTCGCCGACGTCGCGATCAACCTCCGTCCCGGCAACGGCACAGCGGCCGCGGCCCGGTTCGACGCCGAGGCGGCCGAGCAACTCAACCGCGCCTTCCGGCTGCGAGCCCGGCGGGCCGACCAGTTCCTCGAAACGCTGTACCAGGTGGAAACCTCGCACATTCCGTTCCCGGACGAGCCGCCGGTGCGCTATCCGCCTCCGGAAGTCTGGCAGGCCCTCACGCAGCGCCGCAAGAAATGGAAGTCGGTCGACCTGCGGAAGAACAGTCCCATCGAACAGCGGATCGAAGCCGCATTGGGCGAGCGGACGGAGCTGGCCTTTGCCGACACGGCGCTCACCGACGCGATCGACTTCCTGAAGGACTATCACCAGATTTCGATCTACATCGATGAAGCCGCGCTGCAGGACGAAGGGGTCGATCCCAGCACGCCGATCAACCTCGAATTGTCCGGCATCACGCTCCGCAGTGCGCTGCGTCTGCTGTTGGGCGCCCAGGGACTCACGTACGTCATCGAAGACGAAGTGATGAAGATCACCACACAGACCAAGGCCGACGAAGTCATGACCACGCGGGTCTACCCGGTGGCCGACCTCGTCATCCCGATCATGAGCGTCGGCGGCGGCGGCCTGGGCGGCCTCGGCGGCGCGTTCGGCTCCGGGGGTGGCCAGGGCGGCGGCCAGGGTGGCCAGGGCGGCGGCCAGGGTGGCGGCGGCTTCGGCGGCGGCCAAGGCGGCGGCGGCGGCGGCTTCGGCGGCGGCTTCCCGAGCGTCCCGGCGGAAGCCGTCCCCGCGCTCGACAACACTCCGAAAAAAAAAGTCCACTAACGACCGCATCACCAGCTTTGGCCGGTGACGCAGTCGCACAGATCCAAAACCCGCAGCCGGGCCGTCGGACGACCGATGGCGCGGCTGCGCCCGTTTCCACTCCGACGCCGAAATCGTCCAAGACAGGCACGGCCAAGTCGCGCCCGTCACCGGGTGCGACCAACGACTACTCGAAGCTCTTCGAGTCCGACGACGTCAAACCGGAAACCATCCGCGCGTTGATTGAAGACCTCAGCGCGGCCAAGCAGCACGACGACGTCATCCGGCTGATCGAGCAGGCGCTGCTCGCCGGCAAGTCGCAGCCGTGGATGTACGAGGTGCTGGCGCTGACGATGGAGGCCGCCGGACGGCCGCGGGAGCAGATCGAGCGCGTGCTGCTGTCCTCGCGCGACCTCATTCCCGCCGATGGCAATTCGCTGCTGTTTCTGGCGGCGTACCTCGCGCGGTTCGAACGGTATCCGCAGGCCATCAAGTGCTGCCGGCAGGCGGCCGACCTCGAACCCACCCGGCCGGAGCCGTACGTCGAGATGCTCCGTTTCGCGCAGAAGTCCAAAGACTTCGACGCCATGGCCTGGGCGTCCATCGGCGTGCTGACCTACGTCTGGGGCAAACAGCAAGGCGCCCTGCACGAGCAGGCTCGAACCGCGGCGACCGAAGTCCAGGCCGAATGGAAGAAGTCCGGCCGATTGACCGATCTCGTGGCCTATCAGTCGGCGCTCGCCGAGGCCGAACGTATCGACCTGAAAGTCCGCCTCGAATGGTCCGGCGCGGGGGATCTGGACCTCGTCGTCGACGAGCCGTCGGGGACGGTCTGTTCGCGCGAGACGCCGTATTCGCCCGGCGGAGGCGTGCTGACTCACGACGGTCACGGCCCCAAGACCGAAGAGTGTTACGACGAATACGTCTGCCCGCTGGCGTTCTCCGGCGAGTTCCGCGTCCGCGTGCGCTACAGTTGGGGCACGATCGTCGGCAAACGGGCGCAGCTCATCGTCACGCGCGGGGTCGGCACGCCGCAGGAGCATCGCGACGTGATGCCGATCGCAGTCACGGCCGACGACGTCATCGTCCGCGTCTCCTTAAAGGACGGCCGTCGTCAACGGCAGGCGGCAATCGTTCCCGCGCGCCATCAGCCACTGCCGTCGACCACAGGCCGCGTGACGCCGACCGTGTTGCAGCAGCTTTCACCGGCGGTCTTCACGTCGGGCCAGGTCACGCCGTTCGTCACCGGTGCGCAGCCGACGGCCGGCGGCGGGGGGGTGGGCTACCAGCCGGTGGTGCAATTCATCAACGAGGGGGCCACGCTCGCCGCGATGGCCGTCGTCTCCGGCGACCGCCGCTACGTCCGCCTGACGGTCTCGCCGACGTTCAACAACATCACCGACGTGTTCACGTTCAGCTTCGTGCGGTAAGTCACGCCGTCACAGCCCGGAGCGCCAGCGACGGAGTCCCTGCCGAATGCGTGGACTGCGTGGACTGCGTTGGTGCATCCGTCGCCAGTCGTCCGCGGGGGTGGGACCCCGCGGCTTCTGAAGAGTCGATCAGTTCATCGTTCCCGCTTTAATCTCGCCCCCTTGCAGCACGGCGAGAATGTTGTTGCGGTCCTCCAGCCGCGAGATGTCGGCCAGCACGTCGCCGCTCGCGACCAGCACGTCGCCCAGCTTGCCCGGTTCGAGCGTGCCCAGTTCGTGACCGCGGCCGAGGATCTCCGCGCCGGTCTTGGTCGCGCACATAATCACCTGCAACGGCGTGAAGCCGACGTAGTTGACGAAGAACGTCAGCTCGCGCGCGTACTGGCCGTGCGGGTTCCAGCCGAAGCCGTAATCGCCGCCGAGACCGATCCGCCCGCCCGCCTTCAGAATCTTGCGGGCGCTCTCCGCGCCGCACTCCAGCGTTTCCTGATGGCCGTCGATCACCGCTTGCGGCAGGCCGAACTCCGGGCCGCGCTCGACGCTCGCCAGCTCGAAGTACAGCGCGGGCACGCACGGCACGTCGCGGGTCAGCAACAGGTCCAGCGCTTCATCGTCCATGAACGTGCCGTGCTCGATGGCGTCGTAGCCGGCCCGCAGCGCGTTCTTGATCCCCTCGGTCGCGCGGCAATGGCCGGTGACCTTCAGCCCGTGATTGTGGGCCGTCGCCACCACCGCGTGCATCTCCTCGAACGTCATACAGAGCGTGTGATGGTTGTTGACGTCCGGCGACGCGGCGTCCCCCGTGGGGTACGTCTTCACCCACTCGACGCCGTCCTTCACCAGCTTGCGGACCGCGGCCCGGGCTTCATCGGCCCCGTTGATGAGCAGGACGAGACCATCCATGCCGATCTTGCGGTAATCGGGATTCCAGTCCATCAGCCCGCCGACGCCGCAGATTTCGCGGCCGCTGGCGGCGAGCCGCGGGCCGGGAATGAGATCGCATTCGATGGCTTTTTTGAGCCAGACGTCGACGTTGAACAGGCTGCCCCCGCTGCGGGCCGCGGTGTAACCGCATTCGAGCGCCAGCTTCGCATTCGCGGCGGCGAGCAGCGTGACGTATTCCACCGGGTATTTGACGTCGAGGTCTTCGAGCGCGGCGACGTTGAAGTACGTCGCGTGAAAGTGCGCTTCGATCAATCCCGGCAGGATGCTGCCCCCCTGCGCATCGATGGTGTTCGCCTCGGACGGCGTCGGCGGCGCACCGGCGGACGGCCCGGCATAGGCGATGCGGCCGTCGGTGATGATGACGGTCCCGTCGGCAATCGGAGGCCGGCCGGTGCCGTCGATCAGTTGCCCGTGCTGAATGCGAGTGGTGCCGGTCGCCGTGCGCATGCGGTGGCCCCAAAGCGATGAGAGAGGGTCAATGTCCCTCTATTGGAGTCGCCGCCGCGGCCGCGGTCAATGACGCCCGTTGGAGTCCAGCCTTTAGGCTGTCTTCCCGGAGAAGAGCCAAGACAGCCTAAAGGCTGGACTCCAACTAATCGCGCCACAACGTCGCGAACGGTTGCTCGTCCGCGGCCGTCCACAACTCGTGATCCGTGCGCGGCATGGTTCGTTGCCGGCCGGCTTCGCGGACAAGGTCGGCGTCGATGGTGGCCGCGCCGTGCAGCTCCGCGGCGAGCACCGCCAGCTCGCACAGCCGCAGCGTCGTCGCCGGACAACCCTCGGCGGCTTCGGCGATCTCGCGGATCGCGGCCGACGAAAAGCGTGGCAGCGAACCGTGTCCCTGCAACCGTTCGATCGCCGCGGCGGTGTCCTCTGCGGTCCAGCGATGCAGCTCGATGTGCCAGTCCGCGCGGTCGATCAATGGAGCAAGCTGGCCCGGCCTGTTGGTCGCAATGATCGCGGTTCCGCGGACGTCGCGGCGTCCCAGCAGTTGCAATAGCCGGTGCAGCGGGACGGTGAGATCCTCGGCGGCCCGCTCGACGTGATCGACGATCCACACGCCGCCGTTGCCGGACAGACCCCGGCCGGCGATGACGTCTTCCAGCGTCTGCCAGGCGCTGTGCGAATCGCTCCACGTCTGACACGCGGCCAGCAGCGCTTGCGGCAGCTCGCGGCGATCGAGTCCGCCGGCGTCGATGCGGATAACAAACTTCCCGGCCGCGCGGGATTGCCGCTGCAATTCCTCCAGCAACCGCGTCTTGCCGACCCCGGCCGGCCCGCAGACCACCGCGAAATCGCGCTGGTTCTCGACGACGAACAGCAGCCGCGACAGCGCTTCCAGCTGCTCCTCCGTGAGGAAGAACGCCCCGTTCGGACCGAACGGCTGCGAAACGGCGGCAGAGCGGGCGGACATCAGCGGCACCTGGGAATCCACGATCTGTGTGCCACGGCTGTGTCAGCCGTGCGAGCGCTTCGAGGCGTGTTCTTCCTTCGCACGGCCGACACGGCCGTGGCACACCAGACGACGGGCTTTTATGGCCCTGTCGTCAGCATCGGCATCCCTCCCCGAAGCCGTTGAGCCGACTTCGCGGTTCAACGCATCGTCGCGCCCGACCGGCCGTTTCTGCCGGAGTTCGTCTTCGCGCAATTGGCCATTCGGCATACAACCCGCACGCGGGTCGGTCTCGGCATGTCACTTGCAGCCTGAAAGACACGTCATGGCTCATCGTCGTTCTCGATTGCCGGCTGCCTTGGCGGTGACTCTCGTCTGCGGCACGGCATCCGTCTCGGCGCGGGCCACGCACGAGGAGATCGACTGTGCCGGCCGCCGGCCCGCCTGTTCGCAACCCCCCGCCGCGGTGGTGTCGCCGCAGCGCCTGCATACGGCGTGGATCACCACGAAGACCGCGGATGACTTCGACACGTGTTCGATCCCGCGGGCGACCTGCGCCCAACCGTTCCCCGCGTCGGTGGCGCTCGTTCGCAGTTCGGTGCAGACGCATTCCGTCACCGAAGCGCTCGATCTGTGGGAACGCGCCGCCGCGTCGCGGGCGTTGGTGTCGGAGCGGGACCGGTCGTGGCTGTCGCGACGGAACGAGCCGGCATTGTCGGCCCACGCCATCGAGACCGCCGCCCGGCTGTTGGGGCCGGTGCGGGCACGGGGACTGTCGACGGAATTCGATTGGACGACATCGACCGCCTCGGCAACGCAAGCGGTCCTAGAGGGAATTCCGCGTGAGGACGCCGTGCGGCTGTTCTGTCCCTGCGTGCGGGTGGTCCTCGATCGTGAGACCGGCGTCGTGTGCGGAATGGAAATGGCCGCGCGCGATGGCCAGTGGGTGACGCTCAAACTGCCGGAGCCGATGGGCCACGACGCGCCGGTCATCAAACTGGCAGGGTTTGAGACGACGGCCAGCGATGAGGAATTGGCCGCATTGCCGCCGCCCCCCGCGCCGCAACGGATCGTCGCCGAGCCGACAGGCCGCCGGGCGTTGCGGTAACCGGTCTCGGGTGTGGTCGCCAACTGGTGGTCTACAGACGAGGTCAGCAGTCTTTGCGGCCCCGATCGGGGCGACCGGACTGTAGCCACGGGTGGAGCGTCGCGGCGGCGGAAGCCGCCCGACGCGGAACCCGTGGTCGGATTCCTCCGCGACGCATTGCCCCGGCAGGGGCAACGGAAGCGCGCGCCGGCCGGGAACTTCCGCCGGCCCTTCGGGACGGGACTGATGATCGCCTCCGTTCCACGGGTTGCGCTGCGCCCGAAGCGGACTGCGCTCCACCCGTGGCTACGGTCCTTGGCCCCTGCCGGGGCCGAGAATGAGTCTCCTTCACAATGTTCCCCGCCAAGTAGCGACCACACCCGCCGGTCCCCAGCGCTTCCCTTGCTGTCGAGGTTGTCGTAGCATCCCCTGTTGATGCGACTTCCTGATGCGGCAATCTCGATGGCGGGTTCCATGATGTCCGTGCGCTCGGTCAGCCTGTGGGGCGGAATGCTGTGTGGCTTGCTGGGCGCCGCGACGGTGTCCGCCGCCGATCCGTGGATCACGCTCAAGGGGGGGCCGGGCATCGGCCAGGGTCGCAAGGTCGTGCTGGTGAGCGGGGACGAGGAGTACCGCTCCGAAGAGGCGCTGCCGCAGCTCGCGAAGATTCTGTCGCAGCATCACGGGTTCGATTGCATCGTGCTGTTCGCGATCGACCCGGCGACCGGCGAGATCAATCCGGAAAAGCGCGACAACATTCCCGGCCTGGAAGCGCTCCAGACCGCCGATCTGATGGTCATCGCCACGCGGTTCCGCGAACTGCCCGACGATCAGATGCAACACATCGCCGACTATGTGGAATCGGGCAAGCCGGTCGTCGGATTGCGGACCGCCACGCACGCCTTCAACAATGCCAAGAGCGAAAAGTTTGCCAAGTATCATTGGCAGAGCAACGTGGCCGGCTACGAGCAGGGCTTCGGCCGCCAGGTATTGGGCGAAACGTGGATCAGTCACCACGGTCAACACGGCAAGCAAAGCACCCGCGGCATCCCGGCGCCGGGGCAGGAAGGGCATCCGATTCTGCGGGGCATTCAGCCGGGCGCGATCTGGGGGCCAACCGATGTCTACGGCGTACGGTTGCCGTTGCCGGGGGACAGCCAGCCGATCGTCCTCGGTCAGGTGCTGGAAGGCATGAAGGCTGACGACAAGCCGGTCGAAGGAAAGCCGAACGATCCCATGATGCCGGTGGCGTGGACGAAGACGTACACCGGCACAGCGGGCAAGACCGCCCGCGTGTTCACCACGACGATGGGGTCTTCGACGGATCTGCTCTCCGAAGGAACCCGGCGGCTGATCGTGAACGGCTGTCTCTGGACACTCGGCCTGGAGATTCCCTCTGCGACGAAGGTGGACATCGTCGGCAAGTTCGAGCCGCTCCCCTTCAAGTTCGGCGGCCACAAACCCGGCGTCAAACCCGCTGATCTGCTGGCCAATTGATGGACTTCGCCTTCCCTAATGCCTGACGCCTAATACCTTTCCCCCCTTTGCGTCCTTCGCGTCTTTGTGGTGATCCTGCCCTCTTTCCGAATTTCCCGCCTCGACTCGACAAGCCTCATCGCTCCGCGGTCGCCGTCGGGTATAATTCCCCATGGCGGCGAGCGCTGCCTGCCGCCCCCGTTTCCGTTCCGAGACCCTCCGCTGTGGCACCGTCCCGACGACATAAAGCGCGCGAAGTCGCGCTGCAAATGCTGTATCAGAAAGATCTCAACCCGGACGTGGAGGCCGACGCCATTCGGGTGATGATCCAGGAATACCTGCGCGACGAGGAACTGGCCCGCTTCGCCTGGGGCCTGTTCGCCGGCGTGATGGAGTCGCGGCCGACGCTCGACAAGCGCATCGAAGCAACCGCGGCCAATTGGACGCTGGGCCGGATGGCCCCGACCGACCGCAACGCCCTCCGCATCGGCGCGTTCGAGCTGCTGTACACCGACACGCCGCACCGCGTGGTCATCGACGAGGCGCTGGAGCTGGCGAAGACGTACGGCGGAGCGCAGTCCTCATCGTTCGTCAACGGCATCCTCGACCGCCTGGTCCCCGAGGAAAAACGGACCGCCGACCGCCCCGTGTAATCGGTTAGCCGCGACCCGGAGGCTTTGCGCAGGGGAGCGCTGCGTGAAGCACACAACCCGTGTCGTGCGCTCCACACAGCGCTCCCCTCCGCGGACTCCGGGTCGCGGCTAACGGAGCAATGCGCTACAATGCGGTCGACATTTCGCATTGGAGGCGAATCATGGCCGTCGATGTTTCTGCATTGCTGCAACGACTGAATCTGTCCGGCCCGCTCAGCGGTGTCTGCGCGGGGGACTGGACCGCCCAGCCCGGCGGCTCCGAACTCGTCTCATACAACCCCGCGACCGACGAACCGCTCGGCCGGGTGCGGACGGCGTCGCACGACGATTACGAACGGGTGATCGCCGCCTCCCAAGCCGCGTTCGAGCGCTGGCGGCGCGTCCCGGCTCCCGTGCGGGGCGACTATGTCCGCAAGCTCGCACTCGCGTTGCGTGAGGCGAAGGACGACCTCGGCCTGCTCGTCACGCTCGAAAGTGGAAAAATCGTCAGCGAAAGCCGCGGCGAAGTGCAGGAGATGATCGACATCGCCGACTTCGCAGTCGGGTTGTCGCGGCAGTTGTACGGGCTGACGATGCCCAGCGAGCGGCCGGAACATCGGCTGTTCGAGCAGTGGCATCCGCTCGGCCCGGTGGGCGTGCTGACGGCGTTCAACTTCCCGGTCGCCGTGTGGGCGTGGAACGCGATGCTCGCCGCCGTGTGCGGCGACGCCGTCGTCTGGAAGCCGTCGCCGCTCACGCCGCTGACTGCGGTCGCCGTGCAGCACATCTGTCAGCGCGTGATGCAGGGGAGCGGCTTTGAAGCGGTGTTCGGCTTGTGTCTGGGGGCCGATCGCGCGATCGGCGAGGCGATGGCCCGCGACGTCCGGCTGCCGCTGATCTCGGCGACCGGCAGCACGCAGATGGGTCAGCACGTCGGGCAACTCGTCGCCGCTCGGTTGGGGCGCAGCCTGCTCGAACTCGGCGGCAACAACGCGATGATCGTCACCGAGTCCGCCGACCTGTCGCTCGCGCTGCGGGCCGTGGTCTTCGCCGCGGCGGGAACGGCGGGCCAGCGCTGCACGACGCTGCGGCGGCTGATCGTGCACGAATCCATCGCCGAGCGGTTCACGGAGTCGCTCGTGCAGGCGTACGGCAGCCTGCCGATCGGCGACCCGTGGGACGACGGCGTGCTGATCGGCCCGCTGATCCGTTCGACGACCATCGACACCATGCACCGCGCGCTGGCAGACGCCCGTGCCCAGGGGGGCGACATCCTCTGCGGCGGCGACCGATTGGATCGACCGGGCTGGTTCGTGACGCCCGCCGTGGTCCGCGCCCAGCGCGGCATGGCCATTGTCCGAACTGAGACATTCGCGCCAATTCTGTACGTGCTGACGTACCGCGGTTTCGACGACGCCATCGCGATTCAGAACGACTCCGAACATGGGCTGTCGTCCGCCGTGTTCACCGATCGCGTCACCGAAGCCGAGCGGTTTCTGTCGCCCTGGGGCAGCGACTGCGGCATTGCGAACGTCAACATCGGCACATCGGGGGCCGAGATCGGCGGCGCGTTCGGCGGCGAAAAGGGAACCGGCGGCGGTCGCGAAGCCGGCTCCGATGCTTGGAAGGCGTACATGCGCCGGCAGACGTGTACAGTGAACTTCGGCCGCACGCTGCCACTCGCGCAGGGCGTGCAGTTTGACGTGCCAGAGTGATCATCGCGTGAGGGAAGCCCAGGGATAGCAATCCCTGGGCTTCTGCGTCATCATCGCCGCATGACGAAGCCGCTGCTGATTCTCAACGTCGTCGGCCTGACGCACGACATGCTCGGACCCAACACGCCGCATCTGTCGCGGCTGGCCGCTGACGGCTTCGCGCGGCCGCTCGGAACCGTGCTGCCCGCGGTGACGTGCTCGGCGCAATCGACGATTCTCACCGGCACGCTGCCGCGCGAACACGGCGCCGTCGCCAACGGCTGGTACTTTCGCGATCTGTCGGAAGTCTGGCTGTGGCGACAATCGAACCGGCTGGTGGCAGGCGAACGGATCTACGACGCCGGCAAGCAGCGCGACCCCGCCTACACCACCGCGAACATGTTCTGGTGGTACAACATGTACGCGGCGGTCGAGTTCTCCATGACGCCGCGGCCGAGCTACCCCGCCGATGGCCGCAAGATCATGGACTCGTACAGCCAGCCATCCGAGCTGCGCGACGAATTGCAGGCCAAGCTGGGCGTGTTCCCGCTGTTCAAGTTCTGGGGGCCGGGGGCCGACATCACCAGCTCGCGGTGGATCGCCGACGCCTCCGTCGAGGTGATGCGCCGCCATCAGCCGACGCTGATGCTCGTCTACCTGCCGCATCTCGATTACAACCTGCAACGGCTCGGCCCGGATGATCCGCGGATCGCTGAAGACATCCGATTGATCGACGCGGAAACGGGCAAGCTCATCGACGCCGCCCGCAATCAGGGCCGGGATGTCATCGTGCTGTCGGAGTACGCGATCGCGCCGGTGTCGCAGCCGGTCCACATCAACCGGGTGCTGCGGGCGCACGGCTATCTGACGGCCCGGAGGGAGCCGCTCGGTTGGGAGACGCTCGACTGCGGCGCGTCGCGGGCGTTCGCCGTCGCCGATCACCAGGTGGCCCACGTCTACGTGCAGCGGCCGGAAGACGTGAAGGGGGTGAAGCTGCTGTTGTCGATGACGCCGGGCATCGACGGCGTGTTCGACCGCAGCGAGCAGCGGCAGTTCGGGCTCGATCACGAACGGAGCGGCGAACTGGTCGCGGTCGCGGCCCCCGAGGCGTGGTTCACGTATTACTTCTGGCTGGACGACGCCGTCGCACCGGATTACGCCCGGACGGTCGACATCCATCGCAAGCCTGGTTACGACCCCGTCGAATTGTTTCTCGACCCGAAGCTGGCGCTGCCGCAACTTCGCATTGCCCAGCGGCTCGCCCAGAAGCTGCTCGGTTTCCGGTATTACATGGACGTCATCGGCCTCGATGCGACGATCGTCAAAGGGAGCCACGGCCGCTTGCCGACGCCGGGGCAGGAACGCCACGAATCGCCGGTGTTCATCGCGTCGAGTCGCGCGATCGAGTGCGACGACATTCCGATGACGGCGGTCAAGCCGCTCGCACTGCGGTTGCAGTTCGGTGAGACAACGTGATGCGCGATCCTTCACAGCCGAGAGCGCCAGCGAACGGCGAATCTGCCGCATTTCCGGCCCCCTCGCCCCCGTCTTCGGGGGAGAGGGTCGGGGTGAGGGGGCGGGCGCTTCCTAATGCATCCGAAGACCGCTCCGATGGCGAGCATCGTTTGGAGCGCTCGGCCCCCTCACCCTATCCCTCTCCCCCGAAGACGGGGGCGAGGGGACCGGAGAAGAAGTTCCGCCGGATCGCGGTCCTCGAAGCCGTCTGCGCCGGTTTGTGCGGCGAGTCGCCGGAACCCTCGCTACTCGCCGAAGGCCAGGCGATGCGGGACGCGGTGCTCGCCGATCTGCAATGCATTCCCGGCTGCACGGCGATTGCGGCGAGCAGTCTCGACGAAGCGTGTGATACCGACGCGGCGATCCTGATCGCCCCGGAAACGGACGGCCTGCTCGCACGCCTGGTAACCAGCGCACAGCAACGGCCAGCGCTGCGACTCTGGAATGCAACCCCTTCGGCGATTCATCTCTGTACGGACAAACTGGAACTCGCACGGCATCTGACAGCACACGGCATCGCCACGTTGCCCACGGACCTCGAAACGTGGACCGCTCCGCCGATCAGCCGCTGCGTCATCAAGCCCCGCGACGGGGCGGGCTCGTGGCTGGTCCGTCGTGTGGACGATGCTGCGGATTGGCGACGTGTCCGAACGGAGTATGCAGCATCAGCCGCGACGACTATCGCGCTGCGACAACCCTTCGTGCCGGGCCGGGCCTTGTCCATCGCGGCGTGGTTCGGCGACGACTTCGTGGATTGGCTGCCCATCGGCGAGCAACGGCTGTCCGACGACGGCCGGTTCCGTTATCTCGGCGGACGACTGCCGGCCGAACTCACCGCGGACGAAGCCGCGGCCGTGTTGTTCCTCGTGCAATCCGCGGCGGCGACAATTCCCGGGCTGCGCGGTTACATCGGTTTCGACGTGCTGCAACCGGCTGACAATCCGTTGCGGCCGTTGCTCGTCGAGATCAATCCCCGGTTCACGACCAGCTACGTCGGCTATCGACGGTTGATCGCCGAGAATCTGCTCGAGCGCTGGCTGACGATTTCGTGTGCCACGGCCGTGTCGGCCGTGTCCGACTTCCCAGCGGGTTCGAGCGCTCGCACGGCTGACACAGCCGTGGCACACAGGAGCATCCTCTTGCCAATCTCCACCGCGCCCATCGAATTCGACGCCAATGGGCACTTTCATGGAGCGCCGTCACGATGAGCGTGCTGGGTCTGGACATCGGTGGAGCGAACATCAAGGCCGCGACCACCGACGGTCGCACGTGCTCCGTGCCGTTTCCCTTGTGGAAACAGCCCGAACGGCTGGCGGCGATGCTGGCCGAACTCGTCGCGATGTTCGTTGACTGCGACACCGTCGCCGTCACGATGACCGGCGAACTTGCGGACTGCTTCACAACCAAGGCGGACGGCGTCCGGCACATCGTCGCTGCCGTCGTGCAAGCGGCTGGGTCGCGGCGCACGCTATTCTGGACGACCGACGGACGGTTTATCGCCCCGCAGGTGGTCGGACAGCACGTCCTCGCCGTCGCCGCCGCGAACTGGCATGCGCTCGCAACGTGGGTGGGACAACGGGCGGCCACGGGATCGGCACTCCTGATCGACATCGGCACCACGACCACCGACATCATCCCGTTGCGCGACGGCCGGCCGGTCGCACTCGGCCAGACGGACCGTGAGCGGCTGACGACGCGGGAACTGGTTTACACCGGGGTCCGTCGCACGCCGTTGTGTGCGATCGCGAAAGCCGCGCCGTGGGAGAACTCACAAGTTGGCGTCGCCGCCGAATTGTTCGCGACAACGCTGGATGCGTACCTGCTGCAGGGGGACATCGCCGAAGACGCCGCCGACATAGAGACCGCCAACGGGCGCCCGGCAACAATTGCCTCGGCTCACGACCGCATCGCCCGGATGGTCTGCGGCGACCGCGAGGAAGTGTCGCACGAGCAGGCCGTGCAACTCGCCAGATTCTTCACCGCGACGCAGCAACAGCACATCGCTGGTGCGGTCCGCACGGTGCTGGCCCGGCAAACGGCGTCGGTCACTACGGTCATCGTTTCGGGCTCCGGGGAATTCCTGGCGAGGCGCGTCGTGGCTTCGATCCCGGAACTGTCGGCGGGCACGGTGATTTCTCTCACGGACGAACTCGCCCCGGAGATCGCAACCGCCGCGTGCGCGTATGCCGTGGCTCAGTTGGGGAAGCGGATATGAGTCGAACGCCCCCTGTTAAACTGGGCAGACCGCGAAGCCGTTAGCGGTTGATCCGAAGTTTTCGGCCGAGAAGAGTCCGAGGGCGGGATCGGCTCCAGAGTCCGTCGCTACTGCGGCCGATGAACACGGGGAGTCCGGTTGCGAAGCCCGAGTTCGTCGTTTGAGGTCGTTCGCCATGTTCCAGCCGCTGTCTTCGACATCCGATCCCGAACACCTGATTCTGACCGCCGGCGGGGACATTCTCGGCAGCGACACGCCGCGGAATCGGGAGCTGGCCCGGCGGATCAAGGCGTGTCTGAATGCCTGCGACGGGATTTCCACCGACGAACTGGAACGGGGCGTCGTCGCCGACATGTGCCGGGTGCTGATGCAGGTCGTGCCGATGCTCGAACAAAAGGTCGCCGCCAAGGCCGCCGAACGGGCCGCGTAACGGGCCGTTGGAGTCCAGCCTTTAGGCTGCTCTGCTCTTCTGGGACGCAAAGGCGAAGACAGCCTAAAGGCTGGACTCCAACGAGTGTTCGCATTTCTCTTCCGCGCTGACTTGCCGGGCGGTTCGCGATTCGGTGAGATGACATCCGCGCCGCGGACTGTCCACTCACTTCGTGCGGAGACTCGTCATGCGTTGGATCGCCCTCGTCGGTTGCGTCTCATTCTTGTCCGTCGCGTTCGCCATGGCCGCGGACGGACCGAAGCCGATCACGGCCGCGGAAGCGGCGAAGAAGGTCGGCGAAGAGGTGCTGGTGCGGATGGAGGTCAAGTCGGCGTCCCTCCAGAAGAACGTGGGCTTCCTCAATTCGGAAACCAGCCATCGCGACGAGAAGAACTTCGTCGTCTTCCTCAACAGCAAACTGCTGTCGCAATTCCGCGACGCCGACATCGAAGACCCCGCGGCTCACTTCAAGGGAAAGACCGTTGAAGTGAAGGGGAAAGTCGGCCTGCACATGGAGAAGCCGCAGATCATTCTGGACAGCGTCAAGTCGATCAAGATCATCGAAGAGAAGAAGGACGACAAGAAGGACGCGAAGAAGCCGGCGGCTTGAGAAAGTCGGAAGTCTGAAGTCGGAAGTTAAGAAGATTGACTCGCTTCTGTCTTTACTTCAGACTTCTGACTTCATACTTCCGACTTCTACCGACCGGACGCGCCCATGACCATCACCGCCGTCGAAATCTATCCTCTCACCGGCGCGACGGTTGACGGCGGCTGGCCGCAGGGGCACGAGCCGCAGGAGAATCTGCACACGCTGCTCATCGTCCGCAGCGACACCGGCCACGCGGGCTATGGGAGTTGCTTCACGTCGGGCAAGCTGGTGACCGGGGCCGTGGAGTTGCTGTGGCCGCTGCTCAAGGGGCAGCCGTCCGTCGAGCCGGAGCGCGTCGCCGAGACGCTGCGGCAGTCGTCGTTCTGGCAGGGCCGCGGCGGCAGCGTCGAGCACGCCATCAGCGGGATCGACATCGCCCTGTGGGACTTGATGGGGCGAATCTGCCAGCAGCCGGTGTCGCGGCTGATGGGGGGCAACTACCGCAACCGCATCAAGCCGTACGGTTCGATGCTGTTCGATGAACCCGAACCGTTGCGCGACAAATTGCAGAGCGTCGTCGCCCGCGGCTTCCGCGCGATCAAGCTCGGCTGGCGACCGTTCGGCCGCCGGAATCGTCAGTTTGACGAACTCCTGGTCCGCACGGCCCGCGAAGCCGTCGGGGCGGACGTCGAACTGATGGTCGACGCCGGCGGCAGCGAACAGTTCTGGCCGCACGGCGTCAACTGGGCCCGCAACACGGCGACCATGCTCGTCGACTTCGACATCACGTGGTTCGAGGAGCCGCTGCCCCCGGACGACATCGCCGGTTACGCCGAACTCACGCGGTCATCGCCGGTGCCGATCGCGGGGGGCGAAGTCCTGACCCGCCGGCAAGCGTTTTTGCCGTGGATCGAGCAGCGGGCCGTCGACATCCTTCAGCCAGACTGCACGAAGAACGGCGGCCTGAGCGAGTCGCGCCGGATCGCGTGGCTGGCCGCCGATCACAATATTCAGGTCGTGCCGCACGGCTGGAACACCGCGATCGGGCTGGCGGCCGATCTGCAATTCTCGGCGGCGATCCCGACGGCGCGGTACGTCGAGTATCTCACGCCGTGCGCGTACATCGACGGTCTCCTGGCGACGCCGTTCAAGCTGGATAACGACGGCTGCTTGACCATTCCCGACGGCCCCGGTTTGGGGATCGAGATCGACCCGGACCAACTGCGGCGATTCAGTCCAAAGCCGGACGTGTTTTCGTGAGAGTGGTGCGGCGTAAAAATGTCCGTCCAATGAAGCTTGCGATTTGAATCCCGTTGCGTGTTGGCCGTGCTCCGGTCGGCGACGACGTCGAGATGTTTCGCCCGTCGATCCGCATTCCGACATTCTTCCGCACTGACCGTTCCTGGTCGATCAACCTCTGCTAAACTGCCTCGGTGCTCCTCCACATTCCCCAAAAACAGTTTTTGCATGACTCGGATTTTCCATACCGCTGACCTGCACATCGGCCTCAAATTCACTCGGGCCAGCTACTCTCCGGACCTGCGTGAAAAACTCGTGGCTGCACGCGTCGACACACTCACCCGGTTGGTGGAAAAGGCGAATGATGAGCACTGCGAACTGTTCGTTGTGGCAGGGGACATGTTCGACCATCTTCGCGTCACCCAAACCGTCATTCGAAAATCGGCTGAGGCGCTCCGCAGATTCGCAGGGGTTGTCGTTGTTCTCCCCGGTAACCATGACTTTTGTCAGCGGTCCGACGATCCCGTCTGGCCGCACATGGAGAACGCTCTCGGTGAGGGACATCTGATACTCCGCGAGCAAAGGCCCTATGATCTGTCCGACCAGGGGATCCCCGTCGTTCTCTATCCGGGGCCGTGTGGCTCCAAGCATTCTTCCGACAACGCTGTGGGTTGGATCCGTTCGATCAGCCCGGAAAGCCGCGACGAGTCCAAGTTCCATATCGGCATCGCTCATGGAAGTTTGGACGGTGTTTCACCCGACTTCGATGGTCGGTATTTCCCGATGACGCATCGGGAACTGGAAGCGATGGGGCTTGATCTCTGGCTCCTGGGACATACGCACATTCGCTATCCGGATCAGTTGGAAGGCAGCGGCAACCGGCTTTTTTATCCATCGACTCCTGAGCCGGATGGATTCGATTGCCGACACGAGGGCTTTGCCTGGATCATTGACCTCAGTCGCAGTCAGCCCGCGCAGTATCGATCCCTTGCAACCGGCCAGTATCGTTTTCACGATTTTGATCGGCAGCTCCTTCAAAAATCCGACGTTCTCGCGCTCCAACGGGAGCTGAATGGGCTCGCCGCCGGCAATCAGCTGGTTAAGCTTCGGCTACACGGTCAGTTGTCGGACCAGCTTCTCGCCGACCTTCGAGATGCTCTTTCCTCCTGCCAGCCCGCCTTTGGCTACTTTGAACCCGATACTACGGACGTGATTCAGGAGATTACGCAAGTTGACATCGATCGAGAGTTCACCCAAGGCTCATTCCCGCATCGCCTGCTCTCTCAGCTGGCTGCGAATCAGCCTGCCAGCCTGGCCTTGCAGTTAGCCTATGAGCTTGTCCAGGAAGCGCAGCAATGAGACTCCGTTCGCTCTGCCTACGGCCGTTCGCAGGAGTCTCTGACAGGACGATTCCGTTCGCTCCGGGCCTCAATGTGATTGTCGGCCCCAATGAATCCGGGAAAAGCACGCTCGTGTCCGCGCTCGATTGCTGCCTGTTCCAGGGGGTCGATCCTGGAACAAAGGTTTGGAGAACGCTGCAGCGTCACGTCCCGCTGCCGAGCGGCGACTACTTCCGAGTCGTGCTGGAGTTTGAGATTGCCGGGCAGGACTACCGCCTCACGAAGACGTGGTCTGAGAGCAAGCCCCTTCGCGGTTGCGAACTGCGCATGCCGGGAGGTCAAGTTCTCGCAGATTCCAATCAGGTGAATGCCGTCTTGGATTCGCTGGTCGGTTGGAAGCCTGGAACGTGGAGAAATGTGCTGTGTGCCGATCAGGCTGCACTGCCCAGCACGCTGGAATCCATCAAGCTGGACTCCGAGACACGAAATGAGGTCACTCGGCGACTCCGCAAGGCGTTCCTCGAAACGGACGGCGTCTCGCTGGAGCGCCTGGAAACTCGACTGCGGGAAAAAGTGGAGCGCTGCTATGCCCACTGGGACACAATGCAGTGCCGTCCGGAAGGGAACCGCGACCTTCAGAATCGGTGGAGTCGAGACGTTGGAACCGTCTTAGAGGCCTGGTACTCGATGCGCGCGGCCGAGGTTGTGTGGGAGAAAGCTCGGGTTTTTGAGCAGGAGCGGGATGGTTGGCTTTTGAAGAAGGAGCAGCTTCTGGCCGAGCTCGATGCAATAGAAGCATTCCGGAAAGAGTGGGGGCCGCTTCTGGAACAAGCCGAGAAGCGAACGGCTCTCGAGCAAACTCTTTCGACAGCGAGCAAGGAGCGTGACGCCCTCGAAAAGGCCTATCGCCACTGGCCGACATGCACCGAAGATGCCGAGCGGATGAAGGCGTCGCTCGCCGAGCAGCAAACCCTGCTCCAGTCCCTGGAATCAGAACTGAAGCGCGCCACGGAATGGGCCCGGTTAGCGGCTCAGCGGCATCAGCTGAAGACGGCGTTGGAGATTCACACGCAGCTTCAGAAGAACGCCGCCGCCTTGAAGGGCGTCAAGCAAGTTACGGCTCAGGAGCAGTGGGTGCTGGAGGACGCATTACGGCGGAAGCAGCTGATCGAGACCAAACTCGGGGCTGGGAAACTGCAGCTGACGCTCGAAGCGCTTCGCGAGACCGAAGTCGCGCATCAATCGGATCTCGGTGCCCGCACCGAGCAAATCTTGACGCCAGGCGTTCCATTACAGCTGGAAGCGGGCGGGCGGATTCTGCTGGAGCATCCGGACTGGAAGCTGACAATCAAATCCGGTGAGACGTCGTTCGACCAGCTGCAGAGTCAGCACCAGGAAATTCAAGACGAAATCCAACGTGTTCTGGAACAGTCGGGCGTCGGAACCCCCGAAGAGCTGAAGCTCTTCGCTCAGGAATTTGCGAATGCGGAGAAGGCCGTCGACGACTGCCGTAAGGACTTGGCGAAGGTTCTGAATGGAACCACACTCGAGGAACTGGTTCCGCTCGTCGGCTCCTCCCAAGACAGCACGCCGCCTCGTGAAATCGCCGCCATCACGAACGAGAAACTGGCAAAAGGAAAGGCCCTTCACGACACCGAAGTCGGGCTGAAGGACGTGGAATTGCAATTGAGCGTGTGGGCACGGGACTATCAAACGGTGGATCAGGTCCTGAACCGATTGGCACCGCTTCATCTGCAGGTCCAAAAGCTGGCTGACGAGCTGGGTGGGCTGTCCGTATCCGCAGATTCTGTCGCTGACCTTGAGCAACGACGGATTGAGCTTCTGAACTCTGACGCTCGACTTCGACACATCAAAGAGGTGGAGTTGCCGGAAACGAAAGTGGAATTGGCGCGGATTCAGGGAGACGAACCGGAAGCCAGTGTGGCAGAGCTTGTCGAGCAACTCGCTGCTGCACGGCTCGCCTTTGAGGAAGCCCAAAAGAGGGCTCAGGCGTATCAAACGATTCTGGATGTCTTCAAGGGGCTGAAGGATTCGCTCGACCAGAACCCACTTGATCCGCTGCTGGCGGATGTGCAGCGTTTACTTCACCAGTTGACGGGCGACCGTTTCGAAAACATCGAGCTGGAGGGCGGAACTTTCCGCCGCCACGGATCGGTGGACATGTCAACCCAGTTGCTTTCGGTCGGAATGAATGCCGGCTTCGGCCTGGCGGTTCGACTGGCGATGGCCGCCCATTTCCTGAGTGGGCAAGACGGTCTCCTCGTTCTGGACGACCCGTTTGTCGATGTCGATCCAGTTCGTCAGAAGGCCGCCGCGGAAATGATCAACTCGTTCGCCCTCGACAAGCAGGTTCTAGTTTTGACGTGCCATCCTTCGCAGGCAGAACTGTTCGGCGTGACCCCGATCGAGCTCGGGCCGCTGAAATGACGATTCGCCGGAGTTTTTCGAGGCACCGCACGAGAGAGGCAAGTGCGTTCAACCGCATCGATAACTCATCCAGATCGAACGTGTGTTTTTCAACCATCGCCCGCGTCAGTAATTGGCTGCGCCGCTTGTGGGCCTTGTTGAGCACCGGCAGGGCCATGCCGGGAATCTGATGGCAGCGTTCGGCCAGGCGGGGCAGCGTCTCTTCCGGGTTCTCCACCCGAATGTTCCATTCGTGGCAGCGCTTCGCTAATGGGCGACCGCGGGTTGGACGCCCGAAGCGTTCACCAGTCCCCATGGCGCCTGCACTCGGATTGTGAACTCGCGGCCATTTTTTCGCGGGACGCGATTGCAGCGATGCGTGGTCGCTCCTTATCTTGGGACGCTATGTGAATCGGCGCGCGGCCTCTCCGTGCGGTGAACTCTGGGCGCTCTCGAGGTTCTCCGATGCTCTCTCTGAATTGGCTGCGGCGTCTGCAGGCTCGCTTGGTTTCGACAACGCATCGCCCCCGTCGGCGACGCAAACCGATGGGCCCGCGTGCGAGCCAGATCTGCGCGGTCGAGCCGCGCGTGCTGCTCGCCGCGCCGTTCCTGGAATTCGTCGATCCGAATCCGTCGGCGAACAATGGTTTCGGGCAGACGGTGACCGTGCTCAGCACCGGCAACGTCGTCGTCACCGCGCCGAATGATGACTTCGGCGGCTCCAACGCCGGAGCCGTGTACCTGTTCAATGGCGCGACAGGCGCGCTGATCAGCACGCTCCGCGGCTCGGCGACCAACGACAACGTCGGCAGCAGCGGGATCGTCGCGCTCCCCAGCGGCAACTTCCTGATTCTCAGCCCCGACTGGAGTGTGTTTGACGACTTCGGAGCGGTGACGTGGGGCAGCGGCACGACCGGCGTCAGCGGCGTCGTCAGCGCAGCCAACAGCCTCGTCGGCAACAACTTCGGCGACCACGTTGGCGGCAGCAACAGCGTCACGGTCCTGACCAACGGCAATTACGTCGTCCGAACCTCGAACTGGGACAGCCCGGGCGTCAACAATGCCGGTGCCGTCACCTGGGGCAATGGGACGACGGGCATCACCGGGAACATCAGCGCCGCCAACAGCCTCGTCGGCAGCACGGCGAACGACAACTACGGCCAAAGTGGCGTGACGGCGCTCACCAACGGCAACTACGTCGTGGCCAGCACGCAATGGGACAATGCGGGCATCGTCGATGCCGGCGCCGTGACCTGGGGGAACGGAGCGACGGGCACGACGGGCGTCGTCAGCGCCGCCAACAGCTTGGTCGGTAGCGCGGCGAGTGACGCCG
>JAWXBB010000226.1:0-5131 GCA_034439795.1 Planctomycetaceae bacterium | reverse complement strand
CGCCGGGGCCGGGTTCGTGCAGTCGGAGCGGCACGACCGGGCGACGGAAACGCTGGTCCTCGCCAGTTGCGATCCCGCCGCCGCGCTGCTCGCCTCCGAATTCTCGCATCGGACGGGGTTACGGCTGCTGGTGCTCGGCCGTGCGAGCCGCGAATCGCTGCGGCTGCTGGGGGAGGGGGTCGTCCACGCGGCGGGGGTGCATCTGTCGAAGTCCCGCAGCCGCACCGGCAATGCCCGCAAGGTGCGTGAACAGTTGGGGCCGGGCTATTCGCTGTTGCACGTCGCCCGCTGGGATGAGGGCCTGGCCTTGGGACGCGGGCAGACGGCGAAGTCCGTGGGTGACGCCGTCGCCGGCCGATTGCGCTGGATCGGTCGCGAAGCGGGATCGGGGGCGCGGCAATGTCTGGACGAAGTCCTGCAGGATCGCCCGAGTCCGCGGCACATCGCGCGGGACCATCACGGCGTCGCGGACGCCATCCGCAACGGCTGGGCCGACGCCGGCATCTGCCTGCGGCTTGTCGCCGTGGAAGCCGGGCTGCGGTTTCTCAGCGTGCAGCAGGAGTCGTACGACATCGTCTACCGGACCGCCGTCGCCGATGAGCCGCGGCTGCGGGCGCTCGTGGCGGTGGTCCGCTCGCCACAGTTCCGCAAGCTGCTGAGCGAACTGCCGGGGTACGACACAACGGCGACGGGGGAAGTGGTGGAAAGTTGACCCGCGCGAAGCCCACCCATTGCAATGGGTGGGCTTCTTCGTTTTGTCCCCTCTCCCGCCGCTTCAGTGGGAGAGGGTTAGGGTGAGGGTGCTTCGGCCTTTTGTTTTCTCTTCCGCCATCAAAGCCAAAGACAGAAGCACCCTCACCCCCGGCCCCTCTCCCAGCGAAGCGCCGGGCGAGGGGGGAGGACGTTCACAACCCATACAACCACCGCGACAACCGCGCGACCGGCAGGTCGGGTTGCAGCAACCGCGCGGGCTGTCCACGCCGCGTGAGAATATTCTCCGCCGCGAGAGAGCCGCTGCGGACGGCGCCCTCCATCGTCCCCGGCCAACCGGTTTGCGTGTAGTCCCCGGCGAGTTGCAGGTTGCTGATCGGCGATTGCTGCGACGGCCGCAACGCCTCCACGCCGGGTGTGACGGAGAACACGGCCCGATGCTCCGTCACCAATCGCGACGCCGTCAACTTTGCCGTGGCGACGGCGGACCAGACAGTGGCCAACTCGCGGACCACCTGGTCGCGGACGGCGTCGGAATCGCGCTCGGTGACGTCGCGGCTCGCGCTGATGACGACCTGCACGTACCACGGCTCATTCGGTGGCGGCGTCCGTCCCGACAGCATCGTCCGGTTGAAGGCCCATTGCGACAATCCCTGCACGAACACCGCATGCGGCAATGGCAGCACCGGGCGGTCGAACCACAGATGCACGCTCGAAATCGGGGCCGATTCCAGCTTCGCGATACCGGCGAGCGACGGATGTTGCCGCACTTGATCCGGCAGCAACGCCATCACCCGGTGATACGGCACGGCGACAAGGTAATCGCCGCCGGTAACGACCTCGCCGCTCTTCAGACGCACGCCGGTGACGCAATCGTTGGTGACGTCGAGGCCCTCCGCACCGGACAGCAATCGCAGCTCGACGCCGCGGTCGGTCAACCATTTCGTCAATCGGCCGCCGTACAACTCTTCGAGCGGCACCGTCGGAATCTCGACCTGCCAGGCGTCGCGATGCGACAGAAAGGCATCCACGAACACCTTCCGCGCGTGCGGCACGCTGATGCGGTCCAGCGATTCGCTCAGTGCGCTCACCAGCACGACGGTCCAGAACCGCTCGATGGCGTTATGCGATTGCCCGGCCCGTTTCAGCCAGTCGGCGAACGATTCGCCGGTGTCGGGGCCGGTCGTCCGCGCGAGTCGTTTCAGTCCCTGCGCGAGTCGCCACTTGTCGGGCCACGACAGATACGACAACCTGGCCAACGCCCCGGCAAGATGCAACGGCGCGGGCCACGGCCCCGCGCGAAACTCATTGATGCGGCCATCGTGCGCGATGAAGTGCAGCGCCGGCTCCGTCCGAAAGAACTCCCGCAACCCGGTCTGTTCGCAGAAGTGGCGGAAGTTCGTGCAGCAGCCCATCGAGACGTGCTGGCAGTTGTCGATCCATTGCCCCGTCGCCGCGTCCTGAAACGAACTGGCCCGCCCCCCCAGCCGCGGCCGCGATTCCAGCAGCGTCACGCCGACGCCGCGCTCCGCCAGCGCGGCCGCCGCGGCGAGTCCCGCCAATCCGCCGCCGACGATGATGACGCGCTGGGTTGCAGAGTTCATCAACCATTCAGTCCGGGCATGTGGGGGGATGGCAGGTCGGGCCACATCGTATGCGACGGCGAGTGGGCTTTCACGCTCGTCACGACGCGGGACAGTTTGATGTGGTGTGAATCGTGGCCGAGTGGTCCGCATCATTCCTGGTTATCAGCCGCGGAGCGGCGGCAGAACGTAGCCCTCGGCGTGAGCCGGGGGACTGGTTGCCACCCCTGCTGCCAGCCCCGGAGGGGCGACAGACAGCCGGTCGCGCGACGAACTTCTGTCGCCGCTCCGCGGCTGCGATTCTGTGTGACTACCCCTCCCCCGGCTGACGCCGGGGGCTACGTTCTGCCGCCCCTTCGGGGCTTAAGAAAGACGGGTCGTGATGCCGACCGTCGCTCGTCGTCCGTGGACCCCACTTACAATCAAGACACAAACGCTCCCGCCCCTCGCGGGGCAATTCGGGTACTAGATTTCCGCGAACTCTGCTAGACTTTGCGTTCCGGTTGGGTCGGCCGGATCGGATCAGATCGCAGCGAACCTGGCTGGGCGTCGTCTGCGCGGGCTGTCTCACGAAGAAGGAGTTGCATGGTGCCCCAGCGAATCTGCGCTTGTCTGGTGATCGCCGCGTGCGGAGTTGGTCTCGGCTGGCTGTCCGGCGCCGAACCGTCCCGCTCGACGCTCGTCGCCCAGGCCGATCCCCCGTCTGCGAAGAAAAAGGACGAAAAGGTCAAGGTCGAAGCGCACCTGTCCGTCGACAAACTGCCCCCCGGCGGCGAATGCCAGGTGCTGATCCGGCTGACAGTCGAGTCCGGCTGGCACATCAACACCAACCCCGCCAAGCCCAAGGAGTTCGTCGCCACCGAAATCACGATCATCGGCAAGCAGGGAACCAAGCTCGCGGAGCTCAAGTATCCCAAGGGCAAGCCCATGCAC
The DNA here is from genome assembly GCA_034439795.1 of Planctomycetaceae bacterium. Lineage (GTDB taxonomy): Bacteria > Planctomycetota > Planctomycetia > Planctomycetales > Planctomycetaceae > DSVQ01. The sequence continues at coordinate 1,904 of JAWXBB010000226.1, read as the reverse complement.
ATTCAGGACTTCGACGAAGACGTCTGGGTCTACGACGGCAAAGTCGACGTCCGCGGCAAGCTGCAGGTGCCCGCCGCGGCCGCCGGGAAATCGGAAGACGTGGATATCATCGTCAAATATCAGGCCTGCGACGACAAGCGCTGCCTGCTGCCGGCCACCGTGAAGCTGACCGGCAAGCTGCCGGTGGCGGAATCGGCCGCCGACGTGAAGCCGGTCAATGCGAAGCTGTTTCCGCCGGAATCGCCATAGCCGACCGGCAAGAGGATTGAACGCGATGACCCCCGGCCCCGATGTTTCCATCGGGGCTGTTTTTCAATGCAGATCAGCCGTAGGGTGGGCCGAGTCTTCGAGCCCCACCGCGAGAATGGCCGGGGGTGAGCCTCGCAAAGCCTCGACTGCACCCTACAAGACAAGAAGAGATTAAGGAACGCGATGGAACCGCAGCCGACAACTTTGCGACGGGAGCGGTCCGAGGGCGTGCTCGTCAACACGAAGATCGTGGCGACGGTGGGGCCGGCGAGCCAATCGCCCGAGGTGCTCGGCGCGCTGATGCACGCCGGGGCCGACGTCTTCCGGTTGAATTTCGCCCACGGCAGCCACGAGTCGCATGCGAAGATCATCCAGACCATTCGCGCAGCCGCCCAGGAGCAGGGCCGCGTGGTGGGGATTCTCGGCGATCTGTCGGGACCGAAAATCCGGCTGGGGGAACTGGCTCCGGACGGCGTGCGGTGCCGGTTCGGAGAACGGTTCGAGTTCGTCCGCACGGCCACGCCGGGCCGCGACGATCAACTGACCTGCACCTACGAGCAACTGATCGACGACCTGCAACCGGGCGACCGCGTGCTGCTCGCCGACGGCGTGGTGTCGATGCGCGTCGTCGAAGCGGACCCGGCCGCGGGCCGCGTCGTCTGCGAAGTCGTGCAGCCGGGCACGATCCGCAGCCGGCAGGGGGTGAATCTGCCGGGGGTCGCGCTCAGCACGCCGGCGATCACCGAGAAAGACGCCCAAGATCTGCAGTTCGCGCTCGATCAGGGAATCGATTTCATCGGCCTCAGTTTCGTCCGCAGTGCGGCGGACATTCGCGATCTGCACAAACGGATCGCCGATCATGGCACGAAAACGCCGCCGTGGATCGTGGCCAAGATCGAGAAGACCGAGGCCATCGACGATCTGGAGGCGATACTCGCCGAGACCGACGCCGTGATGGTGGCCCGCGGCGATCTGGGGGTCGAATCGGACATCGCCCGCGTTCCCAGCCTGCAGAAGCGGATCATCCGGCTGTGCAACGAACGCCGCCTGCCGGTGATTACGGCGACGCAGATGCTCGACAGCATGCAGCGCAGCGAACTGCCGACGCGGGCCGAGGTGAGCGATGTCGCCAACGCGATTCTGGACGGCACCGACGCCGTGATGCTGTCGGGCGAGACGGCGATCGGCGAGTACCCCGTCGCCGCGGTGAGCATGATGAGCCGCATCGCCCAGGACGCCGAGCGGCTGCTGACGCCGCGCATCGATGGCGACAACCAGGCGCAAATCCGCAGCCGGGCGACGGCGATCACCGAAGCCGTGACAATGGGCGCAGTCGCGGCGGCCCGGCATCTGGGGGCCGACCTCATCGCCGTCGCGACGCGCGGCGGCAAGACGGCGCTGGCGGTCTCGAAGCAGCGTTACGGCGTGCCGATTCTCGCCCTGACCGACCGCCCGGAAATCGCCCGCCGGTTGGCGCTGTTATGGGGCGTTCTGCCGGTGCCGACGGACGCCGTCGCACGGTCGCCGCGCGAGTTCCTGACCTACGTGCAAGACCTCGGCCGCAAGCTGGACTTGCTGCGCTCGGGCAGCAAACTGGTCGTCGTCGGCAGCAGCGACTGGTCGACGGAATGGCACGACATGGTTTTGGCCCACGT
>JAWXBB010000225.1:0-9783 GCA_034439795.1 Planctomycetaceae bacterium | reverse complement strand
CGGCGTTCGCAGCGACGACGGCGGCGCTCACCGACGGCGCTGCGGCGGCGAATTGCTGCAAGACCTCGGCGTTCTTCTTGACCGACTCCGTCACCGCCGTCAAGGCGTCCGCGGCCTTCTTCGTCGCGTCCTGTGCGGCCTGCTGCAGGGCGGCATCGGCCGGATTGAACTGCGCAGTCTGTTGAGCCTGAACGGCCACGACTTGTGCGGCGATGGACGCATCGGTCGTCGTTTTCAGCGCGGCTTGTGCGGCCGTCACCGTCTTGCCGACGGCGTCCTGTTCGCCGACGGCCTTGGCTTTCGCGGCATCGACGGTGGCGAATTCCTGTTGCGCCGTCTGCAATGTCTGCTGCTTGGCGGCGAGATCGGCATCGGCGGCGGCCTTCGCCTTCGTCGCCGGATCGATCGCGACCGCAGCCTCTGCCGCGGCCTTCGCGGCGGCGTCCGCCACGGCTTGCCGCTCGGCCACGCCCTTCTGCAACGCGGCCAATTGGGCGGCGGTTTGCGCGGCGGCGGCTTCGAGCGGCGGCAGTTCCTGCTGCGATTGCTGAATGCGGGTGGCGATGGTCGGCGGATTAGTGCTGAGTTCGCCGAGCCTCGCGCCGTCCTTCGCGTTGTAGACGTGAACGCGGCCGGACAGATCGCCGACGAGCACGCGGTCGGTCTCGGCGCACAGGGCCGCAGCTGTGCCGATGTCCGGCAGCCCCGGCTCGAAGGTCCGAACGGCGGCGCCGGCGGCGTCCCACAGCTTGCCGCGCGCGTCGCGGCCGGCGGTGACGATGCGGCCGTCGCGGGCGTATTCGATGCCGGTCGCGCCGCCGCCGTGGGCGGGCCACGTCTTGATCTGGTTGCCGTTCTGCATGCCCCATTGCCGGACGGAGGCGTCCTCGCTGGCGGACGCGACCGTGTTGGAATCGGGCGCCCAGCTGATGTCCGTGATGGCCGCCGTGTGGCCGGTCAGTCCGTAGAACTCGCGGCCGGTGCCGGCCTCCCAGACGAACAGGCCGTTGCTGCGGTCGCCGGTGGCGAGCAGCACGCCGTCGGGGCTGAATTCAATCGCCGTGATCCAGTCGGTGTGCTTCTTCAGTTCGTAAAGCTGCTCGCCGGTGGCGACGCTGTAGACGCGGACCATCTTCTTCGGACCGCCGAGCGCGACCTGCGACTGATCGGGGCTGACGTCGGCGGCAAGAATGATGTCGTATTCGTCACCGATTTCCGCGACGCGGTTGCCGGTCTTCACGTCGAACAGCACGACCTTGCCCGAGTGGGCCCCGCGCCCGCCGCCGACCAGGAGCAGTTGCCCGTTCCGGCTGAACTTCAGCGCGTGCGGCTGGCCTTCGGGGAAGGGCAGCACCGCGGCCAGTTCGAGGTTCGCCGTATTGAACAGCAGCACCTGCTTGTGCCCGGAGACCGCGGCGAGCGGCGACCACGGATTAACCGCCAGCGCCGTCACGCCGTTGGACCGCGGCGAGACCAGCAGCGGCTCGATCGACAGGTTCTCCGGCAGCGGCGGCGGTCCGGCCGGACGCTCGTTGGAGACGACCGCCTTGGCGACCATGCTCGACTTCTTGACCTTGGAGACGCTGTCCAACTTCTCCAGCGAGCCCCCTTCGATCCACTTCTTGATGAGCGCCAATTGCTCGTCGGGCAGCTTCGGCTGGCCCGGGGGCATGAACGGCTCGGAGAGATGGGCCACCGCGCGGTACAGCGAGCTGTCGTCCGCGTTGCCGTCGGTGCGGATCACCTCGCCCGACGCTCCGCCGCGGATCGCCGCGCCGTAGTTGTCGAGGATCAGATCTCCCTTCTTGTCGTTGGCGTTGTGGCAGGTGCCGCACTTCTCGCGCAGCAAAGGCAGGATGTGCTGCTCGTAGGTGATCTTCTCCGCCGGCTTGTCGGCCGCGGGCTTGGCGTCCTGCGCGAACGCCGCCGCGGCGAACAGCAGTGCGGATGTCATTGTGAAGAGACGAAACGGCATGACTCGGAATCCCACGTTGTCTGAAGAGACCCAGGGATTGCCATCCCTGGGCGTCAACTCTCAACTCAATGATTGAACACGAACTCGCGGCTGTTGAGGACTGCCCAGAAGATGTCTTCCAAGGCGGTCGGCGACGGCTTCTCCCCTTGCAGCAACGGCGCGAGGGCGGCCATTTCTTCGGGCAGCGGTTTGCGGCTCAGGCAGCGCAGGTAAATCTTCTCGACGATCTGCGGCGCGGTCTGGCCGTCCTTGAGCCACGTCGCGACCAGCTTGCCCTGCTGGATCTTGTTGTTCGTCGCATCGCCGTTGAGGAGGTGCAGCGCCTGCGACAGCGTCGGCTCCATCTTCACCTCGCACGAGCACGCCGTTTCGCGCGTCGCCCGGCCGAAGGTCGTCAGGAAGTACGTGCTGGTCGCCCCGTCGGCGATCTGCACCGCGCGGGCGCCGACCGGCAACCGCGGGAACTTGTCCTTGGTGGTCGTCACCTGCGACAGAATGTCGAGCATCGACTCGGCCTTGATCCGCCGCAGTTGCTGACGGGCGAAGTTGCGGCTGTCGAGCTCGTTCGACGGGTTGGCGTCGGTCGAGCGCTGATACGCCTCCGAGCGACAGATCTCGCGGATCAGCGACCGCAGATCGTAGTTCGATTCGGTGAACTTCTTCGACAGTTCGGCGAGCAGCAACTCGTTGGCCGGCGGATTGCTGACGCGGACGTCGTCGACCGGTTCGATGACGCCGATGCCGAAGAAGTGCTGCCAGATGCGGTTCGCGAAGTTTTGCGCGAAGTACGGATTCTTCGGCGAAGCCAGCCATTCAGCGGCGACGACGCGGCGGTCCTTGCCAGTGACATCGGCCAGGCCGGCACCCAAGAACACCGGGGCCATCACTCGGCCGCCGACCGGATGCTTGACCTCGCCGCCGCCGCCGTTGAAGACGATGGTTTCGCGGTAGTCCTCACCCTGCTTGCGGCCGACCTGCGAGAAGAACGCGGCGAAGCCGTAGTAATCGTCCTGCGTCCAGCGGTCGAACGGATGGTTGTGACACTGGGCGCACTGCGTCCGCATGCCCAGGAAAATCTGGGCGACGTTCTCGGAGACCTTCAGCGTGTCCCGCTCGATCTGATAGAAGTTCGTGGACGGCGTCTTGAACGTGCCGCCGCTGGAGGCCAGCACGTCGCGGACGATCTGGTCGAACGGGACATTCTTGGCGACCTGCTCGCTGAGCCAGGTGTAATAGAGCGCAATCGACTTGGTGCTGACCTGGTTGTTGTTGGACCGCATCATCAGCCATTCGGCCCACTTCGACACCCAGACCTCGGTGAACTCCTTGCGGGTCAGCAGCTCGTCCACCAGCTTGTCGCGCTTGTCGGGAGCAGCGTCGGCGATGAACGCGGCGTATTCCTCCTCCGTCGGCGCCATCCCCACGAGGTCGATGAACGCACGCCGCAGAAACACTTCGTCGCTGCACCGCGGCGACGGGTCCATCCGCAGTTGCTTGAGCTTCAGGTTGACCAGGTCGTCGATGTAGTTGCGGCTCGGCTGCGGCTTGTCCTCCCATTGCAGCCCCTTGGGCAGGACGACGAAGTGCGAGCCGACGGTGTACGTCGAGAACCGGGCCATGACGAACGCTTCGCCGCGGCTGCCGGCGGTGACGAGGCCGTCGGGCGAGATCGCCGCGGAGGTCTCGTTGCTGGTGAGGAAGAGCGCCAGCGAGGTGACGTCGCGGTCGCTGCCGTCGGAGTACTTCGCCCTTACGGTGACCTGTTGCGTGGCTCCTTCGCCGTCGAGCACGCCCGATGCCGGGAAGAACTCGATGCCGGTGCAGGTGGCCACGTCGGCGGGGTCTTTCAGACAGCCGGCGGCGATCCAGTTGACGAACGTCCGATACAGTTCGGAATCGACCTCGAACCGCTTGCCTCCGGTGTGCGGCACTACGCCGATGGCCTTCTCAACCAGCAGGCTTGCGGCGGGGACGGCGAAGTCGATGCGGCGGCCGGGCATTTCGCGGGTGATGCGGTCGTAGTCGCCGTCGGGATCGAAACCGAACAGCGACAGCCGGAAGCCGTCCTTCCCGCGGGCTGCGCCGTGGCAACTGCCGGTGTTGCAGTTGGTTTTCATGAAGATCGGCATGACGTCGAGCTTGAAGCTGACCGGGCGGGTCTCGGCGGCCCGTTCGACCTTGACCGGTATGGTGTGCGACTGCCCGCCGAACTCGACCTTGAGCTCGGTCTGCCCGTCGGCGACGGGATAGAACGTCTGCCCGTCGCGCCGGACGAGGGCCGCATTCGCCAGCGTGAGCGTCGCATCCTTGGCGACGTCGCGGGTGATGCCGTCGGAGTACAGCGCCTGCACGACGACCAGTTGCCGGTCCGCCGCGGTGGTGAGCGCAATCTCGCCGGGGGCGACGATGAGCTTCTGGAGGGTGACTTCGGCGAAGGCGGGGGTCACCGCGAGCAGGGCGAACAGCGTCGATGCAATTGTTCGATTGGTCATGGGAATCTCTTCTGCGTCGTCAGGGCCTGGGGAGCCGGTCTTGCCAATATCCGGGTTCGCGTCGTTGGTGGGCGACGACGATAATTACGACCTCTTTAGCTTCTATCTGGTAGAACACTACATAGGGAAATCGCTCGAGCTTTCGGAAATAGATGCCTGGCACGGCTTGACTGCTGAAAGTCGGATTCGATGCGATCTCTCGCACCGTTGCTCGCACGGCAATGACGAAGTCGGAGCCAAGTCCCCGACGTACTCCTTCGTAGTAGATCTCACCTTCAGAAACTTCTTCTCGGGCTTCGGCAAGCAACCGATGTCTCATGACGATCGCCTTGCGAGAAGTTCTCGGAAGACTTCCTCTCCATCAAGCAGCACCGCCTCACCACGACGAACGGACTCCAATCGCCGTTCGATTTCCTCCATCCATCCCGGCCCCAGCAGCGGAGCGGCCTCTGCGAGCGTGCCGTGCATCGGCACCTCATCGAGATCGTCGTCCAGACTCGAAATCAGCCGCTCGGCAAGGAACGCGCGGTCTTTGACCGGCAGCTTCATTGCTGAGGCAAGCAAGGTTGCCGCGTCCACCGAAGGGATGTGGGAGGCAAGTGGCGTAGCGACGGCGTCGGTCATCATTGCGTCCTTTCACTGTCCGCCGGCGGGTTTGGCTTCGGCGGCCGGGGCGGCTTGCGACTCCAGCTTTTGCTTCTGTTCGAGCCGCAGTTGCTCCAGCCGGCTGAGCGGTTTCGCGGGGGCGGCTTCGGGCTTCTTCTCCGCCGGTGCGGCAGCCACCGGAGCCGCGTTCGGTTTCGGGGGGAGCGGCTTGTCGACCCGCAACACGCCCGAACCCAGGTTGTGCTGAATCGGCTCGCCGTCCTGCGTGATTGTGATCTGACAGAAGACGTTCTTGTTCATGCCCGGCGCGGCGTCGGCTTCGGCCTTCAGCTTGAAGATTAGTTCCTTCAGATCCTTGGTCAGCTTCATCGGCTCGGCGGTGACCTTGTTGGGCAGGCCCAGCAAAGTCACCTGGGCTTCGCCCTCGTAGGCTTTCGGCGTCTCGACGGTCACCACCATCGCGCCGTCCGCGCCCAGCTCAATGGCCGACTGCTGGAACGCCAGGGTCACATACGGTTCGGTGACCTTCAGTGAGCTGAACGGGCTGCAGACCATGATCGCGCCATTGCCGACGGTCGCTTCGCCGCGAACGGCGATCGGGTGGTCCTTGACCTGGGCGTTGCCCGCCGTGTTCAAGGTGATCGTGGCTTCGGTCTGTCCCTCGGCGATGGACGATTCCCGGCTGCTGTTCACGCCCGGAGGATTGTTGAGCAGGTCGATCTTGATCGGCGCGGTGAACCCCTCCGCGCGGGTGGCGACGACCTTGAGCTGCATCACGCCGTTCTGCACGAGGGGCACCTTCGGCTGCACGATCTGCACCGAGAATGGCGCTTTCTCGATGACGCCGATGGCCAGCGACGGCATGGTCTCGACGAACACCGGCCGCTGGTTTTGACCGCGGGACATGATGCAGTCCTGCCGCGTCAATCCGCTGATCAACGCCAGCGGCTGATTCGGGTCGGCGAGCTTGCCGGCGATCTGCCCCAGCGTGCTGCCGATCGGTGCGTCCGGCGCGGCGACGAGCAGCACTTGGGCGACGGACTGATCCGCCGCGAGCGTGATCGATTCGATCGTCACGCCGGCCGGCAGGTTCTCGCCGAGGAAATCGATCGGCCCGCCGAAATCGCGGCGCGTAGTGTTGATGAGGACCGGAAAGCGGTTCCCCTGCGGGACGACAATCTTCGGCTCGCGATATTGGACGAATTCGTTGACGGTGAGGTCCAGGCGCGGCGTGACCGGCGTGACTTCCACGCGGTAATGGAAGGCGTTGCCCCCGCGGGCGAGATGGTCGCGGACGGAGAGCAGGAACTCGCCGTCAGCCGGGGCGGTAAACCGCAGGTAGGAATCGGGGCCGCCGGTGTCGTCGTTGCTGGCGATGTTGCCCCCCTGGGCGTTGTGAACGTAGAGGACCGGATCGAGTTCCGAACGGAGTCGACGGGCATAGACGTGGATGTCGAGCACCTGCCCCTTGGTCGCCGTGAACTTGAAGAAGTCTACGTCGTTCGGTTGACCGATCAAGCCGTTGAACGCGCCCGGGGCCGGGCCAACGGTCGCCTGGGCGACGGCGTCGTTCGGCTCCGCTTCGAGGGCGTTGTCGAGCGGCGACAACCGGAACGGCACGCCCGACGGCGACAGGCCGCGATCGTCCTGAGCGATGACCGTGTAGTCCCATTGCGGCTCGGCGGGCAGTTGCACCTCTTGAGTGATGTCGCCGCCGATGTCGCCGGTGAACTTCAGCGACAGTTTCTCGCCCGGCTTGCCGCCGGCGGGCACGATGGCTCGCGGTCGCGGAAAATGACCGATGTGACAGCGGTAGTAGTTGCCGTTGCCCCACGAGGTCTCGCGGATTTGGACGATGTACTTGCCGTCTTCCGGGGCGATCAGCGAGGCGATGCCGTCCTGATAGACGAGCGCGGCGTCATCGCTGGTGGAGAGCTCGAACCGTTCGGCATTGAGGATGGCGACATAGGCGTCGAAGAACGAATCCCCCAATCGAATTGCTTCGAGTTCCGCGGTGATCCGCTCCCCCTTCTTGGCCTCGATGACGAAATAGTCGACGTCTTCGTTGGTGATGCGGCCTTCGATGGTCGAATTCATCGCGAGCGCCTGCGGCGTGATGAATTCGTTGTTGGGCTCCACCTCGGCGACGTTCGGCAACGGGCCGACGCGGAACGTCTGCATCTCCGAGAGGCCGGTCTTCGCCCGGATGCGGAAGCGCTTGGTGCCGATCGAGCAGTCGGCGGCGATCTTCAGCTTCGCCTTGATTTGCTTCTCGTTGACGATCTCGAACCCGGCGACTTCGAGGCCCGGCTCGTAGATGATCAGTTGCTCGGCGTCGGCGAGGCGGTCGCCGCTGATGACGATGTCGACCTCGGTCCCCCGTTGAGCGCCCCGCGGCAGGACGTTGCTCAATTGCGGCACGGCGGCGAACGCCACAGAACCGGCACTCAACGACGCGGCGAAAATCGTGGCAAGCGACGCGCGATGAAGCATGAGGCCCCCCTCTGCAGTCTGGCACAAAATCAGGCGGGTGCATCGTCCGGCAAATCGGGTGCGATGCGGATTTCAGGTAGGCAAGAAGCCCAGGGATGTCAATCCCTGGGCTTCCAGTATACAGCGCGGTCTAGGCGAGAATCGACTTAATCACGTTGCCGCCGTCGACGATTTCGATCGGGCGGTCGCCGGGGGCCATCAGTTCCTTGTCGGCGACGATGCCCAGGCAGTGATAGGCGGTAGTGAACAGGTCGGCGGGGTTGACCGGGTTCTCTTCGGGTTCCGACGCCGTAGCGTTCGACGACCCGTAGATCATGCCCCCCTTCACGCCGCCGCCGGCCAGCACGACGCTGAAGACCTTGGGCCAGTGGTCGCGGCCGGAGTTGCTGTTGATCTTCGGGGTGCGGCCGAATTCGGACGACACCATCACCAGCGTTTCCTTCAGCAGCCCGGACCGGTCGAGGTCGCGGATCAACGCCGAGAACGCCTGGTCGAACTGCGGCATCGTGCTCTTGAACGAGCGGACGATCTGATTGTGCATATCCCAGCCGCCGTAGGTCAGGTTCACCAGCCGGACGCCCGACTGCACCAACCGTCGGGCGAGCAGCATCCGCGCGCCGGCGGTGTTGCGGCCGTACTCGTCGCGGAGCTGCGGCGTTTCCTTTTCGAGGTTGAACGCGTCGCGGGCTTCCGGCGAACTGATCAGGCTGTAGGCCCGGTCGTAGAACGTGTCCATCGCCGTCAGGTCGTCGGATTTCTCCTTCTTCTGGAAGTGGGCGTTGACCGCTTCCAGCGCCGTCCGTCGGGTGGCGAAGCGGGAATCGTCGACGCCGTTCGGCAGATCGAGATCGCGGACCTTGAACCCGTTGCTGGCGGGGTCGCTTCCGAGGCTGAACGGCGCGTAGGCTGAACTGAGGTAGCCGCTGCCGGCGAACTCGGTCGGCATGTTGGGAATGCAGACGTACGGCGGAAGGTTCTGCCGCGGACCGAACTCGTGGCTGATGACCGAACCGATGCTCGGATAGGACAGCGCCGGGCTGGGCTTGGCGCCCGTGAACATGTTGTGCGTGCCGCGCTCATGGGCGGCTTCGCCGTGGGTCATCGAGCGGATGACGCACAGCTTGTCGGCGACGGCGGCCACCTGGGGCAACGTCTCGCCGAATTGTTCACCGGTAATCTTGGTCGCGACCTGGCCCATCTCGCCGCGGTATTCGATCGGCGCGAACGGCTTGGGATCGAACGACTCCTGGTGGGCCATGCCGCCCGGCAGGTAGATGTGGATGATCGACTTGGCGGTTCCCTCGAAGCTTTTGTACGACTTGAGGTCGGCATAGGCGGACTGCGTGCGGAGCAGTTGCGGCAGGGTCAGTCCGGCACCGGCGAGGAACCCGACGGACAGGAAGCCGCGGCGGTTCAGGCGGGCGAAGTGGGCGGGATTGCAAGACGTGGGCATGGAATGAACTCCTGAGGGTTCAGGCGGGGAATCGAACTGGCAGCAACGAACAGACCAAGGGTGCTGTTTCCGGCACTCCCAGCCGTGGATTTATCCGCCCATCCGAGGCGGAACATGTCGAAGTTGTTCGGCGAATCGCGGTCTTATGTCGGTTGGATCGAGCGCGGCAGGCAATTCAGTCGCGGGTCAGTCGGCAGTTCCAGGCGGCAGGCAGGTGTCTGAGTTCGCAGCAAGTCATCAAATCTATGCGTAGACGAACTCCGATGTGTTAAACGGTATCGGTTTCGTCACCTGTAAGTCAAGTGTTATTCTTTCGCGGACTCATTCTATCGTATGTAAATGCCTGTTCAGTCATGATTCAAGGCTGGTTTTCGACGCCCAAGAACGAAAAAGCCTCGGGAACGATGTTTCCCGAGGCTTCGTTATTCTCTGCCCAGACTATTCGGCTCACTATTTGAAGAATCCCCCGAGAACTCCGACGAGTTCGCCGGGGTAAACCGCACCGCCGGCCCCCCAGACGCTGCGGAGCAGATCGACCGCCACAATCACGCCGACGGCCATCGCGAGCGTCGAGAATCCCAGCCCGACCACCGCCCCGGTCCCCCATTCCTGGTCGATGGGAACCGCGATCTTGCCCCGGAAGGCCGAGATGTCCGCGGCACTGGCCCCTTCGGAGAAGCTGTCGTCGAAGTCCGAGTCCTCGGACTCGAAGACCTCCATCGCATCCAGGTCGCTGTCGTCGGCGAGCAGCTCCTCGAAGCGCG
>JAWXBB010000224.1:0-19417 GCA_034439795.1 Planctomycetaceae bacterium | reverse complement strand
GAATAAGGCTGATAGTTGCTGGGCGGCTTCGGTGTGGCTTGCCGGGCCACCGCCGGAGCTTGCGGATTGGGCCGTGTCGGCGCGGCCGGAGCCGCGACCGTGGCTGGCTTCGATTGTCCGCCCGGGACGAGCTTCTTGAAGAACGACGTCACCGGGTTGCCGGATTTCTGCGCCGGGGCACTCGCCGCCGGGGCAACTCCGCCGGGCTGAGGCGCAGAACCCTGCGGTCCGGGAGGCAGCGGTTGCGATTGCTGCAAAGCCTGTGTGGCCGTCGGTTGCGGTTGCGACGCAACGGGCGCACGATTGCCGGCCGGCAGCGGGCGCTGCGTCTGGATGGAGGTCGGGACTTCGGGCATCTCGCGGCCGCTCTCTTCGTAGAGCCGGCGCAACTCGCGCTGCACGTCGGTCTCAATCCCCGGCGCGGTGGCCTGCGTCTGCGTGATGGCCGGTTGAGCGGGTTCTTCCGCAGCGGGAGTCGCGGGCGTTCCGCTCGGCTGCCGCGGCGACGCCGGACGCTTCACCGGCGGCCGATACGTCGGCTGATGCGGATTCTGTGTCCAACCCAGGTCGGGAGCAGCCAGCACACCGGCGGCCGCAACGCTCAGCATCCAGGCCGGCACGCGGTAGGTCTTACGCAGCAACATCGTCTTCGCTCTCCTGTCACGACGGCTTGCGGGGCGGGTGGGCCGAGTCGGTTTGACGAATCGGTCGCGCCCCCAGGCTTGGTCTCGCACTCCGGTTCCCGCGACCGGCCGGACGGCGTTGGCCGTGCCGAGTCGACCGCAATCCCCGATGGCATCCCAGACGCGGGTTCGGTACATTCATCGTCGTAACGGACGTGTGGCTCGTACCGTCTGTGCCGGTTTTGCGACCAATTGCGCGTGTAGGGCGTGTGCGGGCCACACCGTCGGCAAAGCGGGCAGAGTCTGCGTAACCGTCAAAGTTTGACATTCGGCGGTTCGCGGCCCCTTCTTTCGACGATGGATTGTCGCCGACAGCTTGCCGCCGTTTGAGTTACGTTGTTCTTGATGATTTGCGCCAGAGAGCGCTCCACGGAATCTCCACAGGAAGTGATTCATGCCTGCTAGCCCCGTGTTCACCGATGGCGGTTCCGCGCGTCCGCCCGCTCCGACGGTCATCGTGCAGACGCAGTCCGGCGGCTGGCGGTCGTGGGCGCTGCGATTCGCGCTCTTCGCGTTGGGCATCTCGGTCCTCGCGAACATGGGAATGTACGCCCGTTATCACGACTACTTCGCCAACGTGGACCCGCCCATCGAGCGGTTCCATTCGGGAGACGACTTGGCGAGCGACAAGATCGTGATCCTCTCGATGAGCGGCACCATCATGCCGCCGTATACCGAACGGCTGATCAAGCAGATTGAACAGGCCGCGAAGGCCGACGCAGTGAAGGGGGTGCTGCTCGCGGTGGACAGCCCCGGCGGTTTCGTGGCCGACAGCCATCAGATTTATCACGCGCTGCAGAAGCTGACCAAGAAGAAGCCGGTCTACGTGCAGATGAAGCGGATGGCGGCGTCGGGCGGCTACTACATCTCGATGGGGGCCGGTCCGCAGGCGAAGATCTTCGCCGAACCGACGACGTGGACCGGGTCGATTGGCGTCATCATTCCGCGGTACGACGTCAGTGCGCTCGCGGAAAAATTCGGAGTGGGTTCCGAACCGCTCAAGACCGGCGAGTTCAAGGACTCCCTCAACCCGTTCCGCCCGCTGTCGGAAAACGACCGGAAACTGTGGGCAAACATCATGGACCAGTCGTTCCAGCAGTTCATGAGCGTGATCGACGAGAACCGGGACACGCTCGACGCGGCCCAGGTGAAGACGCTCGCCACCGGACAGATTTATACGGCTCAGGACGCCGTCGAGAACGGCCTGATCGACCAGATCGGCTTCGAGGAGGACGCCCTCGCGGCATTGCAATCCAAGGTCGGACTCAGCCAGGCCCGCGTGGTGACCTACGAGCATCCGGCGGGGTTGCTCGACCTGTTGTCGATGAGTTCCAAAGCCCAGGCGACGAACCCGTGGCGGGCGATGCTGGAAGCCAGCGTCCCGCAGGCGCTGTTCTACGCCAGTTGGTTCCCGCCGCTGCCGGAGTGACGACTTCTTGTCCCCTCTCCCGCCACTTCGGTGGGAGAGGGTTAGGGTGAGGGTGCTTCTGCCATTCTTTACGACCGTCACCGCAGAAGAAAAAAGCGAAAGGCACCCTCACCCCCAACCCCTCTCCCGACGAAGCGTCGAGCGAGGGGAGCAAGCCCAGCCCCGGCATCCAACAGCAAATCTCCCCCAATTTCCCCTCAGAGTCGGAACATCCGGCCGGTTGTGCGCTCTCCGTCTGCACGATTCAAGCGCAACGCTCATTGCGACCGATACCATCCCCTTGTCGACCCGGTGCCAGTGTCTGTCTAGAGGAAGAGGATGCCTCCCATGCGTTGTGCGTGGCTTGCCAGTTCGGTGCTGTTGTTCTCGTTTGCCGTTCCCACGTTCGCCCAGGTCGTGCCCGGCACGGGGACTAAGCTGAATGCGGGGGACGACTTCGAGGTGGGAAACTTCACCTTCACGCTGAACCTCCCCAAGGCCAGCAGCAACATCGACAAGGTGGACCGCCAGCCCGCCGGCTTCTCCAGCAACAACCGCTGGTTCGAAAGCACGTACCGCGGCACCCCCGACGTCGTCAAGCGCGTCCCCACACCCGCGGGCGGGCTTGAGGGCAGCACCGGGGCGATGGCGCTGCGGACGTTGCAGTCCGGCGTGCCGGGCCGGCTGTCGATGAAGTTCCAGCAGGACGACCTGATCGCCAACTTCGCGACGACGGTGGGCTACCTGGGGGTGAACCGCACGCCGAGCATCGTCTGCCGCGTCTATCTGCCGCCGTTCGAGCAGTGGGAAAAGCGGACCGGCAGCCACTTCGGGTTCCGCGCCGACTGCCAGACGATCCTCAACAAGCCGACGGCGACCGGTCGGTTGTTCCGCACGGCGAGCACCCGCCGCGAGATGGAAGCCTACTGGCCGGGCCTGTTCGTGCAGTTCAACTCCAAGCACGACCGGCCGGGGACGGAAGACTCCGCGTCGATCCTGATCCGCAGCGGCAGCCGCGGCGAAGATCTGCCCGGTCCGGTCATCAAGGAGCCGGGCTGGTGGACGATGGGGATGACGTTCACGCCGGACGGCAAGGTCCACTACTACGCCAAGCCGGGCGTGGAGAAGCTGACCGCGAAGGACTATCTGACTTCCACATTCCCGTACAGTTACACAGCGCTGCAAGTGAACACGTTCTTCTTCAACGTCGTGAACCAGGATGACGGCCGGACCTGGTCAACCGAGTTCGTCGTCGACGACTGCGAAGTGTACGTGCTGCAATAGTTCCCGCGGAACACGTTTGGTTTGCGAAAACGCAGAAGCCCAGGGATTGCTATCCCTGGGCTTCTTGTGCTTTCACGCGAACCGCAAACGTTTACTTCGCGGCGCTGCGGGAGAACTGCTTGCGCTCCTGCTCGGTCAGCCGCATTTTCCGCAGGCGGATGGCGTTCGGCGTGACTTCCACGAACTCGTCGTCCTCGATGTACTCCAGCGCCGCTTCCAGCGACATCAGTCGCGGCGGCTTGAGGATGATGTTGTCGTCGTTGCCGGACGACCGCATGTTGGTCAGCTTCTTCTCGCGGATCGGATTGACGGTCATGTCGTTGTCGCGCGCGTTCTCGCCGACGATCATGCCCTCGTACACTTCATCGCCCGGCGCGACGAACAAATCCGACCGCTCCTGCAGCTTGTTCAGGGCGAACGCGACGACCTTGCCGCGCTCCTGCGAGACCAGCACGCCGTTCAAGCGATGCGGCACGTCCCCCTCTTCGGGCTTGTAGCCTTCAAAGCGGTGGTGGATGACCGCCTCGCCGCGGGTCGCGTTGAGCAGCTTGGTCCGGATGCCGATCAGGCCGCGGGCGGGAATCGAAAATTCGACGTGCGAGAAGCCGTTTTCGCCGGCGGACATTTCGGTGAGCTGACCGCGACGCACGCCGACGAGTTCCATCACCGGGCCGACTTCCGCCGTCGGGACGTCGACTTCGAGCAGCTCGAACGGCTCGTGCCACTTGCCGTCAATATGCTTGCGGATCACCTGCGGCTTGCCGACCGACAGCTCGTACCCTTCGCGGCGCATGTTCTCGATCAGCACCGCCAAATGCAGCACGCCGCGGCCGGAGACCGTGAACGCGTCGCGATCGTCGAGTTCCTCGACCCGCAGCGCGACGTTCGATTCCAACTCGCGCATCAGCCGCGCCCGGAGATGCCGGCTGGTGAGGAACTTGCCGCCCCCCTGCTGCCCGGCGAACGGGGAACTGTTGACGGTGAACGACATCGAGATCGTCGGCTCATCGACGCTGATCCGCGGCAGCGGCACCGGGTTCGCGGGATCGCCGACGGTGTCGCCAATCTCGGGGTTCTCCAGTCCGGTCATGGCGACGATGTCGCCCGCCGTGGCTTCCTCAACCGGAGTGCGACCGAGCTTGTCGAAGGCTTCCAACTGCACGACGCTGCAAGGGAGCATCTTGCCGTCGGCCTTCATGATCACGACCTTCTGGCCGGGCTTGATTTTCCCGCTGCTGATGCGGCCCGTGGCGATGCGGCCGACGAACTCCGAGTAGGACAGCGACGTCACCATGATCTGCAGCGGCCCCGTCGGATTGGCCCGCGGGCCGGGGACTTTCTCCAGGATCATGTCGAGCAGCGGCAGGATGTTGTCGCCGGGCTGCTTCGGATCGTGCGTCGCATAACCGGCGCGGCCGCTGGCGAAAATGTACGGAAAGTCGAGCATCTCGTCGTCGGCCCCGAGTTCGACGAACAGGTCGAACGTCTCCGACAGCACTTCCTGCGGGCGGGCGTCGGATCGGTCAATCTTGTTGACGACGACCAACGGCTGCAAGCCGACCTGCAACGCCTTCTGCAATACGAAGCGGGTTTGCGGACGCGGTCCTTCAAAGGCGTCGACGAGCACCAGGGCGCCGTCGGCCATCGACAGCACGCGCTCGACTTCGCCGCCGAAATCGGCGTGGCCGGGCGTGTCGATGATGTTGATCTTCACGCCCTTATAAAGGACGGCGATGTTCTTGGCGAGAATGGTGATGCCGCGCTCGCGCTCCTGGTCGTTGGAGTCGAGGATGCATTCCCCCTGCAATTGGGACTCGCGGAACTGGCCGCTGGCTTTGAGCAGGGCGTCGACCAGCGTGGTTTTGCCGTGGTCGACGTGGGCGATGATGGCGATGTTGCGGAGGTCTTGGCGACGCATGATTTCCAGACGATCTGGTGGGGAGGACATCGGCAGGGCGGATCACTGACTCGGGGCGCGCGGACTGGCAGGTGCGTGGCGCGTCGGGCAAGAGCGGCCGCAACGCACCGGGAGAGCGACCGACGACCCTCCTTTGGTCCCGCGGCCGAATTAGACAGTATAGGCTATGCCGATCATCGGGAAAAGGGGAACCTCACGATTCCCGAAGTTTGTCAGCAAATCTTGCGGATCGCAGGCCATTCCGGCCCGCCATTCATCGTCAAACCCGATAAAATCCCCGCAGCTTGTTGGTTTTGTGGTTCAAGAATGCGCCCGGCTGACGCTATTCCGTATTGACAGTCCTCACTGTGCCGCGGGGTGGCGGCTCATCATCGCAACTGATTTCATCGGGACAGACATCTAAACATGCGATCACATCTGCGAAGTGTCTCCATGCCCACGCGGTGGTCGTCGACGGCCCTCGTGTTGTCGCTGCTGTTGATCGCGGTGCCGGCAGCCGTCGCCCAGGAAAGCGTCGAGGCCGATGTCCTGCTCCGCGGCGGGACGGTGTTCGACGGCGTCGGTTCGCCGGGCGTCATCGGCGATGTGGCCATCAAGGGAGACCGCATCGTCGGCGTCGGCACGTTCAAGACCGGGGAGATCGCCCGCGTCATTGACTGCACCGGCCTCTACATCGCGCCCGGCTTCATCGACCTGCATACCCACAGCGACAACCAGGTGACCGATCCGCTGCTCCGCGGCTCGATCAACTACCTGATGCAGGGCTGCACGACGCAAGTCACCGGCAACTGCGGCAGCGGACCGGTGGATGTCGCCGCGTATTACAAGAAGATCGAAGAGGGCGGCGCGGGAACGAATGTCGCCCATCTCGTGCCCCAGGGTTCGTTGCGGGAAAAAGTGATCGGCGACGTCGACCGCAAAGCCACGTCCAACGACCTCGTCAAGATGCAGGAACTCGTCGATCAGGGGATGCGCGACGGCGCCTGGGGCATGGCGACCGGCTTGATTTACGTGCCCAGCGTGTATGCCGACACCGATGAGCTGATCTCCATCAACAAGTTCGTCGCGAAGCACGGCGGGATTTACGCCAGCCACATCCGCGGCGAAGGGTCGGAACTCCTGGCCGCCGTGACGGAAGCGATTCGTATCGGTCGCGAAGGAGGTACACCGGCGCACGTCTCGCACTTCAAGGCGTCAGGCCACGAATCGTGGGGCACGCTAAGGCTCGCCATCGAATTGATCGAGCAGGCTCGCGCCAAGGGGGAGAAAGTCACCGCCGATCAGTACCCGTACACCGCGTCCAGCACGTCACTTGAAGCCACCATCGTGCCAACCTGGGCCCGTTCCGGTGGCAACGACGAGCTCGTGAAACGGATCGATTCCGACGAGACTGGTCCGAAGCTGAAAAAGGACATCGCCCGCAGTCTCGAAGTCAAAGACCAGGGAGCCGCGGTGTTCATCGCGCGCTACAAACCGAAGCGGGCCTGGGTCGGGAAGAATCTGAAGCAGATCGCCGAGATGGACAAGCGGCCGGTGCTCGACGTCGCCCTGGAAATCATCCGCAACGGCGGCGCGGCAATTGTCAACTTCTCGATGTCCGAAGACGACGTCCGCCTGGGAATGCAACAGCCGTGGGTCGCGACGGCGTCCGATGGCCGGGCGTATCTCCCCGGCGCCGACAAACCGCATCCCCGCAGCTACGGCACGTTTCCCCGCAAGATCGGTCGGTATGCGCTGGCCGAAGGGGTTCTGCCGGTGGAAGCGGCCATTCGCAGCGCATCGGGCTTACCGGCGGAGATCCTCGGACTCCCCGAACGTGGACGTTTGACTCCGGGATTCTTCGCCGATGTGGTCGTCTTCGACCCGAAGGAATACCGGGACGCCGCCACGTTTGAGGACCCCCATCAGTACACCCGCGGCATGAGCTATGTTTTCGTGAATGGACAACCGGCGGTTCATCAGGGAATTCCGACGGGAACCCTCGCCGGCCGCGCGCTCCGACATGTTTCCCCGGCTCCTGCTCCATGAGGCCCCGCGTGATCAATTTGGATTTTGTCGGTCAATTGACGCCGCAACTGCTCGTCAGCATCCGCAACACGCAGGAGCTGACCGCGGCGATGGACGGCGGCGCCGACATCATCGACGTCAAAGAACCGGCGAACGGCCCGTTGGGGATGGCCGATCCGGCGACGATTGAATCCATCGCGAAACAACTCACCGCCCGGTCGCCGAAGTCTGTGTTCAGCGTGGCGCTCGGGGAACTGACCGAGTGGTTCGACCGTCCGACGCGACCCGCGTTGCCGGCGTCGGTCCGCTGGGCCAAGCTCGGCTTCGCCGGCTGCCGCACGATCGCCAATTGGGAAGCCCGCTGGAACCGCGTGCAGAAAGAGTTCGACGCCGCCCGCGGCACGCCGTACCAATGGGTCGCCGTCGCCTACGCCGACTACCGCAACGCCGACGCTCCCAAGCCGATGGACGTGCTGATGGCCGCGGTCGAACACGGCTGCGCGGCGTTCCTGCTCGACACGTTCGACAAGGCCGATACCGCGTTGCTCGACTGGATGTCCCCCTACGAACTGCCGTCGCTGCTGCGGCTCGCGGAGGAATTGCAGATGCCGGTCGCGCTCGCAGGCCGGATCGAGCAATCCGATGTGGAGTGGGTCTGCGATCTGGAGCCGGCGATCGTCGGCGTCCGGTCGGCAGTGTGCCTCGACGGCAACCGCACTCGTACCGTGAACGCCGTCCGCGTCGCGGAGTTCAAGCAGGCGCTGCTCGATCAGGCCCCGAAGCCGAAGGCGTCGCCGCGTCTGCCACAGAGCCAGAAGCTCGTGGAAACAACGGCTCATTCTTGACCCTGCGACTGTTGCAGGACTCGGCGGCGACAATCACCGCGCCATCGCCCCCCCCATCCGGTCCACAGCCTCTCTGGATCGGGCCGCCGCCTGGCCGACTTCGCCCGCCCGGCTCGCGTTCGGTCTGCAAACCGGATGACGTTGAGTATCATGGACAGGCATCCGACCTCCGGCTACCTTCTCTGAGCCTTTGAGTTCAGGGCGCGCGTTCGTCGCCGCAAACCAACGACTGGGCCCGCGCTGCGGAAAGCCCTCGATGCCTGCTCCCGCCAACTGCGGTCGCCATCCGTTGCCCGTGACGTGCTGCGTCGTCGCGTTGGCCTTGTCGGGATGGGCGTGTTGGGGTTGGGAGACGAGCGCCGCGGGCAGTCCGACACTGCGGGAGCGCGTCGTATTGCAACGTCTCGATTCCGTCGCATTGCCGAACCTGCATCACCTGACATCCCGCGTCTATTCCGGGGGGACGCCGCAGGGGGTGGCCGGGCTGAAGGAACTCGCGGCGTTGGGTGTTCGGACGGTGATCTCGGTCGATGGCGAGGTGCCGCCGGCCGCCACCGCCAAGCGGCTCGGATTGCGGTACGTGCATCTGCCGATTGGTTACGACGGCGTGCCGCGCGAACGGATTGTGGAACTGCTGTCCGCGGTGACCGCGCTCCCCGGGCCGGTCTACATCCACTGCCACCGCGGCCTGCACCGCGGCCCCGCGGCGGCGGTCGCCGTCTGCCGGCTGATCTCCGACCTGGACGCCCCCACGGCGGAGAAGCTGCTGGAAGACCTCGGCACCGCCCGCAAATATCCGGGGTTGTACGATGCCGTCGAGAACCTGACCCCGGTGACGGAAACCGAACTGCTGCACCACCCGGCGGCGAAGCTGCCCGCCGTCGCCAAAGTGCCGCCGTTGGTGGAGCAGATGGTCAAAATCGAGGCGCACTGGGAATCGTTGTCGAAGCGGCTAAAAGCGCCGATACAATGGGACGACGACCTGCGATCGGGCATGGTGCTGCTCGAAGAACTGGCGGCCGAAGCGGCGCGACTGGCGCCCACTGCGGCGTGGCAAGCGGAGATAGAGCAGTTTGCGACCGCCGTGCGAGAGGCCGTCCGCGGTGCATCCAACGACGTTATCGAACCCTTGAAGGAACGCTGCGTGGCCTGTCATCAACGATACCGCGATCGCCCACAGTGACCGACGAGTGCCACGGGCACCCTGAAATTGAGAAGATTCCGGTCGGATCGCCTCTCAGTCCGTGAAAGGGGGAACTTCGATGTTGACGAGCGTTTCAACCGCCTGGGTTGGTCTGGTGATGGAGGATTTGGCGCAGGGACGATGGACCAACTACCTCGCCTATCTCATCTTTTCGTGGCTGGGATGGATCTGAGTCTCGTCGACGTCGACAGCAATCAAGGAAGGCCGCGTTGTTGATCGGTCGTCAGGGGATTTCCGTGAGGATTGCGAGCAGCCCGCTGCTGGTGGCGATGTTATCCCTGGGTTGCGGTTTGGCAACCGCCGCCGAACCACCGCCGTTGCGCGACGCCATCCCCCGCGGCCTCGCCCGGTTGGAGAAAGCCGCGGCGGATTATCCGACGCATCGGGATTGTTTCGCGTGCCATCATCAGACGTTGCCGTTGTTTGCGGCGGTGGAGGTGCGGCGGGCGGGGTTGCTCGACTCGCTGGAGGGCTGGCAGCCGTCGCTCGCCTTCACGGCGAAGACGTTCGACAAACGGCGCGAGGGGCTGGCGGAGGGTCAGCACGTCGGCGGGCGGGCGGCAACGGTCAGTTATGGCTTGTGGACGTATCAGCTCGGCGAAGTCCCGGCCGATGACACGACCGCGGCGATGGTCGAATATCTGCTGCGGCAACAACGGGACGACGGTTCGTGGAAGCCGCCGTCCAATCGGCCGCCGCTGGAGAAGTCGGCGGTGAGCTGCACGGTGTTGTCGGCTTACGGGATTCAGATCTATGCGACGGAGGGACAACAGGAAAAAGCGAAGGCCGCCCTCGCTCGCGCTCGGGGCTGGGTCAGAAATGCGCCGCTGGAGGAGCACGAGGACGTCGCGTTCGCATTGTGGGGGGAGACGTTGTTCGCCGAGACGCCGACCGCGCGAATGTCGGCCCTCGTGCAGGAACTGCAAGCCCGGCAGCGCGACGACGGCGGGTGGGGGCAACTCCCCGACCTCGGCAGCGACGCCTATTCCACCGGGCAGGCCGTGTGGGTGCTGCTGGAGTCGCCGGCTCCGGTGAGCGTCGATGTCATCGAACGGGGCGTGACGTGGTTGCGGCAGCATCAGGAAACAGACGGCTCCTGGCACGTCGTCACGCGGTCGGTCCCCATCCAGGAATGGTTCGACAACGGCGACCCGCACGGCAAGGACCAGTTCATCTCGACGACCGGCACGGGGTGGGCCGTCGCGGCACTGGCACGGTGGATGCGCGAATAGGTCCGGTTAGCCGCGACCCGGAGGCTCTGCGCAGGGGAGCGCGGGGTGGAGCACACATCACGTGTCGCGCGCTCCACCCCGCGCTCCCCTCCGAGGACTCCGGGTCGCGGCTAAACAATTCCTTGTGCTGGCGGATCGCGGGCGATTGGCTTACGCTGGTCGCATCCACGATTCCTCATCCGTCACCGTCGAAGGGTTGGGACGATGCGCGCGACGCTGTTGGGCCTCAGTCTAAGTTGTGTCTGCTGGTGCGCGACGCTGTCGGCCGCGGAGCCGTGGGCGCAGTGGCGCGGGCCGCGGGGGGACGGTTTCGTCACCGATGCGCCGCCGCCGTTGACGTTTTCGGCGCAGAACGTTCTCTGGAAGACGCCGTTGCCGGGGTCGGGGCAGTCGTCGCCGGTGATCGTCGATGACCGCATCTATCTGACGTCCTATGAGAACCGCGGCGGCAAGCGCATCGTGTTCGCCGTCAATCGGGCCGACGGCAAGCTGCTGTGGCAAAAGACGGCGTGGACCGGCGAGCCGGAGCCGTCGCATCAGTTGAACGGTTGGGCTTCAGCGACCTGCACCACGGACGGAGAACGGGTTTACGCCTTCTTCGGCAAAGGGGGCGGGCTGTTCTGCTATTCGCGCGACGGCGAACTGCTCTGGAACAAGCCGCTCGGCGACTTCGACGGACCGTGGGGCACGGCCGCCAGCCCGATTCTGTTCGACGATCTCGTGATCCAGAACTGCGATTCCGAGTCCAATGCGCGGCTCGTCGCGTTCAACAAACTCACTGGCGACATCGTGTGGAACACGCGCCGTGAGGACTTCCGCGGGTGGAGCGTGCCGCTGTTGTATCGCCAGTCGTCCCCGCCGCAATTGCTGCTGAACGGCCAGACCGGCGTGCGGTCGTACGATCCGCAGACCGGCAAGGAACTGTGGTTCTGCTCCAGCGAAAAGGGCCGCGGCGAACCGACGATCACCCCCGACGATCGCGGCCGGGTCTATGTCCTGAACGGTCTCGCCGGGCCGATGTATTCCGTGTTGACCGACGGCAAGGGGGACGTGAGCGCGACCAAGCGGCAATGGTCGACGCCGCGGAAGACCGGCCGCGATCTCCCGTCTCCGGCGGTGATCGGTCAGAACCTGCTGGTGATGGCGATGAAGGGCATCCTGGTCTGCTACGACACCGAAACCGGCGCCCTCAAGTGGGAGGAACGGGTCGGCGGCAACTACAGCTCGTCCCCCGTCGTCGTCAACGGCAAAGCGCTGATGATCGCCGAAGAGGGGGAGACGATCGTTATCGACCCCGCCGCGTCCGAGCACATCGTCGCCCGCAACACCATCGGCGCACCATCGACGGAAATCTTCCGCGCCTCGCTGACCCCGCACGACGGCCAGTGGCTGATCCGGTCGGACAAGACGCTGTACTGCGTCGGTGCGAAGTGAAGGTGTCGTGATCCTCGACGGCTTTGTCCCCTCTCCCGCCGCTTCGGTGGGAGAGGGTTAGGGTGAGGGTGCCTTGGCCTTTGGATCTGCGTCAGCGATCAAAGCCAGGCAGAAGCACCCTCACCCCGGCCCTCTCCCAGCGAAGCGCCGGGAGAGGGAGTAAGACTCGTCCCACCCTACAGGAACGTTGCCGCATGTCGTCTGCCGAAGAGCTGGTGCCCGACGCCGTCATTCCGCATCAGCATTTGCCGCCGCTCAAGTACCGTGACATGCCGGAACCGGTGTCGTGGACGAAGATGGTGGGCCCCAGCCTGATTCTCGCCGGGCTGGCGCTCGGGTCGGGCGAGTACATCCTTTGGCCGCGGATCGTGCAGGCGTCGGGGTTTGTCTTTTTCTGGGCGGCGTTCCTGGGCATTCTCACGCAGTATTTCATCAACATGGAGATCGAGCGCTGGACGCTGCTCACCGGCGAAAGCGCGATCACCGGCTTCTGCCGCTTGAGCTGGCATTGGTCGTACATATTTCTGCTGATGAACATCGTGCCGTGGGCCTGGCCCGGTTGGGGGACGGGGGCGGCACAGATCATCAGTTGGCTGATCTTCGGCGCACCGAGTGAGGTTGTGAACGGCGTCACGACGTACAAGGCGCTGTACGTCCGCGAGTTCGCCATCGCCGGGTTGTTTCTGTGCGGCGCGCTCTTGACTGCGGGGCCGGTGGTTTACAACACGGTCGAACGGATTCAGTCGTGGCTGGTTGGGCTGATCGTGCTGCTGGTGGTGGTGATCGCGGCGGTCGTCGTTCGATGGGATTCCGTCGCCGCCTTGGCCTGGGGACTGACGCAGTGGGGTTCGATGCCGGACCCGAAGTCGTCCGGCCTGTCGATGATGGACCTGCTCGGTGCGCTGGCCTTCGCCGGGGCGGGAGGGACGCTGAACCTCGGGCAAAGCAACTACATCAAAGAGAAGGGCTACGGCATGGGCCGGTACATCGGCCGGATCACCAGCCCGCTGACCGGTCAGGAGGAAACCGTCGCCGAGACCGGCTACCACTTCCCGCATACACCGGAAAACATGGCCCGCTGGCGCGGCTGGTGGCGGGCGGCGAACATCGAGCACCTCTTCAGCTTTCTCCTCACCTGCTGCGTGACGCTGTTCCTGCTGGCGCTCATCACGCATTCGCTGCTGTACGACGAGCAAGGCCAGCTCCGCGAAGCAGCCCGCGGCGTCGGCAGCGGATTCAATTTCGTCTGGGCGCAATCGGAGTTACTGCGGGCCTACCCCGCCGGCGAGTTGTTGCGGCTGTGTTATCTCGTGTGCGGCGTCGCAATCCTGTTCACGACGGAGCTCGGCGTGCTCGACGGCGCCGCGCGGATTTCGACCGACATCATCAAGGTCAATTACCTGCGCGACAATGCGGCGTGGTCGTCCAGCCGGTTGTACTTCGCCTTTCTGTGGGGCGAAATTCTGCTGGGGACCGCGGTGCTGCTGTTCTTCAGCAACGAGCCGTTGCTGTTGATCCGCATCGCGGCGGCGATCAACGGGGCGGTGATGTTCCTGTACTCGCTGACGCTGCTGTACATGAACAACAAGATTCTGCCCCGCCAGTTGTCGATGAGCCCGCTGCGGTTCGTCGCACTGGTCTGGGCGTGCGCATTCTTCGGCTACTTCACGATTCAGGCCCTGCAACTCTCGCTGATTCCGATGCTGGCGGGCTGACGGATTCAGCCCCGCAGCAACGCCGCGAAGTCCGCTCGTAGCTCCGGCATCGCGCCGGGGCGGCCGGCGACCAGCGCGCCGATCCGATTCGCCAGCGCCAACCCGGTGATGAGCGAATGGCCCTGCAGGCGGGACCAGATCAACCCCGCGGTGAAGGCGTCTCCCGCGCCGACGGTGTCGGCGACCGTCACGGCGCAGCCCGGCACGTCGCAGATTTCGTCGGCGCTCACGGCCAGCGCGCCCCGGGGACCGCGCGTCACGCAGACCAGATCCAGCTCGAATTTCTCGCGCAACCAACTGGCAAAGGGAACGTCTGCGACGTAGGGCGCTCCGAGCAAAGCGGTCAGCACGCGAACTTCGTCGTCATTCAATTTGACGATCCGGGCGAATTTCAACGACGCGAGGATCCATTCCCGATCGAGGAACGGCGGTCGCAGATTGACGTCGTAAACCCGCAGGCACTCGGCACTGGTTGCCTGCAGGCAACGGTGAATCGTCGCCCGGCTGGTCTCGCCTCGTTGAGCCAGCGTCCCGAAGCAGATCGCGCGGGCCTGGGACATCGCTGAGAGCCAGCGGTCATCGGCTTCCAGAAAATCCCACGCGGAGTTTTCGAGGAACGTGTACCGCGCTGATCCATCCGCCTGCGGTTCGATGGTGACCGTGCCGGTGCCGTGTTGCGAGTCGCGTTGGATGAGGTCCGTGTGCAGGCCTTGCTGCGACAGGAAGCCGCACAGTTCGTCGCCGAGAGCGTCACTGCCGACGCGCGTCGCGACCCGGGCTGAGAGTCCCAGTTGCTGGGCGTGAAAGGCGACATTGGCCGGCGCACCGCCAGGCTTCCGGCCGTCGGGGAAGCAGTCCCACAACAGCTCGCCCAAGCCAATGACATCGATGCGGGTCGCGTCGGGCATGTCACGCTCCGCGGGGAGTGTCGGTTCGATTGATGAGGAACGTCGCCGTCTCGTGCAGAAAACGTCGCAGGACAGCTTCGGCCGGTGCTGGCAACTGGACTTCATCCAACGCGCGGTCCATCAGTAGGACCCAGCGGTCGCGCACCGGTGGCGTGACGGCGAAAGGCGCGTGCCGCATTCGCAGTTTAGGGTGCCCCCGCGTCTCCAGATACCGCGTTACGCCGCCGCAGCGGAACAGCAGAAAATCGCGCAACCGCTCTTCCGCCCCGGCGAGATCGTCCGGCGGGTACAAAGGGCCCAGCACGTCGTCCTCGGGAATCTGGCGATAGAACGCGGCGACGATCCGGCGCAGGTTGTCCGCGCCGATCTGATCGAAGACCGTGCTCGGTTCGGCGGGTTCGGTCATCGGTCACTCGTCCTGCACGGTGAACGGCAACGCGGTCAGCACGTCGGACGCGGGATACTTAAACGACTGCTCGACGGCCATCTGTTCGGGAGCGAGTTGAATGAGATGCACTTCCAGCACGTCGAAACGGGCGAGCTCGGCTTGCTGCTGCGCCAGTTCGACAATGCGGTTCACCACTCGCTGTGTCTGCGGAGTCGATGCGTCGGGAACGAACGGCACCCGCATGGCGATGCGGAGCGTGTTCGCGCTTCCCTTGTGCCGGCCCCCCTCCACCTTGGGAAGCGAATGCCGGAACTCGCGGCCGACGGCTTCCGTCAACGGCCGAAATGGCCGCGTGTGCAAGTCCCAATACAGAAAGATCACGCCGCTTGCGATGATGCCCATGACGAACATGCCGACGACCACCCACTTGCCGGAAATCGTGGTCGCGGGAGTCGTCGGCTCGGGGGCTGCGATCGGTTCCGTCACGGCTGCGTCAACTCCTCGAGCAACGCGGCGAGATCGTCCACCGGTTGCGGCGACTGGCCGAGACTGGACACCGTCCCCTTGCGATCAATGAGGAACACGCCGGGGATCGGCCGCTCGGTCACCCCGTCCAGCCGGCCCCACACGCGATGAATGCCGAGGTTCACGTCGCTGATCAGCGGAAACGGAAACTCGCCGAGCGGCTCCATCGCGGCCCGATTCTCCTGCGGCAACGCTGTGCTGACGCCAACCACTTTGACGTCGTGCCGGCTGAGTGCGTCGAACCGCTCGCGGACGGCGGTCAGGTGGGGATCGCCGGCGGCGGTCAATTCGGCGCTGAAGAACACGAGGAGAATGCGGTGCCGATGCAGATACCGGTCCAGCCGGAACATCTGGTTGTGCGCGTCCAGCCCCTCAAACGCCGCCGCCGGCCGCGGCAGTTTCGCCTCGGCCAACTGCGCGGCGTAATCCTGCGGCACGTTCGTCGCCAACCGCCAGGCGCAGACCCCGGCGATCAGCATTCCCGCGGCGACGACAACCCCCCAACGGCGATCCATTCCAGCCTTCCGACATGGCCCGACAGAATCCTTCGGAACGCGACATTATAGCCGCGACTCCGCCGGCCGTCTGGTGTTGGCCAATGTCCCGGACATCCCCCTAACCATCTCCCTATCAACGAGGGGGTGGGGACAAGGCGAAGAATGTTACGCCGCGGCGGGATCGACGACATCCGTCTTCGCCATCGCGAACCGAGTCAGCAGCGTGTCGCTGAACTTCAGGTCGGGGGACAGGCACGGATGCTTGTATTGCTCGACGCTCCCCCCCAGCCGCGTTTGCCGGGAGCGGGCGAAGCGGTGCCACGTCCCTTCGGGCAACGCTTGCAGTTGCAGGGCCGCCAATCGGCCGGTGCCCCGTTTCTCGCCGTACTCGCAGTTGAGCTGACCGAGTTCGGCATCGACCGCATGGGCCAGTTGCCGGCCGAGCGCTTCGTGCGGCAGATCGTTCGATTCCAGATGCAGCCGGTAGTGCGGCGGCTCGGTCCACACGGGGGACAGCGTGAAGAACGACAGGTCGAGCCGCAGCCGTTGCAGGCAGGTGCGGACCGCGGAGACGACCTGCGATTCCGACACCTTTTCGCCGGTGAGATTCGAGATGTGCGCCCCTTTGTGCAGAAACTCCAGCAACGGCGTGGTGCCGTGGAAGCCGCAGCAGCGGACGACGTCGCGGATGTTATAGCGGTACAGCCCCGACGTGGTCGTGAGCAGGATGTAATAGTTCCGGTCGGCCTCCAGTTCGTGGGCCTGCAACACCGTCGGCGATTCCGTGTCGTACTCTTCTTCGGGGATGAACTCGAAGAAGTGCGTGCCGACGTCGAGCACTCCCATCGGCAAGCCGTCCTGGAACGGAATCGTCATGCGGCCTTCGCTGGCGGACAAGCCGTGATCGCGAACAGGGATGTCGCCGAAGTAGCGCCGCATCGCCGACAGATACGAACCGGCGCTGCCGCCGGTCCAGACGGCGACCATCGCCAGTTCGGGCCAGACATGCTCCGGAGCGAGCCGCCCATGCTGTTCGACCAACTGCTCCAGTTCCCGCGCGCGGCGCGGATCTTTGCGACAACGGCGCACGAGCGCGGTCCGCACCGATTCCGGCAGGTTGTCGCGCACGGCGAGTGTGCCGTCGGCGATGTCTCGAATCAGCCGTTCGCGGTCGCGGTCCACCATCTTGCCGAGATGCACGAGCGTGCTGGGGTTGGCGGTCATCACTACGCCGACGTGCTTGTTGGCGATCGACAACCGCAGCGCCGTGTAATACTTCGCCTCGGGATCGCCGATCTTGGCGACTTCGAGCGGCACCGTGTACATACCGCGGACGAGCGGCGACTGCATCGCCCCCACCAGTCCGCTGATGTTGCCGCAGGGGGTGCCTCCCTCGGTGCGGAACTGGTCGTAATCGCTGCTGAGCTGGACGATGTCGAGACGGTGAATCGACGGATGGGCATCGAACGCGCGGATGCCCCACATCGACCAACCGCGACGGTAGTCCTTCAGGAATTCATTGGTGATCGGAATGAACTTGGATTCCGCCGTCGTCCCGCTGCTGAGCGTGAACATCAGCAGTTTGTTGCGGGGACCGAGCAGCGCGCGGGTGTCGCCGCGTTTGAGGCGTTCGACATAGGGACGGTACGTCTCAAAGTCGCCGATCGGCACATTCTGCCGGAACTCGGCGAGCGGCATCCCCGGTCGCAGATTCCGTTCGCGCGAGAAATCGCTGTCCGCGTTGAGGGCGAGGATGCGGTCGAGCGCGGCCCGCTGGCTGCCGACGGCGTCCCGCGCGGCGGCGAGATATCGCCCGACCTGATAGCGCAGTTTGGCCTTGAGCGGGTAACCGGCGATGGGCCTGATGGAACGGAGCATGCGCGACCTGCATCGGTGCGCAGCGAATCCAGCCCAAACTGCCAGACGCTGTCAGTAGCGGCATCCTGCCCGATCGCCGTCATCAGCCGTGAATCGACAATCACCCCAGACCCACACTGCGTAGATCGGACATAAGTGCCGTGGGCGCGTTCTGCCAGAACGTCGTAAGTCCTCGTGGGGCCGGGCTTCCGCTGCAGGAATCGGGGGGGACAAACGCCACACCAAGATTCCGTTGTACCGCGGTGCTCCGACCTCGGAACAGGGGCTACTTTTTCTTGGCGGCCTTTTTCTTATCGTCCTTACCCGCCTCACCCGCCGCAGCTTTCTTCTTCTTCTTCCCCACAACCAGCTTGACAACGCGCAGCTTCGGCAAGCCAAAGGGACTTTGCGTGTCCAGCCACTTTTCGTCGATTTTCATCTGCGCGATGCGCTCGTCGCGCTTCAGCACATTCCGGGTGCGGGCCAGACGACCCTTCCGCTTCAAGCTTTTGTCGATGGTCACGGCAGGACTCACTTCCCGGCGTCGAATCGCCTGGCGATCGGCCGGTTGGGTCAGGGAAACGCTTCGGCCTGCCCGCGACGCAACTTCAGTCATAGTGCGGGAAAACCGGTCGGCACGCCAGTTTGCAGCGGGCCGGGAAAGAACGTGGGAGTTTAGCTTCCCGGACGGCGAACTGCAACTCTCACGCCCTCGCCCGGCCGATCTTCCGATCATGTCAGAGATCGCGATTGAACCGGCCCGCCCGATTCTTCCGAAGTAAGAGGTGGAAACACCGGTGTGTGATCGGAGCGGCTGCGCGCCGATCCGAGCTGGCTCAGTTGGGGACGGGCGGATAGATTTTCCCAGAACTCCACGCTCGCCCGGCAGCGCGAATGTCGAACCGGATTGGCTCGCATCGCAAACCGCAATGTGAATGTTGGATATCTCTTGCGTCGATGGACCACGATCGCGGGGTGGATTTGCGGAGTGGCGCTGAGTGCCCCCTTCGCTCCTCTTGCGCCCGCCCAGTCGCCGCTGCCGCCGGTGCTCGATTCCATCCAATCCATCGTGCCGCCTCCGCCCTCCGAACCACCGTTCGACCCGGAGGTGCGGTTCGCCTCGCCTCCCGATGTGATGGGCCTGTCCTCGGTCGCGTTGCCGCCGACGCAGGTCTTCGAGCAAGTTCCCGCCGACGACCCGTGGCGCTGGCAATTGCTCCCCGATGGCTTGATGTACAAGTCCTATGTGGCCGGCGAACGGGAACCGCGGCTGTCGACCGCTTTTCTTCAGGAAAGCGGGGGCGCGATGCTCTGGGACAGCGCCCTCGGCGGGCGGGTGGGGATCGTCCGCTATGGCACCGACCGCAGCATCGAACCCTACGGCTGGCAGCTCGACGTCGAAGGGGCGGCGTTCGTTCGTCTGCTGCCGGGGGAAGACCGCGACGTCCAGGCCGTCGACTTCCGGGCCGGCGTCCCGTTGACGTATCGCGATGGCCAATGGCAGTACAAGTT